>JAZLHK010000040.1:0-37446 GCA_045616805.1 Fibrobacter sp.
CAACTGCGTCATGGCTCAGCTCCTTATCTGCGACGCTTCTGCAAACGCAGAACTGTTCGGCAAGAGCGCCAAGGTTTACCTGAACCTTGCTGAAGCAGAAGTGATGAAGCACTCCAACTTCATCATGAACCTGACTGCAGAACAGATCGCTGACTATAAAAATGCGTAAGCCGAGAGTCGCGCCAAAGTTTACTTTGGCATGACCGAGGCTAGCATTTAGCAAATGAGTTTACTCATTTGCCAAGCATAAAGCTTATAGGTTAAAGGTTATAGAGATATAATCGCGGCCAGGCCGCTTAATCTAGAGCTTCGCGCGGACTAGCGCCGCGCAGGACCCCGCGAAAGTGTCATCCCGGCCTTGTGCCGGGATAAAAGACCTCGACTCAAAAGAGTCGGGGTCTTTTTTGTCGTCAGACGACAAAACTCTTGACTATACAAATAAGACTATACAAAATAGATAGTCTATTCTGTATAATTGAAGAGATTTTATGGATAATCCATTCATACTCAAACCTTATGGCGGAAAGGATCTGTTCTGTGATCGAGAACAGGAATGCAGAACCATTGTTAACTATCTGCTCAATGGATCCAACGTCACATTGATTTCGCCTCGCAGGTACGGAAAAACGGGACTAATCTATAGAGTTTTGGATGAATTGAATCAATCCCATCCCGGGATTATTTCTTTTTACGTGGACATTTATTCATGCAATAACCTTGACGATTTTATCGCCAAGCTATCTACCGCCATCATAAATTCTGCGCCAAAGGAAAGTTTCACCCAAAAATTCATCAATGCCATCAAGGGTGTTCGTCCCATAATGAGATTTGACGCACTAAGTGGGGCGCCTGAAATTTCCATCACCTATCTGGCTCAGACTGAAAAGCAGGAAACCCTCAAGTCCATATTTGATTATCTCAGTTCACTCAAAAAGCCAATTGTTATCGCAATAGACGAATTTCAGCAAATCCGCAATTTTCCTGAGCCAAATATGGAAGCCATACTCCGGAGTCATATCCAAATGCTTCCGAACATTAGATTCATATTCTCAGGAAGCCAGAAGCATATCATGAGTGAAATGTTCACTTACGAAAAATCGCCTTTTTATGAAAGCACGCGATGCATCCATCTTGAAAAAATTGACCGCGGTATTTACGGAGAGTTCATTAGAAAACTTTTTGGAAAAGACAAACGCATCCTTACTGACGAAGCACTTGAGTTTATCCTAGACTGGACCCGTGTTCATACCCACTACACCCAAGTGCTTTGCAATGTTCTGTTCAGTATGAACTTTCGCAAAATAGGTATTGAAGAAGTTTACGAAGGTGCCTTAAAAATTTTACGAGAAGGCGCGGCCGACTTTATGGATAGACGAAGCCTAGTCACGCCCGCCCAATGGAATTTTTTGACCGCAGTCGCAAAGGAAGAATCCGTATCCAAGCCCACAGCTGCAGAATTTCTCGTAAAGTATAATATCGGTCAACCCGCAAATTCACGACGAATTTTGCAAGCTCTTTTGGACAAGGAACTTCTTCTAGAAACCACTACTCTTGACGGCAAACACTACAGCGTTTACAACGTCTTTTTGAGTCGATGGCTTGAACGACTTAATTAAAAATCACTTCTGTCCGCGGGCCGCCAGTGCGGCGGCGCTGGCGGCAGCCTGCTCACGCATGCGCTTGCGGGCTCGGGAACCGGGGCGGTTACGGCCGATGGTGCGGCGATTTGGATTGTCGCCGTTCTGTGCCGGGGCGGATTGCAGCGCAAACTGCTGACTAGACTGCTGCGGATTTCCCTGAGGCTTGCCACCATTCTTGCCGTTCTGTGCGTTGCGGCGATCGGCCTTCATCTTTTTCCAGTTGTCACGAGCTTCCTTGTTGCTCTTCTGGACTTCTTCGTTGCTGCGCTTGGGCAATCTACCGCGATTATTGCGGGCCTCGCTTTCGGGAGTTTCCTTCTGGGGAGGCGGCAACTTTTCGTAGACGGACTTGTCTCCTTCGGGAATCTTCACGCGGGTGAGTTTTTCAATACCGCGAAGATCGGACTCTTCGTCAGGAGCGCAGAAGGAAATGGCAACGCCTTCCTTCCCTGCGCGGGCGGTACGTCCAATGCGGTGCACGAAGGTTTCGTGTTCGTTGGGCAGGTCGTAATTGAATACGTGGGTCACGTCGTCCACGTCGATACCGCGGGCGGCAATGTCTGTTGCCACCAGCACACGAATTTTTTCATCCTTGAAATTGCCAAGCGCTTCCTGACGGCGATTCTGGCTCTTGTTGCCGTGAATGGCAGCACACTTAATGCCAGCCTTTTCAAGAACGCGAACAATCTTGTCGGCGCCATGCTTGGTGCGGCAGAAAACCAGCACCTTCTTCATTTCCTCGTGAGAAGAAAGCAGTTCCTTCAGGAGGGCGCCCTTGCGACGCCTGTCAATGCGGTACAGTTCCTGGCGGATGCGTTCAATGGGAGTGCTCTGGGGAGCCACTTCAACGCGAACAGGATTTGCACTCAAAATAGTTGCAGCCAGATCGGAAATTTCCTTAGGCATGGTGGCGCTGAAGAACAGGTTCTGCCGCTTGCCCGGAAGCATTCCCACCACCTTGCGAATGTCATGAATGAAACCCATGTCCAGCATACGGTCGGCTTCATCCAGAACGAAGAATTCCACGTTCTTCATAGTCACGGCCTTCTGGCCGATCAGATCCAGCAGTCGACCCGGAGTTGCCACCAGAACATCCACGCCGCGAATAAGGCAGTTCTTCTGTTTTGCGTCACCCACACCACCAAAAATGCAGGTGGTGGAAATTGCAGTGTACTGAGCGTACTGCTTGAAGCATTCTTCCACCTGAATAGCCAACTCACGGGTAGGGAGCAAAATCAGGGCACGACAAGTTTTCGGAGAGCGGAACTTCCCGGAATCCAGCAGACGCTGCAAAATAGGGAGCGCAAAGGCCGCGGTCTTGCCCGTTCCCGTCTGGGCGATGCCCAGCAGGTCCTTACCTTCCAGCAAGCTGGGGATGGACTGTTCCTGAATGGGAGTGGGTGTATCGTAGCCTACAGAGCGAAGTGCACGCTGGAGCGGTTGAGCCAAAGGAAGTTCTTCAAATTTCATATTAAGGCCAAAGATAGCAAAAGCCGAGCGCTGCGAAAATAAGCACACTTATTTTCATTGCCGAGGCATTCCATCTGCAAGCGCAGCTTGCCAAGATACGAAAGCCGAGCGCTGCAAAAAAGAGATCCCGGCACAAAGGCCGGGATGACGATTGCAATAGACCGGAGCGAAACCGGCCTTATTTACCACAAATTACTTCTTTGTCAACTTCTGAAGCATCTTGGCAAGATCTTCAAAACCCTTCTGGGCTTCGTCTGCGGCAATGCCGGCACCAGCAATCACGCCCTGCACAAAAGTCTTGCAGAGGAGAGTGTGGATGTCAGTATCGTCGATTTCGTCCTGCTTGAAGAGAGTCTTGATATCAGCCTGGACAGCCTTGTAGTATTTGCCCTTGAGAGCTTCTTCCACAATGACGCCCATGGGACCGCCACCAATCACCTCGATGTCGGACTTTGCTGCCTTTGCGGCGGGTTTCTTTGCGGCGGCCTTGGGAGCAGCCTTCTTTGCAACAGGCTTTGCAGCTTTCTTTACGGCCGGCTTAGCAACCTTTGCGGGGGCCTTAGTAGCAGTCTTCTTTACAGCCATGATAATCTCCTTACTTCTGCAGGTTGAGGCTTGCGTTTGCAGCACCATACAAACTAATGCTGTAATCCTTGATGACATACACCGGGATCTTGTTCAGCAAGGGGCGAATGTTCGGGTTGTAGTTCTTTTCGAAATACTGCATGAACAGGTTGTCGCGTTCCAGCCAGCGCAGGTCCTTCTGCACGGTACCGCCAGCCAGGTAGAAACCACCCAAGGGCAGGAACAATGTACAGACGTCACTTGCGTAGCGAGCCAGCATCTTCACAAAGAGGCGCATCATTTCTGCAGCAACAGGATCATGATCGCTAGCCATGGAAATGTACTTGGGACGGGGTTCGCATTCTTCAATCTTCTTGAAGTATTCATTATCAGGAACGCCACGGGTATCCTTCCACCATTGGTACATATTGCGGAGGCCTGTTCCGGAAATGAACGGTTCCACGCCGGGAATTTCCCCGAGCTTATTGAACATGTAGTCATGGAATTCCTGAGTATCCTTGTCGAAAGGAGCAAAAGTAGAGTGACCACCTTCAGAGGATGCAGGAATGTACTTCTGACCGTCAAAAGCCAGGAAGCCAACACCCATGCCGGTACCCGGTCCAATCACAGCCTTAGTGGTTGCCTGAGGCTTGGGAACGCTACCATCCATATGAACCAGCTTATGGATCTGTTCGGGATCATCCACATCCAGAGTGGGAATACCATAGCTTACAGCCATGAAGTCGTTGATGATGAGTGTGGGAAGACCCGTCACAGAGGCAATGGCATCGCCATCTACAGCCCAAGGGAGGTTGGTCATGACGCACTTGTTGTTGGACACAGGACCAGCAGCACTGATGCAGACATGAGAGGGCTTCAATTCTGCACGAGCTTCTGCGGCAATCTTCATGGTTTCGCGGATGGGATCTTCCAGACCGTCGATATCCTTGGACGGATAGACAGTTTCGAGAATCAGGGTGAACTTGCCATCCTTGTAGCCTACCAGGCCCAGGTTGCTGTTGGTACCACCGATATCGCCTGCAAGAACCAGACGGTCAAACTTAGCATCAGGATTACGCCATTTGATTTCCATAATAAACTCCAGATTTTCAAAAAATCTTTGATCAAAACCTTATGCCTTGTAATTTATATAAGAATTCGAGTTTCGCTAACGAAAAAAACGTCTTTTTCACGTAAAAACGGCAAAAAAAGGTATTATTTGACATTTTTCGCATTCATTACGATATACATTCAGTGGCCCACCCCTTTTTAAACATATATTACCACTATGCTACATCTGAAATTTGCACTAAACCTGGAACATCTCGCCGACGAGATGATAGAGACCATTTCAAAGATATGGACAGACCCCTTCCAGGCACCGGCAATCATATTCCCCGACCCAAAACTCGAGCAGTGGTTCCGGCTCCGATACACCCAGAAGGTGGGTGTCGTTGCAAATCTCAACATCATCACGCTGGACAAATTTCTATTCCAGACCTTATCCAACGGTGATACATCTAAAAAGAAACTTTCTGCAGACATCATCCGCAACGTTCTCATTGCCTACCTGAAAAATGGCGATCTCAAAAAAGATGGTCTTGGAGAACTGGAGACTTACCTAAATCAAATTTCAGGAAATACCGACGACGCAAAACTGTTCGATTTTGCCAACGCCCTAGCAGGCCTTTTCCTAGAATACGAAACTAGCCGTCCTGGGAATTTTATTTCTCCGTTACAGAACAAACATCATGAGGGGTTTCTTGAATACTGGAAACAGGGAAACCTGCGAGACTTTTTCTCCACAGAAAACAAGGTCATCCCCAAAGAAAAATGGCAACAGAAAATCTACACCAAATTGTTCCATAACAATGGTTGCGATTCCCTATTGACTAAGGCCTTCAAGGCTACAGCAGAACGATCCTGCCAGCAACAGGAATACCTTACCCTTCCCTATCTTTTTTCGCAGTGCGGAAATTCATTTCATCTAGATAAGCCCATATTCATATTCGGGCTTTCAGGCATGGGGCAGTTCTACCGCGTCATACTTCAGGAAATCGCCAGGCAACAGGACATCTATGCATTTATCCAGAACCCCTGCATGGAATTCTGGGAAGATGTCGACGCACCTCACGTAAGAAAGTGGAACAAGAATACCGAACCTCCAGGCATCAACCTGCCAGAAGCCGGCGAAAATGACGAAGAGACTCATCTAGCGGAAAACGAAAATCTCCTGCTGAAAAACTGGGGGCGCACAGGCCGAGAAAACACCAGGCTTTGGTGCCTCGCCTCTGACTACTCCTTTGACTTTTCCGGTAATGAATACCAACCCGACTCGCTATTGCATCAGGTTCAGCATCTGGTTGCCCATCGCAAGAACTTTTTTGACGAAAATTTCCAGGCAGATAATTCAGAACAAGAAGACAGTTCCCTGACCCTGACAGCGGCACCATCCGCCCTACGGGAAATTGAGGCCCTTCATTCAGAAGTTTGCCATCTTTTGCAAAAGGGCGTGCGACTGGATGAAATCATCGTGATTTCGCCAAACCTGGACCTTTATCGATCACCCATTGAACAGGTATTCAACGCCATCCCCAAGGATTCACCCTTCTACATTCCCTATTCGATTACGGATTACCCCGAGAAGGATTCCCTGACGGAAAGTGCCATTGACAACCTTTTCAGGATTCATCAGCAACAATACATATCAAGGCCTGAGTTTTTCAGTCTTGTGAAAAATCCAGTTGTCCAGGCATCCTTTGAAATCAACCCAGATTTTATCGATGCATGGGAGCAGTGGATTGTCAACATGAACATTTATCGTCATGTCGATAAAAAATACGAAGACGACTGGACCCATTGCATTCATCAGCTTCTGCTCGCCCAGGTTTCCGCCAGCCCCCTTAGTTGTCAAAACGGAACCTTCTGGCCGTATTCTGACATAGAAACCAGCAACGTAAAAAGCGTTCAAAAGTTCATTGAATGCATTGACGAATTGAATCTTTGGATCCATTTTGCCAAAGAGGGGCTAGATGACTCTAACAAAAATGGCCCCGATCAGTTGAAAGCAAAACTTGCACGATGGGTATCTCTCCCTGCAAAGGAAGACAGCCTTCTTTCCGAAAAGAATGTTTGGCAAAAAATTCAGAACGCCATTGACTTGCTAAACTTCCAATTTGATGCAGGTGCGCCCTACATTTCCTGGAGCATCGTCAAGCAAACCCTTCACTGTGCCTGCGAGAACTCTCGCAGTGGAAACATCCGGCTTTTCAATGGTGGGCTTACCTTTATGCGTTTCGCTGTCAACAGGACCATCCCCACCAAGCACATTTTCTTTGTAGGCGCCAACGCAAACGTGTTCCCCGGCAGAAAAAAACAGAACACCATGGACCTTCGCACACAGGCAGCACGTTGGCCAGGCGACGACTCCACAATAGACCGAAACTGCTACACCTTCCTTTGCCAGCTCATGAGCGCAAAGAAAGGATTCCATATCAGTTTCATCAACAGAAATCTTCAGAAAGACGAAGAACTGTTCCCCTCCGCCGTAGTAAAGGACCTGCAGTTTTTCCTTGACCACTCACAAGCCCCTCATGCCGATGCGTTTAAACAGAAAAACATCCCTCTTGACGAGACTCGCGAATTCAAGGACCTGTTTACACCCCGCGCCATCCGAAAAAAGAACAACCTCTTAAGGTTGAGCCAGGAAGACATCGAAAACGTTTTTGTAACCTCAAAAAAAGACGACGTACTTCCAAAAGAAGTCAGTTGTACCGAATTCAAGAAGTTTTTCGTTGACCCATTTCGGTTCCAACTAGAACGCGCCATCCACTTGCCGTCCACAGAAGACGATCCCGAAAAGGATTTTTTTGAACCAATTGAACTGAAGAAATTTGATCAGGACAAACTGCTTAAGGAATACGTCTACGCGATTCTGCAGAATGACTTCAGCATGTACAACCGCACCGAGCAGGAATGGATCCTAAAGAAGAAACTTCCTAACGGAGTCTTTGGTGAAATTATCCTTCAGGATTGCAACAACAAGGCTACAGACCTGGCCATTTCCATCCAACGTGGCGCCACTCTTTCGAATGCTACATACCAAAAGAGAATCGAGCATTCCTTTGTCAATGGGAACCATGCATGGACATTGGGCACCCTGTTGGATTGGCATGTAAGCATCAGCAGCCACGAACATAATCTCTTTACCGTAAAAAGCAGTGAAAATGTCGGAATGGCAGATTACATCAAGATGTATCTAGACGCGCTTCTTCTGGCCGCCAGTTCAACAACAAAAGACATTGTTGAATCCTTCCATCTTGATATTTACACCTACAAAAACGAAGAACCCGCAAGAAAGTCATTCTCCATTTCGCCCATTGATGCTGCAACCATCATACGAGAAATCTTCAACAAGAGTTTTGTCGATAAATACCAGAAATGCGTTCCCGTTCAATTGTTGGACAGCGCAAAGATTACCACCTTTGCCGATTACAAATACAGTCTCACTAGTTCCCATGGGCCATGGGAATATTTCAAGGGAAAAAGGCTCTTTGCACCAGAAAAGTTCTCCGGTTTTTCCAATGAAGATTTTAAGACCGACTGGAGCAACGCCGTTCTAGGCCAAGTTCAACTCCTCAAGCCAATTTGGAGTGATGACAATGAGTAATCCTGTTTTCGATATTGACAAATTCAATGGCGATGAAAATCTTTTCATTGCGGCATCTGCAGGCACAGGAAAAACTTATACCATCCAGCAGGTGGTTGCCCGTCTCATTCTAAAGGGGCTTAGCCTGGATCAGATTCTTATCGTCACCTATACAGAAAAGGCCGCAGGAGAACTAAAGGACCGCATCCGCAAGAAGATTGAGGAAGAATCTCTAAAATCTCCAAACAATCTTTATTTACAGCAAGCCCTTCACGACATCCATAGAGCACCCATCGGAACCATCCACTCCTTCTGCGAAAAGGTCACAAAGGAATTCGCCTACGAAACAAACGTGCCCTTTATTCAGCAAATGATTAGCGACAGCGCTGTGGAAGATTTAATCAACAGGCTTATTCGCGACAAGTGGATCCATGACGAACTTTTCACCACCTTTGTCAAAAACTCCGGTGATATGGAGAAATTCACAAGCCTGCTGATTTCTGCCGTTCAAACTTTGGTACCGGAAACAACAAATGTGGTCGACGATGAAATCATCAAGGCTGGCGATCACGAACTTTCCCTGCAGGAAATCTCCGCCATCTGTGAAGCAAAGAACTATGGGGATCTTCTGCTCATTGATTTTGTCGCAAATGCCATCGACATCCTTGAGAACTCCAGGAACGAACTTATTACCAAAAGTAAAAAGGCTGCAGACCTCCTGGAAGATATCAGGACATGGGTTAGAGGACACGGCCTCTACAATGGTGCAACCTTCCGGATTAACGCAGAAAACTTCCATGGTGACATTAAATCCGCCCTAGCATCCATTGTCGACCTCAAAAACCTCCTGGGAGACAAGGATCGTTCCGCCCAAAATCTTCTGTTACAAAAATGTCTTTATGTCTATCTGAAAAAACTGTACAGGGAATGGGAAGAGGAAAAACACCTGCAAAAGGTCCAATCCTTCAACGACATGATCCGCCACGTCTATCATGGCGTCACAAAGCCAAACTCTCTCCTTGTTCAAGCGTTAAGACTGAAATACAGATTCGCAATTATTGATGAATTTCAGGACACCAACGAACTCCAGTGGAGCATTTTTAAGAAGATTTTTATGGAGGCGCACGACGGTCTTCATCACATCATGGTTGTAGGAGACCCAAAACAGTCCATCTACTCCTTCCAGGGTGCAGACATCAACGTTTACACCGTCGCAACCGCAGAAATTGGAAACGGAAGAGAACTGAAGACAAACTGGCGCTCCAGTAACCAGATGATTGAAGCATGCAACAAGTTATTCAGCACAAGCCCTGAGTTTTCCTTTGATTTTGAGCCTTCCGATTGCCCGCCAATATCCAAGCCGGACGCAGTATATGACGGCTTCGTACCACCTCCATTCTTGATAAGTGACTCTGATATTGAGCCAAAGGATTACGCAGAAACCGTCGTCAACAACATCATTGATTTCTGTACGTTTAAAGATGGAAAAACGAAGTTGCAAATTCCTGACAAGGAGACTCTCAAACTGAGGAATCTCAAGTTTTCCGATTTCGCCATTCTTGGCAGAAACCGTTCAGAACTTGAACATGTCGAGCAACTGCTAAAAAAATACGGATTACCCTTCTTGCGTTACAAGGATGACAATCTATTCAAAAGCAGAGAATGCGCCGAATGGAGTGCACTTCTAAAAGCAATCGACGTAAGCGACTATTCAGAAAGAAACAGAAACCTTCTATACACCGCCCTTCTCACCGATTTTTGGGGACGCTCCCTAGATTATGTCAAGGGACTATCCATAGACAATAGCCGTATCAGTGAAATTGAAACCTTCCTTCACTGGCATAATCTTTCTGAGCAGCGCAGGTGGGCGGAACTTGAAGAAAGCATCTATACCCAATCACCAAACATGGCTGAATTATATCAGCCAGAAAACCTCCAGAGCCTCAATAAAATCCAGCAGGTCGGCGACTACATTGTAGATTACCTCTATACAACAAATTGCTCTCTAGAAGAAATCATCCGACATCTAGACGGACTTGCCGCAGGCACAGAAGATGCGTTGAAGGACTCAAACATCGTCGCAAAGGGAACAGACCTGGATGTCATCCAGACCATGACCATCCATGCATCCAAAGGACTTGAATTTCCCATAGTCATTTCCGTAGCCGGAGAAAGAGGACATGCGGGATCTTCTGGACCTTACCAGTATACCAGCCAGGAAGATGGACTGCGCTGGATGTCTTTTTCTCCCGACGTCAAGGAAATTGTAAAGGAAGATACCGAAAGGGAGTGGCATAGGCTTTTCTACGTAGCATTCACCAGAGCAACGCATCTAATGATAATGCCCTGTTTCGCCATAAAGAAAAAGACTGTCAAAGGAATACTCCGTGCCCGCTGCAAGGAAATGGATTGGCTAGTTAACGCAATCAATCGTTTCTGTGACAATGACGAAAACAAAAAATATTACCAAAGACTAGCTGACAGATTTTTCAAAGATAAGAAGCAGACCATACAGGACATCCTGTTAGGAATGCGAACCACCAGAGAAGAAAAGAATATCGTCAGCATCAGTGATTTGGAAAAAGAAATTTCCTCCTGGAAGGTGTGGAAAAAGTTCCCCCATGCCACATCCTACTCCCAAATTGCCCACGGAACACAAGACCAGGAATCCGATGAAGGACGAATCCAGAAAGACGAATCCTTTAGCAGCACGTCCAAGACAGATGATTCTGCATTCTTCCCCAGAGGTGCAGAACTGGGTAATGCCATGCACAAAATTTTTGAACTCGTTGATTTCGAAAAGATTGGCAACTTGTCAATAGATGATGCATTACAGGATAAGGCCCTCAGGGAATTCGTGATAGAATCTTTCCAGAACGAGTCCCTTGAAATTGATAGAAATCCCAGTTGGATTGATACAGCCATCAAGATGGTCTGGAACACGCTGAATGCAAACCTGCAATTCATTGAAGGTGCAAACAGGAAGGCAGAAGCATTCCATCTAAACAGCATTGATTTTAGCAAGCGCCGTAGCGAAATGCTCTTCCACATGAATATGAAGGGAGACCGAGAAAAACAAGTCATGGACCTCTACTGCAAGGGTTTTATAGATCTTTTGTTCCAAAAGAATGGCAGATACTGCATTTTGGACTGGAAATCCGATGTACTTGACAATTATGACGAAAATTCAATTTGGGATCAAATGCTCATTCGCCATTACAACGTACAGCAGGTTCTATACACCTATGTTTTGATTCAGTGGCTAAAATCATTCCATAAAGATCTCAGTGAAACAGAAATTTTTGATCAGTATTTCGGAGGTATCTACTACGTCTTCTTCCGAGGCTGTAAAGTCGGTGAAACCAGCGGAATCATGTCTAGTACATTCAGCTCCTACAGCGAACTGGAAACTCTTTATCACAAGGTGATCGGTTAGGCTTATGAAGATTTTCTTTGTTGAAAAAATGTTGGAAAACGGTGGCATCACACCTCTGCAGCATCGCTTACTGACAGCCTTGACTGCATTTGAAAAAAACATCGATGTCAATGGTATTTGCCTATTCACCCTTCTTCTCGCAAAGCAGAACGACGGGGACACTCGCATACCAATCCAAATAGACCTTTTAAAGAAAACCTTGATACAGAAATTATTGCATCTCAACATTGCATACGAGGAATCTTTTTTCACCTCCATTTTAGACGGAGTTCAATCTCTTAAAAATGGAAATTTTTCAAGTATTGTTGAAACAAAACCACAGGAAGACTCTTTCTTCAAAAAACCGTTCTGTCTTTTTGAAGGATATCTGTATCCATCAAAGTATTTCTTCTCAAAACTGATTGTAGAACGAAAGGTTAAGGAACTTCTGGTGAACAAGCCCTTCTGCGAAACCGATGTCAAGGGTTTGATTGACGGCATTTCTGCATTCACCCGCGACAGGAACGGAAACGGGATTGTTCTGGAAAAAGAACAGGCTCAGGCAATTATTCGAGGTAGAGAAGAAAACTTAATTATCACAGGTGGCCCAGGAACGGGAAAAACAACCGTCATATTCTTCCTTTTACGAGAACTGTATCTCAACAATAGGGACTATCTTCTTGCGCCTCTTTATCTTGCGGCACCCAGCGGAAAGGCCGCAGACCGCATGAAAGAAAGTATCCAGAATTCACTAAATCTGATTACGGCCGATGAATTTGAAGGCAATCTTCAGGTTTATGAAAAGATCGCCAATTCAGAATCTTTCACCATTCACAGACTTCTTGGTTATAACGCTAGCGAGAACAAGTTCGTCCATTCCAAGGACAATCCTTTCCCAAGGAATTCCGTATTTGTCATTGACGAATCCAGCATGATTGACTTGCCTCTTTTTGCGTCATTGCTACAGGCAATTCCTGCCGACGCCAGAATATTCCTTCTTGGCGACCCAAATCAGTTACCTTCCATCGATGCGGGAGCCGTACTAGGAAATCTTCTGGAAACCAAAGACGATTCTACAGTCAAACTGACTGTTTCGAGAAGATTCAACAGTAAATCTGAAATTGGGCGTTTTGCACAATTAAACGAAAATGACAATGTCAAATTCCTTCCCATCAGCAATTGGGATCCGCAAAAGGAAGTACAGTTATTAGAAAACACATCGGACTCTCCAGCAACCAGTTTCAAGTCCTTTTTGGAAAAATGGTTTGAGAAATATCTCCACGTGTTTACGGAATTAACCCCGCAACTTGATCCTTATAATCCGAATCAAAGAGAACTGAGAGAAAAAATATGGAATCTATCCATAGAATCCAAAATTTTGGCTGCAGAAAAAACGGGCGTCACAGGGGTGAATAACATCAACACCATTATTGAAAATCTCATTTCTCAAAGGAGCCCCTCAGACCGCATTTGCAAAATAGTCATGCTGAATCAAAATCAAAAAGGATACAAGTTGTACAATGGGGACATAGGCATCTACTGCGAAGGGAAAAATGGTGAGGAATTCATCATGTTCAAGAAAAACGACGAGTTCCAGTTTTTCCCAGCCTACCAATTTGCAAGAAACACCCTAGATTCCGCATTTGCCATGACAATTCATAAATCCCAAGGTTCTGAATATAATCATGTGCTGATGTTGTTGCCTTCACGAATAGGTCATCCATTACTGAATAGACAGATTCTCTACACGGGCATTACCCGCGCCAAGGAATCGGTGACTATCGTTGCGACTCCAGAAACCTTCAAGGCAGCCTGCGAAACCATCACCGAACGCGACACAGGCATCAGCCTATAGTCCTTCTTCTGAACAGGCTCTTTAGAGCCATTCAGATTAAACAGAAAAGCTTGGATAACCAAGCAAGACAAAGCGCGAACCCCGAAGCCGTAGTTTCCTACGGCGAGGCAAGGGCGAGCAACGCCGCATCGCGACGGTTTGCCATGAGCAAAAATGGTTTGACAAACTTTCATGAAAAGCTTAGATAACCTAGCAAGAGCAGGAGCCGAGCCCCTGTAGCGTACTTGTCGTACGTGAAGGGGCGAGCGACGAACTATTGCGACGGTTAGATAAGCTTTTCCACCTTAGCGCAAAGTTCCTCAGCTTCATCAGCAGTAGGAGCTTCTGCAATCACGCGGATCACAGGTTCGGTGTTGCTTGCGCGAACATGGACCCAGGACTTTTCGGAACCAAGCCACAGGCCGTCACGTTCGTCCATCTTCCAGCCAGAGAAAACTTCCTTCACCTTGGGAAGAATGTCTGCCACCTTCTTGTCGCCCAGTTCAAACTTCTTCTTGGGCATGACGTAAGCCGGATTTTCAGCAACGAACTTTTCGGGGCCACCATCGTGGTGAGCCATCCAGCTAAGAACGAGAGCCGCAGCTACCAGGGAATCGCGGCCATAGTGAAGAGCAGGCAGGATTACGCCACCGTTACCTTCGCCACCGATAACGCAACCGTTTTCAATCATCTGGAGGCTTACATTAATTTCGCCCACCTTGGCGCGGCTGAACTCGCAACCGTACTTGGCAGCCACATCTTCATTCATGCGGCTAGTGGAAAGGTTGACGCAAACGGATCCCTTCTTCTGGGAAAGTACTTCTTCAGTCGCAATGGCAAGCGTATATTCTTCGCCAATGCTACGGCCAAGTCCATCCACAAGGGCGCAACGGTCAGCATCGGGATCCACAGCGAAACCAACAGCGCAACCGTTAGCCTTTACAGCTTCGCGGAGGTCACCCAAGTTTTCTGGCAGAGGTTCTGCACCGCGGGGGAATGTACCGTCCGGTTCGCAGTGGATGCGAACCACTTCGCAACCCAGCTGTTCCAGCAGGCGGGGCACAATGTAGGAGCCGGCGCCATTCACTGCGTCAACGGCAACCTTGAACTTCTTAGCCTTAATGGCTTCTACGTCAACAAACGGAATCTTGAGAGTGCCATCGATATGAACGCCATCGGCATCGGGAGCCACTTCGTACTTACCCATGGTGCGGTAGTCTGGATAGCTGAACTGGTTAGCATCAGCCAATTCAAAAAGTTTCTTCACGTCATCGGGACCCAGGAAGAGACCCTTGTTGTTCAGGAACTTCAGAGCATTCCATTCCAGCGGGTTGTGGCTAGCGGTAATGATAATGCCAGCGTCAGCCTTGTTTTCCGTGGTGAGGATTTCTACAGAAGGCGTGGTAGAAAGGCCAACATCTACAACATCAACGCCAGAAAGGCGGCAAATGCCAGCCACATACTGAACGATGGCGTCGCCAGTGGGGCGGCTATCGCGGCCAATGACCACCTTCTTTGCCTTAGTGATTTCAAGAAATGCACGCACATGACTCTGCAAAACCTGAGGAGTGAGGGTATCGCCAACGATACCGCGGATACCAGAAATAGAACGCATCAGCTTAGACATATTATCTCCAATTTATTTCTTTAAATTTCTTCCAATAAAATCAAATGCAGCCTTGTAGGCATTGTCACGAACATCCTTTCGGGAAAGGAACAAATCGTGCATACCATCCTGAACGACCAATGTTTTCACATTGGGGCCAAGGCCCGGCGCATACTTTGTAATGTCATCTACATCAAGAACACCGTCGCAGCGCATATAGTCATCATGCCATTCCTTCTCGTCAACACTGCAATTGCTGTACATGACAAGCATTGGATACTTCACATTCAAGCCGGCATGAATTCGCTTGTGCCCCTGACGAATAGCATGGAGCCATCCAAAATGCTGATCCGGAGTATCGTACCCCTTGATGGACTTGTTGTAAACCCACTCGCCTCTTGCATCCCTGTGAACAGAATTGGCGTAGTTAAAGTTCCCCAGATGGCCTATGTTGGCATTTGGGAAAATCGTCCCGATAAAATCGGCAATGGGCATCACAATGTATTTCATGAACCAGCCAAAGTTCATGTCCAGGAAGGGGCTGTTCAAAACCACTGCGGCAAAACCTGCATCAGGGCGGTCATTGGTATAAAGGCTCATGATCAAGCCCCCCTGAGAATGTCCCATCACAGAGAAAGGCAGGTCGCCGGCGGCTTCGCCAAACTTTTCCTGTGTGATTCGCTTGCCCATGGCAACGGCAGAATCCAGCTCGCCATAGAATTCCTGGATGTCCAGCATGTCACTGTGGGAATCTTCCGGACGGATGGAGCGGCCATAATGATGCAAGTCAATGGCGAAGAAAGCAAGTCCTGCAGAATCCGCCTTTTCTGCCATTTCCGTCTGGAAGAAATAATCATCGTAACCATGAAGGTACAGAAGGATTCCCTGGGGAACGTTTTTTGCAACTGTTTCCATGGAGCCAGAATCAGCAGTGCCAGCAACAGAATCAATAGCATCAGCAACGCGACGGGGAGAACTGCCAAACGGATACTCCACAAGCGTCGCATGAAATTCACCGGATTCAATGGGATACACCAAATAGGGTTCACCCAGTTCAGAATCAATGCTAGGTACAGGCTCCGCCGACTGCACAAAAACCGCTACGCCTAAAATAGCGGCAGCGCCTAAACGCAATATGGACTTAGCCTTGAAAAGCATAGCCTAAATATACATAAGCACGCTGGATTGTGACTAGTCCGAATTTTCAATATCCAGGACATCGGCTTGCAATGTGGCATCATTGGGATAGTATTTCTGAGCCAGTTTCAGAATACGCAAAGCCTCATCATTTCGTTTCATGGCACGGGCGTCATACGCCATATTCTTGAAACCGAAAATAGCCTCTGCATTTCCGTTCCTAGCGGCCAGTTCATATGCACTTTCCGCACGTTCCAGGAACTTGGCGTCATAGGCAAGGTTCCCAAGGAAAATTGCAGCATCCGTAAAATCGGGCTTGATTTGCAGAATGCTGTTCAGGATATCCATGGCCACAAACTGCTTACTGTCTTCAACAAGTACATCCGCCAGTTTGTACATAGTTGCCACATCGTCAGGACGAATTCCAAGGGCCTCTCGATAGGCACCAGCGCTCTGCTCATAATCCTTTTGCAGGCGATAGACGTCACCCAGATAAACAAGAAAATCTATTTCCTCCGGATTCGCCGCATAGCCTTCACGCACCACGGCAATGGCGCGGTCAAAATCATCTACAGCGATATTCGCTTCAGAAAGCTGGTACACTATGCTTACGTCATTCTTATCCAGCAAATAAGCCTTTTCCACAGATTTAAGTGCGCCAATCTTATCACCGGTCTTGCTATAGGCCTCACCAAGATACAACCAGCCGCTAATGTTATCAGGTTCAAGTTTCAGCGCACGATGATAGGCAGCCACACATTCCGGGTACTGCTTCAACCTGAAGTAAACAGATGCCATATTGAAGAGGGCAGGTGAGAAATTTCCATTTGAGTAATCCACTGCCTTTCGGTAATTGGCTGCTGCCTCGGGAAACTTTTCCAGCTGGTAGTAGGAATTGGCGATATTGAAACTGACCGCCGTAGGATCGGCTCCACGGTCCGCAGCCTTACGGTATAGCGTTATAGCCTGCTTGAAACGTCCATCGCGATACAGGACGTTTGCGCGGTCCACAAGTTCAGCCGCAGACTGGGCGGCAAATGCCGGAACTGCAAGAAATAGGAAAACTGCAAGGAGATTCCGGGACAAGCCCGGAATGACAGTTTTCATACCCGGAATTCTTTTACCTTTAAACTTTAAACTTTTCGCTAAGTTAGTCATGGAACTTTACCTCGAACGGTTGCTCCATTCCGCAGAAGGGCACCGACTTGCCATCCTTTTCTGCAGGTTCAAATGTCATGCGTCCAAGAGCCTCCTTACCCGCCTGGGCAAGGCCAGAACCGGCAGGAGATTCTTCAATCACACGAATGTCGTAAACGCGTCCGCTGGCATCAACGCAAAAACTCAAGCGCAACGAGGCGTCTATTTCACTGTCGCGAATCTGTGGCGGCACCTGAAAATTCGGCATGGAACGAGAATTGGGCTTTTTATCCACGTCACCGGATTCGTTAGAAAGCGCCCCCCCACGAAAATCTGCTACCAGGGCCTCGTTAATGGCGGCGCCACCGCCTGCACTTGCAGTTCCCAGATTCATGGCCATACGGGGACCAGCCTTGGGGGCGCGAGAAGTTGACTTCTGGCGGTTCGGCTTCCTAGCCGGTTTCTTCTGTTCCTGCTTTTTCTGAATTTCTTCAGGTTTCTTGACCGCCACCTCAGTCTTCACATATTTTTTCTGCTGATTCATTTTTCCTGAAATGAACAGGTTCGCCACCGTCACGGAAAACACCAGCAGGAGGCTGCTGAGTATCGCAACAATCAGGACAGAAAAACGTTTTATAAGTTTTTTAATCATCAATTATCAATCACCATCTCACTATTCAAATCTCATAATTATTTCAAGCCTCTAGATTCTTCGCTTCGCTCAGAATGACAAGCCCATCATTAATCATCAGTTATGAATTATCCATTTTCAATCACCAATCAATACTAATCCGCCTGGGCAGCGATGGAAACCTTTTTCACCCCACTCATATTGCAGGCATCAATCACCTGCACCAACACACCTGTTTCTGCACCCTTATCCGCAATCACAACTGCTTCACGGTCAGGGGCCTTCGCTAAAGTCTGCTTCAGAATATCCTGAAGGCTGGCCAAGTCCACCTGGCGTTCATTAATATGAATCGTCCCTTCGCGGGTAATGGCAATCAGAATATTTTCCTTTTCCAGTTGGGAGGCGCTCTGAGCCTGTGGTTTCGTTACATCCACACCGGTCTCACGGGTAAAACTAGAAGTCACCACAAAGAAAATCAGCAAGATGAACACGATGTCCATCAGGGGGCCCATATCGATGCCCATATCCTTTTGCTTTCTGCGAGGTAAGTTAAAATCCATAGTTACACCTAACTCTCTTTTGACAAAGTCAAATTCTCAATAATCGTTGCGCCCAGCTGGAGCCGCTCCATCAAAATTTCAATGCGTTCATCTAGACGTTGTTTCAAAAGTGTCAGAGGAAATGCTACCAGCAATCCACTCTGAGTGGAGATCAACGCTTCAGAAATACCGTCCGCCATCAGCACTGGATTTTGATTTCCATACAAAGTAATAACTTCGAAAGTAGAAACCATACCCGTCACCGTACCAAGAAGACCAAGGAGCGGCGCTGCAGCTGCCATGACAGAAACAATATGATTTCCCTGCTGCATATAGCGTAAGGTTCGAATCATGCGGACCTGCATATAGTCATTATATTCTGCAGGAGTCCTTGTGGCCACTTCCAGTGCACGGGCAAGTTCACGGGCAACAATGCCGCGACGCTTGCGAAGGCGTTTCATGGCTTTAGCTATAGCGGCTTCGTCAGGTTCCGACAGGTCATTCTGAATTTCTTCCATGAGACGATAGGAATCCTTACGGAAGTAATCTCGACCAATGCGAATCCAGGCTGAGTAAAGGTAGTAGAAGCCAATGGAACCACAAAGAAGAATAGGCAGCATTACTACACCGCCTGCATCGTAGGTGTTCTGGAGGGCTTCTATGAATATGTACCAGTTATTATTCAATGCCAGATCCGTTTTTCTTCGGGAAAATCTTGTTCAAAAGGCTTGTGCTCTGTACGTAAAGTTCGCTGGTCACCTTCTCGATCTTTTCACTTAAAAGACCATGAAGAATCATCACGGGAATTGCAATGATCAGGCCTGTTTCTGTTGTCACGAGGGCTTCGGAAATACCGCCAGCCAAAACGCGGGCGTCATTGGTTCCCACTTCTGTAATCACATTGAACAACGTGATAATACCCGTCACCGTACCAAGCAGGCCAAGGAGCGGCGCAATGGAACCCATGGCGGCCAAAAGCCCCATTCGACGTTCCAACTTGGGCTGCTCACGAAGCAGGGCTTCCTGCAAGGACTTTTCAGCAAAATCGCGACCATCGCGCGCCTTGTTCAGCACAGCAAACAGGACCATGGAAAGACTGCTTTCGCGCTTGAGACAGTAATTGGCAGCATCGTCATAGCGCTTCTCGTCAACCATGGCAAAGATCTTCTTCAGGAATCCCTTGCCTATCCGTCCGCGGTAAGTCAGCACCAGGAATCTTTCCAGGCAAAGAAGCAGCGCAAAGATGGCCACCAGCATCAGGGGGTACATCACGATGCCACCCTTCTTGAAGAAAGACTGCAGTTCCTCTTGCCAAGTAAGTTCCTTAGTATCGGTAATGGAATTCTTTACAGCCTTATTCTGGAGAACGTCCAGAGGAATCGTCACGACATCGTTCCCGCGAGAGTCCGTAACGGCCTTGCGAATGGCAACAGCCATTTCCGCTGGAAGCGTTGCGTTCCACTCGAAGATTTTGCCCTGCAGGGCTCCGGAACGCAGCAAGGCCTGAACGTCTCCCAAGCCGTCTGCAGAACCATCCGTCGCCACTTCGCCAAGGAAAACCGTTCCTAGGCGCAAACGGTTTACGTTTACGTCAGGACGAGTTCCCACCTGGGAAACCGCAGACCCAACAGATTGCGTATAGGTCAGGCGATGCCTCTGGAGCAAATCCTCCAGGTAGGCGCGGGCCGCAGCAAGGGTATTCGCATTGTCCTTATCCGCTTCAGCCTGGGCCTTCTTCAGGGCAACCAGGCGATCATTCATTCCCACAGGATAGTCACCGGTAATTTCACCCACGGCCTTGTCCACAGACAATTTCACCTGGGTATTCAAGGCCTCGTAGGCAGATTCATCGGACTTAGCCTTTTCCTCTGCATCGGCCGTCAAATCCTTGCTGGCCATGACTTCCTCATTCACACGGCCCAAATCCGTAGAAAGTTTGGAATAGCGTCCATCCAATTCTCGGGAAACGCCCTGATGCTCTTCCGTCAGCTGAGTTTCCATATAGCGCTTACGCCAATGTTCCGCTTCCAGTTTTTCAAGGGAATCGGCCTTCTGCAGGCGAATGCGGGAAAGAGCATCCACTTCACGCTGCAAGTTCTTCAGTTCCTCACGCTGCAAGGAATCCCGAATCATGGCACTATCCGCTGCCGAAGCCTTCTTATCGCTGGACCAAGGCCATGCAAAAGCGCTAGGTGCCAAAAGAATAACTACTAGAAGTACAAAAAAAGCAAGTCTAGATTCTTCGACTCCGTGCTTCGCACTTCGATCAGAACGACACCTTGACTCTAATTTCAAGCAATTGTCAATTATCAATTTTCCATTATCAATCATCTACTTCCCCTCCCTTACCACAGAAAGGCTCACAGGCAATGTCACCATCTGGGGCGGCTTCTTGGCCTGCTTTACATCCAGGGCAAAGCGGACAGCTTCACGTTCCGCCAGGTTCAAATCTTCGTTCCATTCGTACTCAACAGCGGCGCAGTTCTTGTCTGCGGATTTACCAGTGACATCCCCAGCAGCACATTTGCGAATCAGGGCGCCATAAACCGTACCGTTTTCATCACTGTAAACCATCCACTGGTTTCCGATGCGAAGAATCTGGGCGTTGATCAGTTCACCATTCTTGCGAGTCAGCGGAGAATTGATAATGGCCACTTCATCACCGAACTTGGTTTCCTCGGCAATGAGAGACTTCAGTCGGGAAAATGCTTCTTCTTCACTAGCATTGCCACTTTCAATATCGCGGGTAAGAGACTTGGCGCGGTCCAGACGAGTTTCCTGGTCCCACGGCAAAGTCTGGGCAATCTGATGTTCCAGCTGTTTGGCAACAGTCACCAGGGCTGCGCTTAGGGCCTTTCGTTTGGCCTTCACATTTTCCGTACGGTTCTTGGCGCGGGCCTGCTTGTTGCGTTCATCGTTCAGTTGTGCTGCCACCGCCTTTATCTTGATGTTCAGAGAATCAATTTCCTGGCGACAGCGTTCCGTATCGGCCTTGTAACGTTCCTGTAAAGTCGAATAACGTTTGTCATCTGCCTTCAGCATGGAATCCGTAGCGGCGATCTGCGTATTCAGTTTCGCAATATCGCTGTTAAGAGCGTCCTTTTGCAGTTGCAAATCCCGAATATCCGAAGCCACATCGGCAAAGGCGGAAACTGCGCAGAAGAATACCACGCATACAAACAGTCTCTTTATCATTCTGCCCTCATCACCTGCAAGATTCCTCAACTTCGCTTTGCTACGTCCAGGAATATGCGATTCATTTTTCTTTCTCAAAAAATCACTTTTCATTTTTTTAACACCATGACATACAGTTTCTATCACCATCAATGTAAATATCCACACTGAGAATCTTTAGGATTCTTCTGGCACCATTTATCCACTACCCGTTTCAAGATACTGGAATTCATCTTTTCGATACGATAGCGACTTACAAAGGCAGTACCGCACTGGGGATATTCATTCAGGTTCCAATCTCGGTCATCACACCATTGCCATTCATATTCCATACAATTTGTCTTTTTTTCGGAAACCTGGCACTGTTCATACATTTCAGAACAATCGGCAATGCCATTGGACTTGAAATTACTAAGCACGCAGTAGCGTTTTAAGCCATCGCCATAGGCATCAGACTTTTCCTTTTCAGTGACCGTATCTGGCAGGCACACGCTCCAACCCGTTGTATCCCTGGTCATGGCAAACTTCACCAGTTGAGGATAGCATGTCTTCTTCATATTCAATTCGAAATAGGGACCACCACCTTCAATACCGTAGGTTGTATCAATGCAGTATGCTTCCTGGAAAAGTCTGCAGAATTTTGTATCCCACGCCTTCTGGTCAAAATCCTCGTTAGCCATTTCACAATCGGCCACACGAGCGTAATCATAAGTGATAAACTTTTCCGTTTCCACATTGAGGATGACGGAATCCTTAAGCATGCCGCTAAAGACACCCATGCCGTTCTCCACATTGGACCTGGGCACAACACGGGAATCATCAATAGCTTCCAGGACCGTATTATCGTAATCGGCGTAAGCCTGATCTGTTGCGTAGAAGCGGATGACCGATACCCCAATGGGAAGCGTCATCCCCGGATATTCCATGGTATCCAGAGTATTATGGCCAGCAAACATCATGCGGGTTGTAAAACCGCCCCGTGCTACAGATTCTTCGGGTTTCTTGGTCGTAAAGCCTGTATATCCCATAGAGTCCGGTTCCACAAAAGCTGACAGCATGTTATTCATGGTGGTATTCATGGATTCACCACCATTCTCATTGTCATACTTGATGGTCACCAAAATTCCGCGGACAGACTCATCATATTCCATAGGAATCTTGTAAGTCAGAATATCAAATGGGAAACCCAGGAACTGGAATGTCTTCGGTTCGTAATTGTTAGGAACAGGCTTGCTATTATGCTTCTTGCTGGGAGGGATAATGGCCGTCGCATGCAACTTGGTCGGGATTTTAGCAACAGCCTTCATTTCGGTAGTGACCGTGTGGCCAGCGCTATCCCACTTGAATACAGCGCGCAGAGTGTATGCTTCGCCAGGGACACCGTGAGCGCCTCCAATAGAGAAACAATTTTGATTCGTCACGAAAGTCGATTCATACTCGCTATCAATGGGAACATTTTCATCGCCAACTGGATGCAAATGGGCCACAGAATCCCAGGCAAAAATATCCGCCAGGGAATCGGGAGCCCAGAACTTGCCTGTCACCGTCACATAGGCGCTATCATAAAAAGCAAAATTTTCAGCGGCATTTTCCTTCAGCCCATAAACCTTAGAAAAGCACACATAGGGAGACTCCCCCGCAACAATATGACCATAGGTATAGATACCTTGATAAACCTCCGTCTCCTCCGGATAGTAACTCCACGGCCCCTGAAAATCACAAGAAGTCATAACCGTTAAAAATAAAAGCAGTACACATCTTGACACAAAAGAGTGTTTATCTCTGCCGTAATGTTCTCGTCCTGCTTGCGCGTCGGCCAAGATGGAGGAGGGGTGCAGGCTAATGAACACTTGGGCTTTAGCCCTTAGTGAGAATTGTCCACTTTGTGGAAGAGAGAGGCCCTGCGGCCTTCGCAACTCCGAGCTGGGCCTCCTCCCCGCAAGAAGTATCATTATGAGTTTGATCAACTTTCTAAAAGTAATACTCATAGTTCAGCATAATCGGCAAAAAGGGGAACTGCGAAATAGTCTCATACTTAGGCGGGTTCTTGGTCGTGTCGTAGTAGGAATAGAACATGTTGTCATGATCAGTCAGGTTGATAATGGTCCAGCTAAAGTTCCACTTGTTTTCCCTTCCAATGTCAACAGCCTTCACGTCGATACGGAAGTAGTTGGACTGACGGCCTGCATTACGGGAACCCGGAATCACCTGAATATGCTCTGCATAAGTCTGGTTTTCCATTCTCTGCTCGTAGAAATATCCCAGATATTCACTGATGGGCATGCCTGCAGAATACTTCACCACAATAGAGGATCTAAAGTAGCGATCCTTCTTCTTGGGACCATATTGCCAAATGCCATCTTCGCCTCTCCAGTTGATGCCTGCATCTGCCTTAAGAGCATAGGGCTGATGCCAGCTGGGGAAATAAGCCTTGGTGCCATCGTTACTCTTCAACACACTCAGACTCTGGCTCCAGTTAATGCCGCCAAAGACGGCACCCTTCTCGCGGCGAAGGGAAAGTTCGTAACCAAGGGAGTAGCCTTCCGCCGTTCCAAAATTATCTGCCAGCAGGAAATCGCTAGATGCCGTTTCGTCTGTGGAGTCCTGGCGCATCATAAACGTATTCAGATTATTCTGGGTCTTGTAATAGACTCCGGCCGTCAAGTCAAACTCATCTGCAATCTGGGCCTGCTTGTACTCCACCGCAAAGAGGTTGGAACGCGCAGGCTCCAGATGCTTGCCCTTGGATGTAGTCACCGACGGGTAATAGAACTCGTTCAAGGATTCGCCATCACCAAACATAATGGAGTTCATGTACTGCAGATAGTGACCGGCATAGAATTCCATGGTCTTGCGGTCATCAATGGACCATACCAGGGACGTACGAGGTTCCACACCAAAATGTTCCGCCAGATCCTGGTAGTTCAGGCGAAGGCCATAGGTGAACAGCCAGTCATCAGACAGTCTCCAGGCATCCTGCCCGTAAAGTACATGATGCAAGGGTTTCTGGACGTCTTCCACCTTCATGCTGGAAATGTATTCATAGAACTTATCCCAGTCATATTCCAGTTCATAGCCCACTGTCAAAGTATGGTTGCCAATACCGCGGAAATTCAGCCACTGCTTACCGGCCCAGGTATAAATGTCCTGACCAATGTTGATCATGTCCGTCAATTCCATAGTCTGGTAAAAGCGGCTGAACGCAAACGTGGCGTTATAATCCCAATCTCCAAAGCGATGGTAGAAATTGATAGGAACCACCTGATTTCCCCAATCCACATAGAGGGGGTCAAAGGCCAGCACATCCTTACCAGTATAGAAACTGACCTTTAAGCGAGTATCTTGATCGAACTCGTAGATGAAGGCGCCCTGCAAGTCCGTGAATTCATAATCAATATCCAGATCCAGAAGGCCAATGGCATTACACAGGTCCAGAATGTACCCGATGTAAGTTGTTCGGCCGGCAACAACCCAGCGGAGGTTGCCCTTATGACCTTCTGTATGGAGTTGGGCCGCAAAGGTACTGATCTTGATACTGCTCTTGCTGAACCATTCCTGCACCGTATCCTGACCGCCGGCACGACCATCCATGCTCAGTACCGAACTGAGGCGGTTGCCGTACTGGGCCGGGAATCCGCTCTTGTAGAACTGGACGCCATCGATGGTTTCCACCAGGAAGGTACTGAACAATCCAAAGAAATGCGTGGGAGAATAAACCACCGCATTATCGTACAGGAAGAGATTCTGGTCAGCGGCGCCGCCACGAACATAAATCTTGGTACTGAAATCGGAACTAGCTACAACGCCAGGCAACTGCTGGATACTGCGGATCACATCCGCTTCTCCAAGGCCAGGCATGCGCTTGATGGATTTCGCACTCACCACAGATTCGCCGGGTTTACGTTTAGGACGGCGACGCAACTGCACCACCACCTTCTTCATTTCCGTCACCTTGGAGTTGCCACCAGAAGCCAAAAGCGCATCTACGTCCACATCGTCATTAGACGCCGATGACTCCGGAGCTTCGGCACCATTCCCGGTAGCATTTGGCCCCTTCGTCGCTGTAGCATTCTTGTTATCGTTCGCAGCCTCCGGGGCATTCGTCATTCCAGCCGCTGCATCTTTCGTCATTCCGGCCTCCGAGCCGGAATCACCTTGCATTGGAACGGCTGCAGTATCTGTCAGGCCAGCATCGCCAAGCACATGGCTAAACACGGAATCTTTTCCCGTATAAACCAGTTCATAGCACTTTTCCTTTTCTGCGCCGCTGGTATCGGAATTGGTAACGCACACATTCCACAGAGTATCTTCAGGAAGCCTTGCCTGGAAATTTTCTCCAACCACCGTCTGCAAGGCCTCTCCCGTCTCAAGAATTTCAACATTCAACTTTTCGCCGGGAGCAAAGGACGAATCCTGGACCATTCCATAAAAGAGTATGGTTCGTGGCAAATTGGCCTGAGAGTCGGCAGTGTCCTGGGCAAAAACCCACAAGGGCAATGCCAACAGAAACATAATTATTCTTGCCAATTTAAGCTTCAACACCGATCTCACAAATTTCAAACAAAATTAGAAAATTGCACCATGCCATTCCAATAGCTGAAACACCAATAAACCGACAAAGTGTCACTTTGCCTATGCGTTTTTTCAATTTTTTCTGAATGACGTGGAGAGCCTGCAAACGCCAGAACTTTGGACACTACCTAAGCTTCCATAGCGGCCTTGATCTTTTCCTTCATGCTCAGGAAAACGTCAACAAGCTTGGGCTCAAAATCAACACCGCTACCCTTCTCGATAATGTCGAAACATTCTTCCAGAGGAATAGCCTCACGGTAGCAGCGTTTTTGAGAAATCGCATCAAAGACATCAGCCACGGCCATGATACGGGCTGCCAGGGGAATCTCCTGCTTGGAACGTCCTTCGGGGTAGCCCTTGCCATTCCATTTTTCATGATGATACCGCGCAACCTCATAAACCATCTGGCGATAATTATCGTCACCAATGTGAGAGAAGGTCTGCTTGATAATCTTGCCTCCGTTTTCCGCATGGGTCTTCATGACAGCGAACTCTTCATCGGTAAGCTTACCTGGCTTCTGCAGAATATGATCGGGAATGGACATCTTGCCAATATCGTGCATAGGTGCAGCACTAGCCAGGTTATTAATAAATTCTGCATTCACAATGCCCCTATAGACACCGCGCTTCCTGAGTTCTCGCGCAAGCATTTCTACATATCGGCTGGTACGCTTTACATGGCCTCCGGTACTTTCATCACGGCTTTCCACAAGATTTGCAAAGCCAAGAACCATGTCCTTGTTCAATTCCTTAATCTTTGTCGTATCGTTAATCTGATGGTCCAGAAGCCTTGTAGTGCGCTTGGAGATAAAGTAAATGAGATAACCAAAACTACAAAGACATAAAGTTCTAGGAAGAACGCTGAATAGTACCAGGCGCTTCATCACCAAAAAATTCTGGTCCGGGACACAGTCCATGA
Organism: Fibrobacter sp.; assembly: GCA_045616805.1. Classification (GTDB taxonomy): domain Bacteria; phylum Fibrobacterota; class Fibrobacteria; order Fibrobacterales; family Fibrobacteraceae; genus Fibrobacter. Next base: position 27,287 of record JAZLHK010000040.1, read on the forward strand.
AATACCCGGAAAACTGCCCAGCCATGGAAACAATCGTTGTAAGGACAAGGCCAAACATCGTCACACGCTTCGAGAAATAGAGGCTAGCAATGGCAATGGGATAGGCATAGACCACAACTACATGGAAGGAAAGCGTCGACTCTAGAACAAAAAGAAAGAGGTTGGTGAGAATGATGTATATGAACTTGAGTCTAGGATTAGAAGGATCAACTAGGCGATTGAGCACCTGAGGGCTTAAGAGAAGTAGGGCACTTATCCCATAAGCCACCAACATGACTACCTGATCAATAATAAAGACCTTGCATAGATTCAAGACCAGAATTACTGTAAAAATACAAAGCGTCGCCAGCAAGACATTTGCAACAGTCCTATTAGCCTCGGCCTCATTTTGACGAACAATCAGAGTCTCTTGTAACATATCCCCACCAAATTACCATAGGAAATATATAAACTTTTTGGCGGGGAATGTTCTAGAATCGTCCAAGTGTCAATCCAGTGTAAAATCCAGGCCAGATTCTAGCACCATGCCTTTCAGAACCGAAATCATCATGATATTCGCCAAGGGGCTTTAGAGGATTCTCGGCTGCATATCCCCTGGAGGCGAGGTTCAAGGACAAGCCACCGGTCAAGCCAACACCAGGCAACAACTTGGAGGTTGCACCCAGACGAATACGGTGATGGAAAGCGGGCTTGTCATTCTCATCAAAGTCGCCATAGCGTCCCTCATACTTATCGACAACGTTCAGGAACATGTATTCCAGGGCAAAGTGATGACCATACATGCCAAAGTGGGTTCCGAAGCCAAGACCGCCTTCCCAGATATCATCATAACTCTTGAACAAACGACCATCCTCGAAGTTGCGGGAAGTTTCAAAGCTGGTGTAGAAGTAGGCCGTGCCCAGATCCAACTTGACACCAGTGCCTCCCATTTCGTTGAAAATGCCCGAAGCCGTCCACACGCCATTACCCACAATGTTGATAAGACCGATGGGAGTCTTTTCGCAATTTCCACAGACGTTGATGACACCTATCTGTCGTCCTGTCGAAGAGCCAGCCACATTAATGGCGCCCACGTCAACAGATTTGTTATGGCCCGAGACGTTGATGGCACCTACCATAACCTTCTCCACAGAAGAACCCACATTAATGGAGGAAACCTGTACATTGGCTGATTTTGCCACGTTAATGGCACCTACCTGAACAGGAGTATATCCAGCATAATTGAAAGCACCTACCTGGACAACGCTAAGTGTATCCAGAGCCAAGTTGATGCCGGAAAGTTGAACGCCCTTAGACTTTTTCCTTGCAATATTAACATAGGACAGTTGCAGTCCGTCAAAACTTCCAGCGTAGTTCACAATGGACGAAATCTGCGCCCCTTCAATATGATCCCGTTCAACGTTGACAATGCCTGCAACCTGAATACCATGCATTTCCTTCTTGGCGGCATTCACAATCAAACTCAGCTGAGCACCAATCATATAGTCATGGGCAATGGAAGAAAATACACCCATCTGCAAACCCTTGCGAGGAAGAGTATCCTTATCAACGGCATTGAAAGTAGTGTGGAAACTTGCACTGTGGTCCAGAGAATCCAGGGAGCACATAACCGTATCGCCACTGGCACAGGATCTTTCGCGCTTCAGTTCGCCTCGAGCCACCGTCTTTTCTGCAGTCACTTCCTTGAAGTTGGCCTTGGTCAGCTTTTCATGACGTTCTTTCACCACTTCGATAGAAGCGCCCATATAGTCAGCGCCGCGCTGCAAGTTCACCGTATACCGCCCAGCAGGAAGCCCGAGACTCATGGGATGCCCAGACTTCTTGTTCAGTTCAGCAACAAGTTCCCCATTTTCATCACGAATGTAAAGACGACCCTCAATATTTTCATCCAGGTCAAGGACTGCACTGGTACTGCGCAAATCCGTCATGACCACGTCACCGGTTCCCGTAAGATTCATATCACGGCTCGGATGCTGGGCGCCGCCCATAGTTGTTTCCGTCTTCTGCAAAGTTTCATTGAAGGCGAACTGATAGGCCTCAGAAAGAGTCACCTTTCCATCGCCACTAATATCGCCCGCACCACGAAGACCACTGACCAGAGAGTGGGTGAAGAAACTGCCACGCAGTTTGTCACTTTCCTGGCTTGCTTCATCCTGAGTGCTGCTAGTAATAAACGCATAGCCCTTCATGTCGCTGCTTCTATCCACCATAAAGGCGGGAACAGCCACACCACCCTTAGCGCGGGTAATGGCGCCAGAACCACAGGCGTCAATTACAGCAATCTTTACGTCTGCATTGAGAGCGTCCACACGCTTGCGAAATTCCTGCCAACTGTAAGTTTCCTCACCAAGATGAAGGCCCTTTTCATCAGCGTGTCCGCTGTAGTAGACTAGCACTTCTTCACGACCGCTTTTTCCCTTCCCTTGGGCAAGAACCTTATCCAGATTATCCAGATGGGCGTTCAGGAAACTGACACTGGGCTCGCGGATCAGGAAGATATTCTTCTGCTCCACACCGCCCATATCCTTCAGCACGCCAGCAAAGGACTTTGCATCACTTTCGGCATAGCGCAGCACCGGACGGCCCATTCCTCCATTATTGGCACTGATGGCGATTACATAACGGTCAATGGTTGCAGACTGCGGAACAGCAGCAGACGCATGGCAGGTCATTACAAGTCCCAGCAGAGCAAGCAAGGAAAACACGCTCATACCCAAAAGACCCTTGCCCACATCCAGTTTCAAAAAACTATCCACCATCTTATCTAAAATATTTTTCATCTTCTCCCCCAGCCATTACTTATTCACTTTAGTCACAGTAAATTCAACAACCCTTATGCCCGGCTGCTTCAGGGAAGCATCAACGTTTTCTCCATCCAGGGCAAACGTGTTCTTGGATGTCATCAGGAAGAACTTTTCAAAATGGGGAGCATTGTCCAGCTTATAGGCAAAGGGCAATGTCGTCATTTTTCCAGGCTCCAGCGCAACGGAACCAGAACCGTTTCCCAGATGAACCGTCAAGACCCCATTGCCATCCATGCTGAACAGAAGACCATAGCACTTTTCCGGAACGGAATAGCGCAACTGCAGTTCATCACCTTCAGAGGCGGAACCCAGATTTTCCAGCTGTGCCGCAGTAGCGCCATTCTTCTTCCAGATTTCCATGCGGGCTTCCATGCCCTTGATGCGGGTTTCTCCTTCCGCAGTAACCATAGCCACATCCTGACCATCAGCAGCCTCACGGGTACTGCCACTCACCACATTCTCGCCATTCATGAAATAGCCGGCGGTAAAGATTCCTACAGCGAGAACCACTGCCGCTGCTACCTTGAGAATCATGGTAGACACAGCCATTCTGCGACCAGTAATGCGACCTTCATCCAGTTCGGCCATCTTTTCAGACAAGGCTTCAAAGGGATGGTCTGTCAGGATCTTCGCATTTTCTTCGCGCATCATCTTTACGCGGGCCTGGAAAATCTCATCCGTCTCTTCGCGAGAGCGAAGTTCCTGCATCTCGTCCTGAGGCAGATCACCAGCCAAATACCTTTCCAACTTGAAGTCGGAAACTTTAAGATTCGTCTTCATTATTTGACCTCCAAATTCTTGACCTTTTCCTGCAAAGCGCGCAAACGCTTGCGCACGCCACTTACGGAAAGGCCCACTGCATCCGCCGTTTCTTCCAGAGTCATGCCATCGACATAGTGAAGAACAGCCATAGTGCGGGTAGATTCCGGCTCCCTGGAGAAAATCCTTGCGAGAATTCCCCGGGCCTCATAGGCATCCTGCTCATCGTCGGAAGCGGCAATCTGCAGCAGCATATCGCCACAGTCCACATTCAGGCCACGGCGGGCCTTGTCGCGAATACGGTTCAGGCAGAGCCTGGTTGCCGTATTCCACAGAAGGCTGGAAGGAGCAGAAAGATCCAACGTTTCACGGTTGGCATAAATCCGCAAAAAGACGTTCTGCATAATATCGCTGGCTTCCGCTTCATCCTTCAGCAGGGACATGCACCTACGGAGAACCATAGGAGCATAGGTCTCATAAATCCTGGAAAAAGTGAACCTGTCGGCGATTTCTTGCGTTTTCATACCCGTGTAACACTCTTGGAGGGTCAAAGTGTCACCACAAAATTAAAAAAAACGCAGTTTATTGAATTTTCCCGCTGAAAATCGGTTCATTTCCCTTAAGAATTTGCAGTACTAGGGGTTTCCTGCCGAATCTACGGAGATGGGAACGGTCAAAATGGCCATCCACCTCCTCAGAAAGGAGTACATTTCCATTCAGGGAAAAGATGCGGACTACATAACGGCCAGGAGGTAGTGCGTCCAAATCCAGCATTCCTCTCACGACGCCAGCGCCAAGAATTCCCTGAATTTCGGACTTGGAGCCATCGGCCAGAATATCGTTCCAGCGGTCAGCAGCACTTCCATAGCCATTGGTGTCATTGTCTACGGGCAGGTCATCTCCCGGCAAGTCTCCCGCTGACGAACCGTCTTCATCCGGCAACACCACGTTCACAAAGCCACCATCCGTAGGGCCAACCACAACTGCGCCCGTGGTATCCAAGCCCACATCCACATTTCCATCACCAGGCAGGGATCCGTCAGAAGAACTGTCCACAACAATCACATCCGTCTCATCGCAGTCAATGCCACTGCAGCCCGTAGGTTCACTACTGCTACTTATCGCCTCTTCACTGGAACTGCTTTCCGGCTCGTCCTCCTCAGGATAAACCACATCCCCATTGACGGTGAACCACACATACTCAAAATTCGATCCCTCGTAGATGTTCGTGAGGGAAACATCCAGATCCGTTCCATCCCAGGTATAGAACTTGTTAAACTGGCGAACCTTTGCACGGCTGGTTCCGGGGAAAACATCGGCAGCCATGGTGTTTGCATTTCCTACGCCGTCCGCTTCCTCAATGTCCACATGCATCCTGTCCACCGTATTGATTTTTGCCGTAGTCCAGGCAATGGCATCGTAATCAATATGCCATATCAGCATTCCATGATTGGGAAGAGCGCTATCCCATCCCCTGCCATCGCGATATTCCAGCAAAAAGAATTCGTCCCTCTTCTGTGGGTTGCGAACTCGATACGCTCTATTGGTCTTCAGGGGGAGAAGTACAACGGAATCACCCTCTGCCAAATCTGCAGGAGACATCCAGCCAAGACTCATGCGTTCAAACGCCGAATAATAGGGCGGAGAACAGCTGATGGGGCCATTTGAATTGGCCGCACAGTTATAGGCGCCAGCATCCATCACATCCCACCGTCCCAGGGAATACAAGTCCGCATCACCGGAGTAGTGGTCGCCAAGGCCAAGCAGGTGGCTGAATTCATGGATGAACGTTCCCACCCCAACAGGGGCGTCCCCCTTAGGATTTCGGATATGATACAGGCCGTCCAACTCCTGGGAACAGGCGTACTTGTCTACATAGGTCTTGTACGCAACCTTATGGCGCATGCCATTTAGGCCGGACATATACCACATGTGAGGCCATATGGCAGAATCAGCCCCGCCATCATTGGAACCGTAACCAGCATAGATCATGTGCACGAAATCCAGATAGTGGTCTCCATCGTTGTCATACTGCGCAAAATCAATTACGCCCTGAACAACCAGACTGTCCAACGCCTCCGCCAAGGCTACTCGGGCACCAGCACTTCCATACTTTGAGCTTGGACCATAGTCCCTGTAGGCTCGACCGCTAACCGTTATAGGGCCAACCACATCAAAATTGGGAACAAACTTTCCCAGGGAATTTTCCGCAAAGTAGTCCCGGACACTTCCGCCATTGTTATAGTCGTCGAAACCATCTTCATTCAAATAGCGGTCAAAAAAATATGCAGGATCTTCAATGGAAAATTTCACATCCTGAAACTGAACCAGAATCACGAGAGCGCGGCGCTCTCCGGAATTAAGATTTCTATCAATAGTCGGCATGGGCATGGGAACATTCGCCTGTTCCGCCGCAGCAATTACCGGGAGATCCACTGAATAATCTGTGGACAGATAAGATGAGTCAACTGCAAAATTCTGGTATGTCCTTTCTTCACGACGGGAATCCAGGAGAGTCCGAACGGCAGCTACATTTAGCGTCTGCAAGAAGGCGACTTCATTTTCCGTGCGATTAGCAACATCATGAACGTAGATACCGGAGCTCTCGCCCTTGCCATCTACATAACTGTAATAGCCCAGTGCATCCCTGACAATGGGGAAACCATCCTCGGTAACCTTGTAGCTATAACTCTCGTTACCGATCTGACGAACCTTAAAGGCGCTACCATCAGGCTGTTCCACATCAAAAAAGACATTGGCCGCAGGCATTGCAAAAACACCTACACAGAAAAGAACCGCCAAGGCGATTATCTGTTTGACCAAAGTCATATCCCTAAATTAACCAAAAAATGGAACTTCGTATAGATACAAAGTCCATTCCAGAGGGCAAGAATAAATCACAGCACCCCCGATATACCATCCAGAAGGGACAAAACGTTACGAAAATGGAAATGACGCCAGGAAATCCTTGGCATCGCAGGATTCCACCAATTCCCCGCCCAGGAGATTTCGCAGGCGAATCAGGTCCGGGTGCCCCTCCCTTTCGAAGATGACCACCTTCTTGAAACGGTCTCTATGTGAAAGCAGATACTCCAGATTGTTGATGTCCGATTTCGGGAAACCATAACCGATAAAGTAAATTTCCTCTGCATTCTTCAGATAGTAATCTGCCTTGCTCCACAGCACATTGAAAAGGCTTCCCCTAAGAAAACTTTCCTTGGCGTGGGCCATGGGAATGTAGATGGGCGTATCCTCGCAGTAAATGGGGAAACTCCGGTCCCTAGACTCCACCTGGCACACATTCTTCAGATCCAGTTCGTCCGTAACGCCCTTCACCGGGAACCAGTTCAGGGAACCGTGAAGTTTAATCAGGTCCACCGTGTGAAGCAGGGGATCTCGCTTGGCAGAACGGTCTGCCGGTTCAATACGCACGCCGTAATCCACAGAAACCTTTTCGCGCAGTTCCGGGTCCGCATCAATAGCGGATTCAATCAGGGTGTCGTAATTGAAGGAAAGCAAAAGGGTGTCGCGGCTGCCCTCGCTGGGGCAATTGACGCTGGACAGCAGGAACCTGCGCAACACCGCAGCAGCCTTGGGTTCAAGCGCCTCCTCATGACGAATGACGCTGGCAATGAACCGCAAAAGTTCAAACCGCAGGGAAGCATGATACAGCCGTTCCCTTTCCCCCGGGAAAATTCGGGCAGAAAGAATGGACGTCGCCAAGGTTTCAATACTCAGGTATTCGCTCTGGCCATTGCAAAGATCCAGGAAGCGCTTGCAGTAATCATGGAAATGAGGAAACTCCTCTGGGATACCAAAGGGGATAAGTTCATTCAGGTCGCTGAGCGTTGGCATCTGCGGCATGAAGGATTTGCTAAATCCGGAACCCAGTACAAAGATTCGACGGTATGCGTTACGGGAAACAGTCATACCATGAATTTACGATATTTTTTTTGAAAAGGATTTACCCGAAAACCAAGTTGCCGTTTTCTAGGCCCGTTACGGCAGCGATGCGGTCCACCTTCGGCTTACCGCAGGCGTCTTCGCCCCGCGTCACAACGGCCATCCCTGTAAGAAAATTCATCCACTGCTGAGGCGTAAACTTTAGGCCGCAAAAATGGGCAAGACAAGGCACAATCCATGCATCATGAGTAGCAAAGATGTTGACATGTGCAGAACCATTTTCAAGCATCAGCTGAAGCATTTCCTCGGAACGGCGAGCCAGCGGAAAATAGGCAGGGTCAACGTAATCTGGATCTGCAGCGGAGCCATCCAGCCAGCGGCAGATTCCCTGGTAGAAACCCGTGCGATGGGTTTCCATGTAGGCATCGTAATGTTCAACGAAAAATTCCGCAAGAGGCTGACAAGGTGTTACTTCAGGGAGATTCCGGCCTTCGCCGGAATGACGCAGGTCATCACTGGAATGACGTTTGCATTCGTCGGCATGACTCCGACTTTCGCTGGAATGACGCAAACTTTCGTCGGGAAGGCGCAGCCCCATGCCCTTGGCAATGCACTGCGCGGTTTCCATACAGCGGCCCACAGGACTACTAAAGAACGAGGCGCTTTGGATTTCCATGCCAGCGGCAATGACGCGGCCCAGATTCAAGGCCTGCTCACGGCCATGATCCGTAAGGCCAACGAGTGCACCATGGTAGGGGTCGTTTGGAAGAATGTGTCCACGCTCCCCGTGACGAACCAAAAAAAAGACTCGCTCATCCGGCTGAATGGACTTGAAAAAAACTGCCGCACCAGTATATTCGTTCATGATACAAAAAATAATAATGACGGCCTAGCGCGAAGCAAGCCCCACGTCATTAAAACGTCAGCATGGGCAGCAGGCCAGCCAGCACCGGCGACAGGAAATGCCAAATAGTGTGGGTGATGCCGAAGCACACGATGCCAAGCAGAAATCCGCACACAATGTCGGTAAACCAGTGCACTCCAAAGTACACGCGCAAGAGCCCCCAGCTCATGGGGAACAGGAGCATGACCCAACCATAATAGGGCATGGCGGCAGTCATGGTCATGGCCACCGCAAAGTTGTTCATGGTGTGTCCGCTGGGGAAACTATATTCATCCATGGGAGGCACATCCGGCTTGATGGAGTCAATCACTACAAAAGGGCGAGGTCGCTTTACCGAAAGCTTGATAAGTTCATAAAGGCCCAGGGTAATCCCAGTCACAATGGCAGCTTCCATCACCACCGGAATAAAGGCTCGCCAACCAATATGGATAAAAAGAACGATGGCAAAAATAATCCAGACATATCCGTCTCCAAGGCGGACATAGGAACGAAGGAAACTTTTGGACTTATCGGAAAAATGCCTATTCTTCCAATACCAGTAAAGCGATACGCCTTCGTCAAATTTTTGGATTTTCTTAAACATCGAGTCCCAAATCTAGAAAAATGCAGCCAACAAAAAAAGTATTTTCCTATGTTTTACCCGTTAATAAAAAATGGGAAATAGTTCAAAACTGAAAACTCCTGGCTAAAACCTCCTGTATCCAGTTCCCTGTCTACTTCCTACTGTCTACTTCCTACTCTTAATAATAGAGGTAAAAATGCGCGTACTCGTTCTCAACTGCGGCAGCTCCTCCGTGAAGTTCGCCGTCATCGATACAAAGACTAAGGAATCCATTGCCAGCGGCCTCGTGGAAAACATCGGCGTTAACGGCCACACCAAGGCCAAGGGCCCGGAAGGCAAGATCGACTTCAACTTTGACTGCCCCACCCACGCCGAAGCTGTTGACCAGGTAAAAAAGTTCCTGGACGAACAGAAGCTCACCGACACCATCGAAGCCATCGGCCATCGCGTGGTGCACGGCGGTAAGTACATCAAGAGCGAAAAGGTGACCCAGGAAGTGATCGACTACATCCGTAGCATCGTGCTGTTCGCCCCGCTCCACGAACCTGCACACGCCACCGGTATGGAATGCGCCATGAAGTTCTTCCCGAACTTGAAGGACAAGCAGGTGGCCATATTTGACACCGCCTTCCACCAGACCATGCCGAGGAAGGCATTCCTCTACGGCATCCCCTACAAGTTCTACGAATCCGACGCCATCCGCCGTTACGGTTTCCACGGCACCAGCCACCGTTTCGTGACAGCCGAAGCTGCAGCAATCCTCGGCAAGAAACCGGAAGACTGCTGCCTCATTACCGCACATCTCGGTAACGGTTCCAGCTGCTCCGCCATTCTCAACGGCAAGTGCGCCGACACCACCATGGGCTTCACCCCGCTGGACGGCCTCATCATGGGCACCCGCTCCGGCTCCATCGACCCGGCAATCCTCTTCTACATCAGCAAGAAGTATGGCTACGACATCGACCGTCTGGACAAGATGGTGAACAAGGAATCCGGCCTGCTGGGTCTTTCCGGCTTAAGCAACGACATGCGTACCCTGACCCAGGCTGCAAGCGAAGGCCACGTCGGCGCCCAGATCGCTCTTGAAACCTTCTGCTACAAGCTGGCTCGTGAAATCGGCGGCATCGCCATGGCACTTCCCCGCATCGACGCCCTGGTCTTTACCGGCGGTATCGGCGAAAACAGCATGCTGGTCCGCAAGACCGTCATGGAAAACCTGGCACTTCTC
>JAZLHK010000041.1:0-25315 GCA_045616805.1 Fibrobacter sp.
GGCCTGCTGCCAGAGGAACCACACCGTTAATGATGGCGGGAACGGTCCAGTCTTCCTTCACCACTTCGATCTGCCTTGTAGTGCGGGGAAGTCCGTAGAAGTCTGCGCCAAAGCCTGCGATAAAGTTGGGAAGCTTGTCCAGGGCGTTTGCGTTCTCGAACTCCTGAACCAGAAGCGGGAGGGCGACGGGTGCGCTGTACACGCCCGCTGCCCCGCAGGGACATTCCTTTTTGCCCTGCTGGTGCGGGGCAGAGTCCGTGCCGAGGAAGAATTTCGGGTTGCCGCTGAAGGCGGCCTCGCGGATGGCGGCACGGTCTTCAGGCCTCTTCGGCAGGGGCTTGCAGAAATGATGAGGCCTGAGGGCGTCTCCAATGACGTCGTCCAGGGTCATCATCAGATGATGGACCGTAAAGGTGGCAGCCACGTTGGCGGGCAGGCGCTTTACTGCTTCCACAGCCTTGGCGCTGGAAAGATGTTCAAATACAATCTTCAACTTTGGGAATTTCGCTGCAAGAGTTTCCACGCGTTTGATAAAAGCAGGTTCGCGATCCAGGCAGAATTCACCCGGTTCTTCGCCGTGGACGCAGAGCACGAGGCCTAGCTTTTCCATCATGGCAACCACGGGGAAAACCGCTTCAAAATCGCTGATGCCATCGGCGCTATTGGTGGTGACTCCTGCAGGGTAATACTTGCCGGCCACAACGCCCTCGGCCATCATGTCCTTCAGATCCTGTTCTGTGTAGTTGGGATTCAGCTTGAAGGTCATGAGGGGTTCAAAGTCGGGACGCACGTCCTTGGCGGCGTCCAGAATCTGCTGCCTGTATTCCTTGATGGCAGCGGCAGAGGTCATGGCCGGAACTGTGTTTGGCATAATGATGGCGCGTCCAAACTGCTGGACAAGATCGCGGACGTAGCCGGGCATCAGTTCGCCCTGGCGGAGATGTGCATGAAAATCGTCGGGTAAAGGAAGGAACATAATACTTTGTGTTTGTAATGAGTGCTGCGAAGTCTTTGACTTGCTGCGGGTTAAAATTGATTTGTCTTACAGGAATTAAAATACATATAAAAAAGAGGGAATACCAAGTATTCCCAAAGTATTTGCAAAATATTTTGACGAAGTGTTTCTCTGAACGGATTACTGCAAATCTCTGAACAGTTCTCGGGAAATTTCGTTGTCTGCGTTGAGCCAGTAATCAAAGGAATGGGGCTCTGTCAAGGTCTTTTTGTGGAGGAAACAGAGGTTGCAGTTCAATTCCTTGGCCATCAGAAGGTCATGGGTGATGATGATGATGGAGGTCTTGAACAGGATTCGCATGTTATCGATCAGCGGCAGCAGATTGCGGCGGTTATAGTTGTCCAGACCGGCTGTTGGTTCGTCCATCAACAGGAGTTTCGGGTCCATAGCCCAGGAACGGGCGATGGCCACGCGCTTCTGCATACCCACGGAAAGCTGATGGGGATACATGTCAGCTTCGTTTCTGACGCGCATCAAGTCCATTGCCATGTTGACCTTGTCGTCAATTTCCTTGTCGCTTCCAAGCTTGTGGTAACGCAGAGGCATGGCGATATTATCGCGAACACGGAGATTGGAAATCAGTGCACCGTTCTGAAAAACCAGCCCTACCTGACGTTTGGCGATTTCCAGAGCGGTCCTTCGTTCGGGAGGAATGTATTCGCCAAAATAGCAGATGCGCCCTTCGCTGGGGCGGGCAAGACCTGCGATTACGCGGAGGAGTGCACTCTTGCCCTGGCCGGAGGGGCCGCCTATGCAGAGTGTTTCTCCGCGTTGCAGAATCAGATTGGCACCAGAAATAATTTCCTTTTCCTGGCTGTCTTCCTTTTGGAAAAAGGCAATGGGGCTGGGCTTCGAGAAGGAAGTCCCTGCCAAACCCTTAAAGGTCAGGTGCAAGTTTTCTATGCGGAGTGCTACGTGTTGCATTAGATCAGCTTCGAAATTTCATTGAAATAGTCTACGAAATAGAATGCAGAAAGAACCACGTCAGCGCACACAACATAGAAGAAGGACTTGATAACGGATTTGCCTGTTGCCTTGGGAACCTGGCGGATGTCGCGGGGGATGTTCAGTGCCTGGTAGCAGGCGTTTGTCGTAATGATGCAGCCAAAGACAAGAGGCTTCAATGCGATGTAGATGAAGTCCGTTAGGGAAAGGGCGTTCAAAATTTCAGAGGACAGGTAGCTCCAGGTGAGCTGTAGATGGATGGCGTTTCCAGAAAGGGCGATAATGGCCTTGATGACCAGGTAGCCTGCGCCAATGGCACTGGCGCTAAACATGACGGTCATGATCATGGTGGCGATGGTTCCGCCAATAAGGCCAGGCATTACCAGATAACGGACTGGATCTACGCCCATGGTGGCAAGGGCATCCACTTCGGAGTCAATGACCATGCTGCCGATGTATGTGGTCAGGGAAGCTCCACTGCGGCCGGCAATAAGGAACGCTGTAAGAATGGGGCCCAGTTCACGAATAATCACGGCCACCATGACGTTTCCCACCACGTCGGAGAAACCCATCTTTCCCATCATGGTCATTACTTCGATGATGACGATGGTTCCAAATAGGGTGGCCACCACGAAAAGGATGGGGAATATTTCTACACCGGTAAAGAATACTTGGTTGATGATGTTTCTGGAGTCTGCCTTGAAGTTTCGGCTACTTGAAAAGACAGAAACGATTGCACGATAAAAAAGTGCAAACTGCTGGCCTATTGTTCGGTTTAGAATAAACAGGCCAAACCTGTGGAACAGTCGTCCCACAACCGTCAGTTTCTTCTTTTGCCTTTCGCTAGCCAATACCATCGTTTACGTTGTTGTGTCCGTCAATAGCGTTCAGGATTTCTTCCCAGACTTCTCCCAGGCCGAATTTTTTCAGCGAACTTACGCAGATAGGTTTTTCATCCAGGCCGAGACGCTGTTGAATCAGTTTGAGGTTCTTGGACAGCTCGGATTGGTTCACCTTGTCGCGCTTGCTTGCAATGACCAGCACAGGACAGCCTGTTGCACGGATGCTCTCCACCGTTTCAACGTCGATGGGGGTGCCTCCGTGGCGTATGTCCACCAGGTAGATAAGGCCGCGCAGGTCTTGACACTTTTCCACATATTCGCGAATAAAGTCTGACATCTGGTCACGTTTGGCGTTGCCTACCTTGGCGAAGCCTACACCTGGTAAATCTACAAGAAAAAATTCTTCATTTACCCGGAAAAAATTGATTTCGCGGGTTTTTCCGGGGGTAGAGCTGACTTTTACCAGCCCTTTTTGGCCCATGAGGGCATTCATCAGGGAAGATTTGCCCACATTACTGCGTCCAAGGAATGCCACTTGCGGGAGACGTTCTTCGGGCATGCCCTTAAGGCTTACTGCTGCCTTGACAAATTCGGCACTGGTAATGTCGTAGCCGCCCACATTGACGGGGGCCTGGTGGGGTTTCTTTCTGTCGAAACTCATAAGCTAACTCTCCCTTCAAATGCGCGGAGCATAGTTATTTCGTCAACGAATTCCAGATCGCTGCCCATGGGGATGCCGCGGGCGAGACGGGTTCGCTTTACGTTAGTGTTTGCCAGCAAGCGGTCAATCATTAGTGCGGTGCTGTCCGCTTCGGGACTGGAGCCAAGGGCGAGAACCAGTTCCTCGATACCTTCTTCCTTAATGCGGCTGATAAGTTGAGGAATATGCAAGTGTTCCGGACCGATTCCGTCCAGTGGCGAAATGACTCCGCCAAGGACAAAGTAAAGGCCCTTGAATATGCCTGAACGTTCGAAGGGCAATATATCCGAACTTTTTTCAACAACGCAGATCGCCTTGGCACCGATTCGGGTACTGCATGTGGAGCAGAGCTCCTGATCGGTGAATGCGTGGCACTTGGGGCACTGGTGGACCTTTTCGGATGCATTTATAAGGCTGGAGGCAAATCGCTCCACATCCGCCTTGCCGCGGGTCAGCATGTGGTATGCCAGACGCCGGGCGGTCTTGTGCCCGATACCAGGTAGAGACGCAAACTCCGTGATGAGTGCTTCGAGACTTTGAGGTTCAACGTTCATGCCCAAGACCCTACTTTCTTTTTTCGCTGTGGTTTTCAGAACGGGCGTAAAGCATGAGCATTAGCCATTCCTGCATGTGACGCATGCCGACCCATGCAACAGCATCCTTGATATTGTCGATATGGCTGTGGGTCTGGCTGTCGGAGTTCACGAAGTTCAGCAGGTTGGCTGCAATCTCTGGATGCTGGCGTAATATTTCGCAGAAATCATCCAGGTTGATTCGCTCACGGAGTAACTTGAGCAAGCGCCAGATAGCGGAGGCGGTGGCGTCTATCTTTTCTCCGGTCACCAGTTCTGGACGTGCGAAGTAGAAGCCCTGATAGTAGTCGTAACCGGCTGCGGCACAGCGCTTGTAGGTTTCCTCATCTTCAACTTTTTCTGCCAGCAGCCTGATGTTTTTATCCTTGAAGAATTTTGCTGCCTTTTCCATGTTTTCAATGGAGTTCTCCACAACGTCCATCTTAACGTAGTTGACGTAGGGGAAAAGAGGCTCGAAGCGTTCTATGAACTGGCTATTGAAGATGAAGTCGTCCAGGGCGATTTCAAAACCCTGGGCTCTATATTTTTGGACCGCTTCGACAACATCACTGTCCACATCTACACTTTCCAGGACCTCTAACACGAAGTACTTCGGGTTCAATAGCTTGAACATGCTGTTCAGAAGCATGTTTCGACTGCAGTTGACGAAAGCCTTGTTGGTTCCTACGATCTTTTGGATGCCGATACTGTTGAGTACGTTTTCCAACACCTGGGCGGTGGCCAGCAAGTCGCTGGCCACAACGGCCGTGTTACTGTCCGGAGAATCTCTGAACAATAACTCATAAGCGAATATCTTGCCTTCTCGGTCAAGAATCGGCTGGCGTGCTAAGTAGGCGAGTGTTTCCATAGGTACGAGGTATGAGGTCGCTTGCAAGCAAGCTTTGAGGTGTGAGGTTGATAGTGCGTCGACGGCGCTTATGGAAAAGCGCGAAGCGCCAAGTTATAGCTCAAAGTGCCGAAGGCACGACCTCATAGCTCAAAGCCTTACGGAGTAAGGCGACCTCATTGCTGTTAAATTCTAGCGGACTTGATACCGAAGAGCAGAATGCTGCGTGCGCCTGCGTCCCAGAGCTTGTCCATGATGGCGTTGGCATCTTCCTGGGGCACCATGGCCTTTACGGAGTACCAGTCGCGACCGTGGAGCTTAGCGACGGTGGGAGCGTCCAGACCCGGGGTGAGGGCTACGGCCTTGTCCAGCACGTCGGCGGGGCAGTCGTATTCGATCATCATGTAGGACTGGGCCACAAGCTTACCCTGGATTCTGCGGATCAGGGTGTTCACTTCCTCAAGATCGGTCTTCTGGGGGTTGCAGTAGAGGGCTGCATTGGAGCGGAACAGGGGGTCGCCGATAATGCGAAGGCCTGCCTGCTTCAAGGTGGTGCCGGTTTCCACGACGTCGACGATGGCGTCTGCAACACCGAGGCTTACGGAAATTTCAACAGCGCCTTCCAGAACCACGAAGTTCATGGGCTTCTTGTAGAAGCCTTCCACAATATTGGGGAAGGAAGTGGCAATGGTGGAATCTTTCAGTTCGTCGAGAGTCTGGATGGGGCTTTCGTTAGGAACTGCGGCGCACATCTTGGAGGCGCCAAAGGGCAGGTCCAGAACCTTAACGGCCGGGCTCTTGGCTTCGGCGTTGAAGTCCATGCCGGTGATGCCTGCGTCGATAATGCCGCGACCCACGTACATGGGGATGTCGCTAGGACGCAGGAAGAAGAATTCGATACCGTTCTTGGTGTCGATCTGGGTCAAAGTCTTGTAGGGCTTGGATGCCTTGTAACCGCAGGCCTTCAGAAGTTCCTGGGTGGGTTCAAAGAGCATGCCCTTATTCGGGAGAGCTACCTTAATCATAGTTTAGCGTACACTTCTTCGAGGGTGAGACCTTTTTCTGCCATCATGCAGGCAACATAGTAGAGCACCTGGGAAAGTTCCAGGCACTGGTCGTCGCGAGTTTCGTAACGGGCGGCCATCCAGCTTTCGCCGGCTTCTTCCACCAGCTTCTTGCCGATACCGTGAGCACCCTTCTTAAACAATTCGGTAGTGCTCTTGCCCTCGGGCATGGTTCTCTTGCGTTCGCAAACCAGCGCGTAGATTTCTTCAAATGTCATAATTGACCTCGTTTAGATTTTTACGGAACGAAATTTAGCAAAATGCACGGTTTCTATTGGATGAATCCTGCGACAAACAGGCTGAATTTGCTTATCACTCTATTGTATATTTGAAATCATGAAATTTTTGTTGAAGATCGTTATTGCTTTAGCCCTTGCTGTTTTGCTGGGGTGCATTGCCTATGGCATATTTTTCTGTAATCGGGAAAAAGAACCTGCTCCTCAAAAATTGAATTTTGCCGAGGCTATTGAGCTTGCTGACCGCATGGAAGTTGCTGCCGTTGGACTTGGAAAAATTGAACGCAGCAAGATGATTGAAGGGCGTTTATACAAAAACTTTGTACAGCTTCTTCGGGTCAATCACTATCGTGAAGTTGCTCCCGATTCTATACAGCCAGGATGTCAAACTGGCGCAAGAATCACGCTGTATAGGGATACTGTTGCGCTGGGGGTATATCGTATGACCACTCAATTGGATCGTGTGGATGCAAGTGAAAGAGTCGTTTTGCACAAATTGTCTAAGGTCAATAAGTTCCTTCGGGATGTGGGCGTTCCTTTTAGAAGCTGTAAGGCAGAATATGTCGAAGCTGCCGGCAGCATAGAAAAGCCCAGAGTTCTGACAGTTCCCAAGTTCAGGAAAAGACATGGCAAGCGCGAAGTGGATTCTTCCGATGTGCAGCAGTACGAGACGGACGAGGATTACCGCGTATATGTAATTGATGATTCAGTGAAGAAGCAGGTTGACGTAACGATGGAACTGATGGACGAACTGATTTTCCCTGCGGATACGGCAATTGGAACACCTCTCTATGAATTGGCTATGAAAAGCGATAGGGCTGAAATTGTCTTCTATTGTAAGGACGCCTGCAAAGGTGAGACTCATAAAGATTCTCGAAAGGTTGTTCTGGATTCTACAACATTTGATGCTTATAGAAAGTTGCTGAAGAATCCGACCATCGAAACTTTTGCCGGCAATCATCTACCTCGTGCTGCCGCAGTCATTACTTTGTTCAAAGACTCTGCTGAGATTGTCGAACTGTGGGCTTATGGCCATGGATTCGGCAATATGGATAAGCACCAGAGGGGTGAGAATTTTGAACAGGGTGGCGCCTGGTATACGAATGAACCTGCTGAATTGGACGCTTTGCTTATGCCCCTTAAGGAGGCTGCCTACAAATAGGTTTCTATATTTCGTCCGTAATTTTTAAGGTGGAAGAAATGAACAAGTTTACCAAAGTTTTTTGTGCATTGTCTGCCGTGGCTGTGGCCGGAGCCTCGCTTATGGCTTGTGCCAGCGGCTTTAATGTGAAGGATCCTAAATCTTTCAAGGATAAGACTGGTGTTATTGGGGTATTCCGCCAGCCTGCTTTTTACTGCAGTGAGGCGAGCCCGCAGTATATGCAACTTGGTACTGCCAATGTGGAAGTGAAGCCTACCTGGAGCGAAGAACAGGATAATATTTTCTTTGCTGAATTGAAACCGGGTCAGGCAACATTGTATTCCTACGCCTATTCCTGTGGCGAAAATGAAAGCAAGTTTGTTCTGGATACCGCAGCCGATTCCAAAAATCCAGGCCCCATCGGTATCATCGTGCCAGAAGATGGCCTTTGTAGGGTTGTGATTTCGTTCCTGCAGGGAGATCGTCTGTTCTCCCATAACGATGCCTTGCTTCGAGAGCAGTTTGAAAAGAACAAGGTGGCGCTGAACTGGAATAACATTCCGTTCTGCGAGGTGGTGGATAATACGGGCGCCAAGGTCTCTATGGCCAGTAGAGATTCCATTTTGGCTGCTCAGTATGAGTCTGCCGTCAAGGATGCTGCTGACGTTACCGAAGACAAGATCCGTCCTCTAGTTGTTATTGATCAAAATTCAGATAAAGTAACCTGGAATGCGGATTCATCTAAGGTGATGATGTTGTCGTTCAATAATGAGCCCGACATTTACAGGGATGGAACCACGATAAAGCTGGAACAGCCTGTATGGCTGGTAACGGAAAGGGAAATGCAGCAGTGGTATCGTGAACATAAGGATGATGTTCGCAACTGGCCCATGCGCTTTAGACAACTTCTGGGAATGTCCAAGTCCAATCCCGCTACGCATTTCAGTGTACTGTGGGTAAGCCCTAAAGATTTGATTCGCCCTGCATTTGTCACTAGCATCAAGAGCGATGAGATGAAAACTCAGTACGATGAAAACGCGGAAGATGAAAATCTCTCTTCGGAAATGCGAGTCTGGTTCCAGAACTGGTTTGATGAAACTCGCGCAAGAAGCTTTGGAAAGAAGGGCTTCCCCTGGACCCGTCTTGGTTACACCTATGACTGGGCCAGCAAGGAAAAAAATAAGTACGGTCTTACAGAATTCCTGACGCTTCCTGGTGCCGAGGTGGACGTGCAGTTTAGCAAGAACACCAAGTCCTTTGTAAAGTGGATGGAAGACCGTAAGTAACTTATGCCCTGGAACAGATTTATCTGACTATGAGAGTCCGCCACAGTTTCTGGCGGGCTTCTTTATATTTGCGTTCAAAGGCTGTTTCCGGAAATTCAGGATCGAAGGGCTCGCAGGATATTTTTGCAGGAATGCCGTTGACGTCGGCGAGGATTCTTGCGGCTTCTGCGAATTCTCTGGCATAGATTTCCCAGTTGGTGCGGAGTTCTGTCACGGGGCTCAGCGCCATCATGGAGGGGAATATGGGATGCAGGTGGAAGCGTCTGGTTGCTTCGCTTTCCTTGGGCCAGGGATTAGGGTAGAAAACGGCATGATGCCTAATGGACCATTGGCCAGATGTGATTGCCTCAAGAGCCAGGCGCCAGAAGTCCAGAAGTTCTGCACGAACCCAGAATGCATTTGGGGGAATTTCCTCTACGGCAAGAGAATCGCTGCAGTCCAACTGCTGTAGCTGGCTGTTGTTGCCGGCCTTTGTCAGTCGGACGGCAGACTTGTCAATCCCGATGACGGGTATGCCAGGGAATTGTTTGGCAAGATGCAGCGTGCTTTCGCCTGTGCCGCAACCAGAATCCAGAATGATGACTCGAGGAGATCCAGGCGCGGCAGGAACGGTGGCTTCGTAATAGTGGTCGACGAATTCCTGCGCCTTGATGAATGCTTCCCTGGTATGGTCTGCGATAGGACGCAAAAAACAGGTGGTTGCGTACTTGCGAACCACCTGTTCAAGGTTTTTATAGATGTCTGTTTGGTTGGATGTCACCTCACGGACAACAGCCATTACTTGTCCCAAATGGTCAGACGGTCACCGCCGATGAGCATGATGTCGTCCAGCCAGATTTCAATGGCGGGCGTCGGATTCTCTATCGTCGCGGCAACGGGGGATGCGAGCTTCCAGTCCAGCTGATTGACGCAGGTCAGGGAATAGCCCGGCATGACGAGGGCCTGGAGCGGAATGGAGTAGCGGTCCCAATCTTCGGAAAGGGCGAATTCAAACTTTAGAATTTCTCGTTCGCCGTCCTTCTGGGTTTCGTCAATAAGGGTGAAGATGATGTTGCCACTACCCTTAGCCATGAATGCAACGGAATCCACGGAGGAAATATCGTTACAGAGTTGCTTGTCGCTCTTGCCAAGTTCCACGCCGATGACTGCCCAGGGCCAGCGATTGGTTCCTGTGGAGTCTTCGTAGGTGTCGCCGAAGGTGGCTGCTGCATGGGCGACAATGTTGCCATTGTCGTTTTCCAGTGCGAAACGGTTGTTCTTCACGAATTCCGTGGTGACATTCTTTGGGTCAAAATCGAAATACCACCAGCCGCCATCGTAGGTGTGGGCCGGCATAAAGCGGTTCTGGTAGTTGCTGTCCTGGAAATCGTCCAGAAGCAGGTACACGCTTTCGTTGGCGAAGGTGGTTGCCTTTGCCTTTTCTCCAGCAGATGTCTTGATGTAGCTGCTGGTGGTGTCGCTGGAACTGTCGCTAGGAATGAATACCAGGCTCAGGGGACCTGCAGGAAGAGCGCTAATGTCGAAGTTTCCGTTTTCGACGACGGCAACATGGTCCATGCCGCGAACCTTGACGATTCCGTTGCCTTCTACCTGACCAGAGACTGTTGCGGTTTTTTCAAGTTTGGCAGTGCCCAGGTCCACTTCTGCATCGTTGATTTCCACATCGAGTTGCAGAGCCTTGTCATCAAGGGATGCTTCAAGGGTATAATTGCCGTTGGCAATGCCTTCCATTCTTACGGAACCGTTTTCTTCGGTTTCCGCGGTGTAGGCGACGCCGTCAATACTTTCGCGTTCGATGAGTTTTACTCTTGCGTGAGCGGCGGGAGCGTTGCCAGAATAAATCTGTGCGATGATGGCATTGCCTGCTTCGGTACCGGAAGGGCCGCCACCTGCAGTTTTTGCATCGTTAGAGCATGCAACAAGACCCAGTCCGAAGCTGACGGCTGCGGCTGCGGAAAGAACCTTCAGTGATGTTCCCTTGTTGCTCATCATGCTTGAAAGATATAAAAATCCTTTCATGATTAGCCCTCCTTTTGGGGCTCGGCACCTGTACAGGGGTCGTCAACCTTATCAGAGAGGGGGTACATGGCGATATTCAGGGCGTATACGCGGTCGGCGCGTTCGCTCTTGCGGGCAAACTGAAGGAGTCCGCGGCGGAATTCTTCAATGCGGTGCTTAATTTCGGGAAGATCGGACTCGTCGGCGGTAAAGACGACGCTGGAAATGTCGCGTTCTTCGGGCTTATGGCGGTCCAGGGATTCCTGGGCCAGTTCCATGGTGTGTCTGTGGAAGTCGCGAACGGCGCTGCTCTTGACTTCGCCACCGGTGCTAAGAATCTGGTCAGTAATGTTCCAGCCACCGTTTCCGTCGGGAACCACCAAACCCAGCTGCTTCAGGATGCCCAGTGCATTGCGGGCCTCGTCCTGGGAAATGGGTGGGTTCAGATGATCGGCCAGTTCGCCAATGTTGGATGTATCCTTGGTGATGCCGATGAGGGCGCGGAGGGCTGCACAGGACCAACTTCCAAAGTAGGCAAGTTCCGGCTGGGAAAGCACTCGGGTCTCCAGGGAACGGAGCTCCATTAACTTATAATAGAGTTCGGAAAGGGCCTGCTTTGCCTTGGTCTTGTTGAATCGGTAAAGGGTCTTGAAGTATTCGGCGCGGCGATCGTCCAGTCCGCAGATGCGGATGAACACAGGAAGAGTTCCCTCGTTTAGGTGGCCTTCTTTCTGGAAAACACGAACGAGCCAGGCCGGGTCAACGCCGGTTTTCTGGCCGAGATAACGATAGGAGGTGAAGGGGTTGTCCTTTTTCGTTTCGACAAACCAATCCTTCAAGAACTCGCGGTATTCCAAATAGTCTAATACTTCAGGCATACTAATAATTTACCCAAATGTAAATAAACAGAAGGGATTCCCCTGTAAGGTGTTGTAGAATCCGTTGCTGAAATTTCAACACACTAGGTTGTAAATGCCGAAAATGAGCTAAAATCGGCATTTTTAACGAAAATGCTGTTTAGTTTTTGTTGATTTCGATGCCCAGCCGGTTTACCTTGTAGTGCATGACTCGGGGGCTCAAGTCCAGGTCGCGGCCTGCGGCGCTCATGTTGCCCTTGTGCCTGCGGAGGGCTTCGCTGATGATTTCGCGTTCGTAGCTGTCTACCAGGGTGGCGAGGGGGGCGGTGCCTTCGGGGAGGAGGGCCGTTCCCGAGGTCACGTCAGTCTGCAGGGAGGGAGGCAGATCATAGGCGTTGATGGCCACGTCGGTGGTGGCGAGGCAGGCGTGCTCCATGCAGTTTTCCAGCTCACGGACATTGCCCGGCCAGTGGTAACTGAGCAGCATGTCAATGGCGGGGGAGCTGAGTCGGGCGATGTTCCTGCCGTACTTCAGGTTCATCTTGGCGATGAAGTAATCTGCCAGAAGGAGAATGTCTGTCTTGCGCTGGGAAAGGTCTGTCAAATGAATCTGGAAAACGTTGAGGCGGTAATAGAGGTCCTCGCGGAAGAGTCCCTGCTGCATCATGGATTCCAGGTCCTTGGCGCTACTGGCGATAAGACGTACGTCGGCGTTTTGCACGATGTTGCTGCCCTGACGGCTAAATTTCCCGTCCTGAATGAACTGCAGTAACTTTATTTGTGAGGTGATGGATAGGTTGGCAACTTCGTCTAGGAACAGGGTTCCGCCGGATGCGAGCTCCGCCTTGCCAAGGCGGCGGCTGGTGGCGCCGGTGAAGGCGCCACGTTCGTACCCGAACAGCTCGCTTTCAAAGGAGTTGGAATTGCTGCTATCGCTTAGTGTACTGCAGTTCAGTGTGATGAATGGCCTTTCGCATCTATCGGAAAGTTGGTGGATGCTTCGGGCCACATATTCCTTGCCGGTGCCGGCGTTACCGCGGACAAGAACCATGGCGATGGAAGGGGCGATGTGACGCACCTGGTCTCGAACGGCGCGCATTTCGCTAGTGTTGCCGATGAGTTCTCCCGGCTTGCCCTTTACCAGGTCGCGAATCTTGTCGCATTCTTCCTGGTGTTCTCTATTTGCGGTGCTGAATTTCTCTGACAGGATTCCATGGATTTGGTTTAGCTGCTCATCACGCTTGCGAACCGAGCGCAAAGTCTCGGCGATTTCGGTAAAGGCGGCGTATTCTAGTGCTTCAAAATCCATAAAAATTTGCTGCGCCAGGGCTAATGTTAAAGGAGTACTGGCCCCAGCGCAGCATGTTCTAGGAGAGAAATATGTCCTAAATGTATAAAAATTTCTTAATGAGTTTTACTTTTTTGTAATAAAAATGCGAAACTTTACAAAAATGTAATAAAAAGGCTGCGAAAAAGTCCTGTTTTTTGCTGACTGGCGCCTTTTTTGTTCCTAATTTGTGCCTTACATAGTGTCATCCTGAGCCGAAGGCGATATAGAATTGTTAGCACTTTAGTGCTTTGCAATTCTTAGGTTCGAAGGAGCAGGATCTAGCAAAAAGGTTTATTATGAGCACCTATAGAAAGGATACCATCGCTGAAATCGCAAAGGCCGCTACCGCCCCGGTAAAGCCTGCCGAAACCGTCAACGTGGATTACTACGGCGAAGACGTCTTTAACGCCAACGCCATGAAGGTTTACCTGCCCAAGGACATTTGCAAGAAGCTTCTTGCCACCATCGAGCAGGGCGCTCCCCTGGATCCGAACATCGCCGGCGAAGTGGCTCACGCCATGAAGAAGTGGGCCATGGATCGTGGCGCTACTCATTTTACTCACTGGTTCCAACCCCTCACCGGTTCCACCGCCGAAAAGCATGACTCCTTCCTGGAGCCCGATGGCCTTGGCGGCTGCGAAGCCATTATGGTGTTCAGCGGCAAGAACTTGATCGTGGGCGAACCGGACGCATCCTCTTTCCCCAGTGGCGGTATCCGTTCTACTTTCGAAGCCCGTGGTTACACTGCGTGGGATCCCACCAGCCCCGCCTTCATCAAGCGTCACGGCAATGGTGCCACTCTCTGCATTCCTACCGCATTCTGTTCTTATACTGGCGAAGCTCTGGACAAGAAGACTCCGCTGCTCCGCTCCCTGCAGGCTCTTTCCAAGTCCACCGAACGCCTGATGGCCTGTTTCAAGGCCGGCAAGAAGAAGACTACCGTTACTCTGGGTGCCGAACAGGAATACTTCCTCATCGACAAGCGTTTCTACCTGCAGCGCCCGGACCTGTACCAGGCTGGCCGCACCCTCTTCGGTGCTGTTCCTGCAAAGCATCAGCAGATGGATGACCACTACTTCGGATCCATTCCCGCACGTATTCTGAACTTCATGAACGAAGTGGAAATGGAACTGTGGAAGCTGGGCATTCCCGCCAAGACCCGCCATAACGAAGTGGCTCCTGCTCAGTTTGAACTTGCACCCATGTTTGAGGAAGTGAACCTGGCTTGCGACCATAACATGCAGGTCATGGAAGTGCTCCGCAATGTGGCCGACAAGAATGGTCTCGTCTGCCTCCTTCACGAAAAGCCTTTCGCTGGCGTGAACGGTTCCGGTAAACATAACAATTGGAGTGTTTCCTACGGCAATGCAAACTTGCTGAATCCGGGTACCAATCCTCATGAAAACGCAGTGTTCCTTACCACTCTCTGTGCTGTGATTTACGCTGTGGATTCCCACGCCGATTTGCTCCGTATGACTACTGCTGGCGCTGGCAACGATCATCGCCTGGGTGCAAACGAAGCTCCTCCGGCAATCGTCTCCATGTATCTTGGTGATCAGCTCATGGATGTGATCGAACAGCTGGAACAGGGCGCTCCCAAGTCCAGCAAGCAGGCCGGCGCCATGAAGCTTGGCTCCGACAGTTTGCCGCCGCTGCCCCGCGACGCTACGGACCGTAACCGCACCAGTACTTTCGCCTTCACCGGCAACAAGTTTGAATTCCGCGCACCGGGTTCCAGCCAGTCCTGCTCCGAACCTAACGTGGTTCTGAATACCATCGTGGCCGAAGCCTTCGACATGATTGCAGAACAGCTGGAAAAGCTGGACGACAAGAATTTCCATTCCGGTCTCCAGAAGATTCTTCAGAAGATTGTGAAGGATCACAAGCGTGTTATCTTCAACGGTAACGGCTACACCGACGAATGGATTGCCGAAGCGGAACGCCGCGGCCTTCCCAACATCCGCACTTCCCTGGAAGCACTGAAGGCCTTGAAGAACGAAGCCAACATCGCCCTCTTCGAAAAGTACGGCGTCATGAACCGTGTGGAAATGGAATCCCGTTACGAAGTGAACGTGGAAGACTACCACAAGCGTGTCCGTATCGAAGGCGAAATCTGCCGCGACATGGCAAAGAATATCATCCTACCCAAGGCTGTGGAAGCTTACTCCTGCGCCCTCAAGACTAACGAAATGGCTCTGAACCAGGGTTTCCCCGGTGTGGACGTCTACGTAAAGTCCCTGGGTGAAGGCTGTCGCGACCTGACCGCCGCCGTCTCCAAGATGGAAACTGCCCTCGCTGGTGAACATCAGGATATCCTTTCCGCTATGGCAGAAACCCGCAAGGTCGTTGACGCCCTCGAAAAGGTTGTCTCCGACGAAATGTGGCCCCTGCCTAAGTATCGCGAGATGATGTTCATCTATTAAGATGAACGTCTTGCAAAATCCGCTTTGCGGATTTTGCAAATGTCTCAAATTTATTAATGAACATCATGGCCGCCCGTCGAAGGTGGGCGGCAAATGCCTCGTTCATTTACTAGTCGATTAAGGTTCCCGAGGGAACAGGTTTACGAACAAAAAGAAGACTCCCTGACATAAAAATGTCGGGGAGTTTCTTTTTTGAAAAAATGCTAGATGGTGCGAAAGCTATTCTTCGTCTGTAGAATCGTTACTTCTATTTACTGGTTCCACATGAATGGAGTAAGTGACTTTGCGATTATGGCTGTGGACTTGTTGGTAGTGGATGTTCACTTCAACATTTGTGCCGTTAGAGAGTGTTGCCACTCCATTGTAGAGATCTCCGTCATTGCTGAATACCTTGACGTTTTTGCAGGATATCCCTTGACTAGAAACTCCGTCGCTGAC
This sequence comes from Fibrobacter sp., assembly GCA_045616805.1. Taxonomy (GTDB): domain Bacteria; phylum Fibrobacterota; class Fibrobacteria; order Fibrobacterales; family Fibrobacteraceae; genus Fibrobacter. The sequence continues at coordinate 15,695 of JAZLHK010000041.1, forward strand.
AATTTCTTTTGCCTGTCGTTCAATCCAGCTGTAACGTCCCATGATGGGACCTGGAATGGCTATGGTTGCAATCCAAAGTGCGATTACTCCAGCAGAGATGAACCCCTTTGTGGCGGCGGGCAAATAGGAGCCCTTGTTCATCTTGTTTACGCAAATGAGCACGTAAAGGCCGCCAAGAAGCCCTACCAAAAGGGAAATGTAGGAAGGCCATGTCTTGATGAGGCGGAAATCTACGAAGGCATACCCAGAAATAATGTGGGCGCAGATTCCTAGTGCTACGAGGCAGGCGAAACAAATTAGGATGGTCTTTGCGGGATTCTTCTTAAAATTTTCGCAGAATTCACGTGCTTCTAAAAATTCTCTAGTCTTGACTTCTGTGAGCGAACCTTCGCCTTTGCAAACTTTGCAAGTAGTTCCGTTGGCGGTGACCTTGTTTCCGTTGCAGCAAACGCAGTCCAGCATTTTAATCTGACCGGAGCCGTTGCAGTAGGGGCAACGGCCGTTTTTCTGACCCTTGCCGGTGCCTTTGCATTTTTTGCAGGTTTCAGAACTTTTCACGGGAAAACTGACCGCTCTCCCTAGGGACTTGATGTGGATTTGAATAGTTTCATTTTGATCTGACATGAAAAACTCCTAACCGAATATGTCTGCAAAAATCTATAAAGAAAAATTGCCCCCGTAGAGGACGATTTTGATTTTTACAGATTTTATGTTTGCTGTTGCGTCTGCTTAGGCGAACAATCTTACAACACGCTTAATGCCTGCAACGAAACGATCTACGTCACGTTCAAGGGTGTATACGCCGAAGGATAGACGCAGGGTGGCGTCCACGCCGAACCTGTCCATGACAGGTTGAGCGCAGTGGTGGCCACTGCGCACAGCGACGTTTTCTTCGTCAAGAATCATGGCGGCGTCGCTGACGGCGATTCCATCAAGCGTTACGCTTATCAAAGCTCCGCGATTCTTAGGGTTTCCTAGCACCTTGATCTGCGGGATGGTCGCCAGCTGTTCCAAGGCGTACTGCACAATCTTTTCTTCGTGTTCGCGGATGTTGTCTAGGCCAATTTCTTGCAGCCATTCTACAGCCTTGCCCAGTCCGATAACTTCTGCAATGGCGGGGGTGCCAGCTTCGAAACGTTCGGGTACGTCGGCATAAGTAGTTTTTTCGAAAGTGACGTTCTTGATCATTTCGCCACCGCCGTGCCAAGGAGGCATGGAGTCCAGAACGTCGTATTTCCCGTAAAGTATGCCGATACCGGTGGGACCATACATCTTGTGGCCGCTGAATGCAATGAAGTCGCAGTCCAGTTTCTGCACGTCAATCTTCAGGTGGGAAGAACTCTGGGCGCAGTCAATGAGGACCTTTGCCTGAGGGGCCAACTTACGCACCGTCTTGATAATTTCTTCGATGGGGTTCACTGTACCTACGGCATTACTTACGTGGGTGACGGCTACCATTTTCACTTTTTCAGTCAGCAGGCTCGGCAGCGCATTCAAATCCAAATCGCCGTCATCCTTTACGGGAATGACCTTGATCTTTGCACCTTTCATTTCTGCAACGATCTGCCAAGAAACGATGTTGGCGTGATGTTCCAGACCGCTGATCAGAACTTCGTCGCCAGCGTTAAAGAACTTGCGTCCATAGCTCCAGGCTACCAGATTGATGCTTTCGGTGGTACCACGGGTAAAGACGATTTCGCTTTCAGACTTTGCGTTGATGAACTTAGCGATGTTCTTACGAGTTGCTTCGTAGGCTTCGGTAGTGCGAGCGCTCAAGCGATACACGCCACGTTTTACGGAACTGTAATGTTCGCGGTAGAAGTCGTTCATTACGTCAATGACGCAAGCGGGCTTCTGGGTGGTGGCGGTACTATCTAAAAATGCTAGGGGCTTGGCTTCCTTGTCGCCTGCCACTAACATAGGAAATTCGCTACGGATCTTTTCTGCATCAATCATGGCTGTAAAAATAGAAATTTGTATATTTTTGGCCGAAAAATAAAAGACTATATCCTAGGGTTTTAATATGAATAAGTGCTTTGTGGTTGTTTGCGCGTTGGCGCTGATTGCCTCTGTTAACTCTTTTGCTCAGGATGCTTTGCACGATGCCATTGATAATGGTGATTTGGCTACTGCGAAGAAAATGGTGAAGAGTGGTGAAATTGAAGAAATCTATTGTGGCAAGATGCCTGCAAATGATGCTGTCAGTGTCTATGAAAAACTTTTCAAGCAGATGCCGGACGAAAGCTTTGCAGCTTGTCCTAGCCAGTTTGCCTATGGCTATGGCGTGAAGACATGCTCTAACGCCAAGGCTTTGAATGCCTGTAATGAAGTTGTTGCCTACCTGCTTAATGAAGGCACTGCCGGTAACACCAACGCCATTGCTGTGCTGGGTGACGTAACGAAGGCAGCCTTGAAGACGAAAGCCTTTGCAAAGCCCGTGAAGGAACAGGTGGATACGACTGCTTGGGTGGCTTGTCCCAAGAAGGGCAAGGACCGCGCGGACTGTATTGAGGAATGCAAGGCTCAGGCAGATTCCCTGAATGATACTGCACACAAGGAAACTTGCGATTCCAAACCGGAGCATTTCGTCGAAACGACCATTACGGTTTCCAGGCCATCGCCTCTGTACGAAAAACTGCGTGCGGGCTTGACGGATGGCTACTGGAAGTCTCCCATGTCTGCAGCGGAATCTTTTGCAAAGTTGATCCAGACGAATGCAAAAGCTCTTTCCATCGCAGATACGGCTGTGCCTAACATCGCGTATGTCTCACGTTGGGCTAATGCTCACAAGGCCGATAGTTCTGCTCTCCCCGGTGGTCAGCTGTTCCGCTTCTGTACCGCATGGCAGCCCAAGGTGGACTCCATTTTGACTGCTCTTGAGTTTGAAACCCGCTGCCCGGTTTTTGAATCCTTTGTGGACTCTCGAGATAACCAGGTCTATAAGGTCAAGGAAATCAACGGGGTCAAGTGGTTTGTGCAGAATCTGAATTTCTCCGTTGAAGAAGGTTCCATGTGCTATGACCGTGATGATGACAACTGTAAGGTCTATGGTCGCCTGTACATGCAGAAGGCCGCTCTTGTGGCATGCCCTGAAGGTTCTCGCCTTGCAACAGACGAAGACTGGAAAATGCTTGAAATTTTTGCCGGTGGAGCTAGTGAAGCCGGCTCTAAGCTCCGCAGCAACGGAAGCGATGACTACGCATTTACCGCCTTGTTCGGGGGCTATGCGAATAAGTACGGAATTTCTACCACAATTGGTGAAGGTGCTTATTTCTGGACGGAAAAGCCCAGTGATAAGGGTCGTGGCGTTGCCCGTTCCATGTTCAGTACGGATAACGAGATTTCCAACATTTCTGTGGATGAAACGTTCTTCCTTGCGGTTCGCTGCATCGTAGAAGGTTCCGAAAGTGCTCCTGCAGAAAATGCTGCTGAAGAAAAGGCTGCTGAATAATGGGTGGCTTTTCTAAGGAAGCTTTTGCTCCCACCTGTTCTCGCGAAACCTGGCTTGCCCGTCAGGATTTGATGAATAAGGTGCGCAATTTCTTTGTAAAGCGGAATGCCATTGAAGTAGAATCGCCGACTCTTTCCAATGCCTGCGGCACAGATCCCCAGCTGGATTATTTTGAAACGGATGGAAAACCCGCCTACTACTTGATGACTAGTCCGGAATTTCATATGAAGCGTTTGCTTGCTGCGGGTTTCGGTGACATTTTTCAGATTACGAAATCTTTCCGTAAGGATGAAGTTGGCAGTCATCACAATTGTGAATTTTCCATGGTGGAGTGGTACCGTGTAGGGATGCCCCAGGAAAAGCTGATGGATGAAGTGGAGGATCTGGTTAGCGAAATCATTGGTTCTCCTATCAAGGCTCGCCGTACCCGTTGGATCGATGCTTTCAAGAACTATGCAGGTGTAGATCCCTTCTGCAAGGATTTGTCCGATTTTGTTTGTACCTGTGAGTACTTCAAGATTCCTGTTCCGGAACATTCTGAAATGCTTGGCCGTGAGGAATGGTGGGATTACCTGATGGTCTTTGTAGTCGAGCCGGCTTTGGCTTCCCATGGTCCTGAATTTATCATGGACTATCCGCCTTCCCAGGCCGCGCTTGCCCAAACCTACGTGGATAAGGACGGCTTGACCTGGGCCCGCCGTTTTGAACTTTTTGTAGACAAGGTAGAACTTTGCAATGGCTATACGGAATTGACGGATGCTGCAGAACAACGTCGTCGTTTTGATGCAGACCAGGAAATTCGTAAGCAGATGGGAAAGACCATGCCGCCGGTTGACGAACGTTTTCTTGCGGCACTGGAATCCGGCATGCCGGCCTGTTCTGGAGTTGCTCTTGGACTAGACCGCTTATTTATGCTGGCACTGGGTAAAAAGCATATATCGGATGTGATTCTTTTTCCGAGCCCGATTGCGTAAAATTCAAAAGTCACTTAAGAATGCGTTCGATTGCCGAACGCATTTTTTGTTCGTCAAGAATGCCGGCTTCTATCTCGCGGATGTTGCCTTCTCCGTCAACAAGGTAGGATACGGGAATGACTCGTGGATTTCCCAGCTTGTTCATCAGGTTATAATTCCAGTGGACGACGGTCCAGGGAAACTCGTGCTTTTTTTTGAACTTGGCGGCTTGCTTTAGGTTGTCGTCTTCGCTGACCATAAGCACCTTGAATCCTTCAGAAAGGTATTCCTGGTGCAGTTTTTTTAGGGTGGGGATTTCTGCCAGGCAGGCAGGGCACCAGGCGGCGCTGAGCACTATAAGCGTTGCCTTTCCTCGCTCACTTTGGTAATCTGTCGTGTCTCCGGTTGTGGCGATGGCTGCGAAGTTTGATATGGTTTTGGGCATTTCCTGGAAATGGCTTTGATTGCCGATAGATCGGTAAGCAGCGAATCCTACCATGAGGATTGCTGCTGCAATGGCCATTTTTAAGGGTGAAAAACGCATATCTCTAGAGAATTTATGAAATTTTCCCGTTCATTAAATTTATATTCTGGAGTATGGCATACAATATTCAAGATCTTCTTTCTGAAATGGTCAAACGAGGCGCTTCCGACTTGCATATTACTGCAGGTGCACCTCCCCTTGTTCGTCTTCACGGTAAACTGACGCCCATTGGCGAAGACAAGCTGAAACCGGACGAAACTATGCGCATGACGTATAGCCTGATGAACGAAATGCAGAAGAAATCCTTTGAACAGCAAAAGGAATGCGACTTCTCCTTCGGTATTGCGAATTTGGCCCGTTTCCGTGCCAACGCCTATTTGCAGCGCGGCTGCGTTGCCCTGGCTCTTCGTATCATTCCTCTTGAAATTAAGACCTTCAAGGAATTGGGCCTTCCGAAAATCATGGCTGAATTTACCACCCGTCCCTCCGGTCTGGTGCTGGTGACAGGTGCCACGGGTTCTGGTAAGTCTACAACCCTGGCAGCTATGATTGACAAGATCAATAAGGAACGTCACGACCATATCCTTACGGTTGAAGATCCTATCGAATTTTTGCATAAGCACCAGAACTGCATGATCAATCAGCGTGAAGTGGGTAGCGATACCAATAGCTTCGCCGCCGCTTTGAAGATGGCCCTCCGTCAGGACCCTGACGTGGTGCTCATCGGCGAAATGCGTGACCTGGAAACAATCCGTGCAGCATTAACCATTGCAGAAACGGGGCACTTGGCCTTTGCTACCTTGCATACTAACTCCTGCGTGCAGACCATCAACCGTGTGGTGGACGCTTTCCCCAAGGGTGAACAGCAGACTGTCCGTACCCAGCTGTCCTTTGTGCTTCAGGGCGTCATATGCCAGACCCTGGTACCGAAGATTGGCGGCGGCCGCGTGATGGCGTACGAAGTGATGAACGTGACTCCTGGTATTCGTGCCCTGATCCGTGATGACAAGGTGCATCAGATTGAATCCATGATTGAAATCGGTCAGAAGTTCGGCATGAACACCATGAACATGTGCTTGTGTGATCTGGTGAAGAACCGAAAGGTGGACCGCTTTGAGGCTCTGTCTCGCTCTCCCAGCCCGGACCAGTTGGAACAACTCTTTGTTAAGGAAGGTGTCTAATGGCAGAATTCCTTTATAAGGCACAAAATGCGCAGGGTAACAATTTTGAAGGCACTCTAGAGGCGAAGGATAAGGCTGAAGCCGAAGCCCTCTTGATGCGTCGCCGCCTGGTGATCGTGAGCCTCAAGAAGAAGCCGACTGAAATCAAGATCAAGATTGGTTCTGGCATCAAGCCTGCAGACATTGCTCGATTCACCCGTATGTTCTCTTCCATGAGTTCTGCCGGTCTTCCTATGCTGCAGTGCCTGGGCATTCTCGAAGAGCAGTGCGAAAATCCGGATTTGAAGGCTGTGGTCCATAAGGTAACCCAGTCCATTAACGGTGGTTCTTCCCTGGCCGACGCCCTGTCCCAGCATCCGAAGGTTTTCTCTTCCCTGTATACGAACATGGTGGCTGCAGGTGAAGCGGGTGGTATTCTTGATGGCATTCTTGCCCGTCTTGCAGAAACTCTTGAAAATAGCGAACGCCTGAAGCGTAAGGTGAAAAAGGCTCTGACTTACCCGGTGATGTTGATTATCGTGGGTATCTTGGTGGTGATTGCACTTATGACTTTCGTGGTGCCGACCTTTGCTGAACAGTTCGCTGCCCTGGATGCAGAACTTCCTGCCCCGACTCAGGTTGTGATGAACATTTCAGACTTCCTGCGAGATAACGGCGCCTTCCTGATTATTGCAGTGGTGGTTCTTATTGTGGCGTTCAAGATGGCCATGAGGGTTCCCCATTTAAAGTTTGCATGGGATGGCCTTATGCTGAAGGTTCCCAAGTTGGGAGACCTTCAGATTAAGTCTGCAACTGCAAGTTTTGCCCGTACCTTGGGGACGCTTTTAAATGCGGGTGTGTCTGTGATGGACTCCCTGAAGGTGGTGGCATCGACCGTTTCTAACAAGGTGGTTGAGAAGGCTATTACCCGAATTGGCATTGGCATTGCCGGTGGTAAGTCTATTGCTGAACCTATGACTGAAGCGGGTATTTTCCCTCCCATGGTTATCCAGATGACTGGTGTGGGTGAGAAAACCGGTAACCTTGGCGGCATGCTTTTGAAACTGGCGGACTTCTACGACGAAGAAGTGGATGCCGCTGTGGATGGCGTTGTGGGCATGATGGAACCCTTGATCATCGTGTTCCTGGGTGGCGCTGTTGGTGGCCTCCTCATCGCAATGTACATGCCGATGTTCTCCATGGGCGACGCTGTTAAAGGCTAATAAAGCTGCGCAATAGTTCGTCACGGCTTCGCTCACGTACGTCTAAGTACGCTACGCGAAGCCGTTCCTGCTCTTGCTTGCTTTAATGATTTGGTGTGCCAATGGCAAGTCATTTCTTGTCTCGCGCAGATTTCTTTGTACAATGGCTTGTGAACATTTTAAGGTCTGACATGTGCTGTCGGGCCTTTTTGTTTTATCTTTGCACAGAATGAATCTGGTTCAACTATCGCAACGAATCTCTTATCTGCCGGCGACGCAGGATCCCCTGAGTGCCGATATAATCGTTGTTCGCGGAGATTCGGCTTGGTGGATTTATGATGTTGGAAATTGTGATTCTGCCTTGGAGTTCATCAATTCTCTAGACGAATCCCTTAAGAAGAGCATTGTCATTTCCCATTTTCATGCCGACCATACTGGCAACTTGATAAAGGCTCTTCATGGTGAAGTTTCGATGCCTTTTGATGAACTCTATGTTGGTCAATATACCTTTCGCCATACGCATCAGGGAAACGTCGTTTCCCACCCTCTTGAAATTGAAGATGGGATTCGTCTGTTGATTACTCCTGTTCCAAGTAGTCACGCAAAGGGATCTCTTGTACTTGTGGTAGGTGATGAATTTGCCTTTATGGGTGATTCTACGTATCCAAAGGTTGGTCATGGCGAACCGGACTCCTACAATGTTCAGACGCTGTACGAACAAATTAAGTTCCTTTCGACGATGAACGTAAAATCCCTTTATCTAAGCCACAAGAAGGGGCTTCGTAGGGACCGTGAATCAGTGGTTTCTGTATTGAAGAATATTTATGAGCGTCGTCAAAGGAATGAGAACGAAATCTTTATGGCTTGAAAATTGAGAGTCTGCAGAATACGATTAGTTGTGATACTGTTGATACGATTTTGACTTTATTGTATTTTGCTGGGTTGCGCCTCATCTGTTTGAAATGTACCTTAAGGCATGTAAAACAAGAGAGGTTTCCTATGAAAAAAATGTTCGTTTTCCCCATGATCGCTGCCGCGTTTTCCATGAGCATGTTTGCAGCCTGCTCCAGCGACGAATCCGGTGATAAAACACCGAGTGCTCCTGTGATTGAAAATCCTGTTGATGATCCTGCAGGTACTCCGTCTGATGATCCCGCTAAGGCTCCGGAGGTTGTTCCTGTTGGTGAAACTGGCGTAGCCCATAGGGCGGAAATTCCCAATGAGTTTCCTGACAACGTATCTACGCCGGTGGAAGATTTTGCAAGCTACAAGTACTATGGTGCAGAACTTACTGGTAGGGAACAGTTTACTTATGGTCGTTTTGAAGCTCGCATGAAGATGGTTTCGATTCCCGGCTCTGTAAGTTCCATGTTCCTTTACTACGATCCGTCCTATATGCTTGGAGAAGAACCCTGGAATGAAATAGATATTGAAGTTTTGGGTACGAATCCAGGTATGTGGCAGGCTAATCTCATCACTCGTGAAGCCGATGATCCTGAAACGAAGAAGAAGCATAGCAAGATGACGTCCGAGACAAAAACTGGCTTTGGCTTTGATGCAACAGCAGATTTTCACATATATACCATGGTTTGGACTCCGGAGTACATTTCCTGGGAAATTGACGGAGTTGAGGTTCGTCGCGATGTTGTCGGAATGGAAACTAGACTTACTCATGATCAGGTTGCCTTCATGACCCATGAACAATCACTGCGATTCAACCTTTGGTCCTCTAAGAGCGCGGCGTGGGTTGGCGAATTTACGGGTGCGGAATTGGCTGATGGTCCCCAGGAACAGCTGATTGATTTCGTCCGTGTTTATAGCTATGATGCAGAGTCTAAAACCTTCAATTTTGAATGGCAGGACGATTTCGATGGAACGGAATTGGATCGTACCCGTTGGTCTGCTGGCAACTGGGATATGGAAAATGTTAAGCTTAGCGTAGATAACGTGGTTGTAGAAGATGGTTATTGCAAAATGCGCATGACCCGCGAACTCGTTGCAGCTGAATAGAATCTTCACGTAGTACACTCCCAAAATAAGGAAAGGTCCCGGACAAAAATGTTCGGGGCCTTTTTTGTATGTTAACCTCGCGTTGTGGGCTGCGAATATGGTCTTAAAAATTCTATCTTTTCCGCCGTAAAAAAAGTTGCAAGGCGAACGTCGCGGCAGAAAGTATGCTTTCTGATATGACCGAGCCGAAGCAATTTCTGCAAAATTATAAAGGGACACAATATGCCTACTATGACTTCTGCGCAGGTGCGCGAATCTTTTATTAAGTTCTTCGAGAGCAAGGACCATCTGTTTGTCCGTAGCTCTCCCGTGGTTCCTCACGACGACCCGACTTTGATGTTCACCAACGCTGGTATGAACC
>JAZLHK010000042.1:0-29507 GCA_045616805.1 Fibrobacter sp.
ATATTCTTGCCGAAAAGAAACAGCGGGCAGAATACTTCAAGGCCAATGGTACTTTGAAGGGTTTTGTCTCGCAACGACTTGACTTCGCAATTTGAAGCCAACTTCCCTATCTTCTGCGTGGACATCTATCGCGTAGAAAGCAGTTTGCTGCCAAATAATCATGTAAACGATATTTCTGGAAGTAATACTAGAGATACCATTGTTTCGATCATTCGAAACTTCCTGGACAAATTCGACAGTGCCTTAGTTGCGTTCATCGACACATCGACCATTTACCATCACCCCAAGAGAAATTTTCTTTAGCGAAACAGAATCCTATTCGTTCTTGATTATCCGCAAGTCTTATACAAACGCAGATTCCATAATCGAGGCTTTTGACAACTTCATCAAGTTGGCCAATGAGGCTGATGATTAGTAGTTCGCGTTTAATCTCTAAAATTTTATTTCGTCATTATGCAAGAATACTTTCCAACCTCAAATCGTAACTTCTAAACCCAAATTCTATTCCTTGTCCTTTATGCATCGGACAGGATTCATGCTGACCTTTAGGATTCCATCAAAAAGGTACGCATTGTCGCCATCAAGATGCATGTATAGTGCTGTGGCTTTAATCTTTTGATACCCTTCATTTGTCCACAAATATGAACTTGCTCCTTCGCTTTGAATTTTATTGTTCAGATTGTAGAAGTTTCCCGTAGCCATGGCCGAAAAACCATAATCATCGCTACCTTCGTGATCTAACCAAGAATTTGTAGATTTTAAGTAGCGCGCCGCAGTTTTCTCTCCGCCCACATACGCAAGGAGTAACCCATATTCGTCAGGGCTAGGCAAATGCCATCCTCTGGGGCAAACGACCATGGCGGCGTCCCAATTGTAGTACTGGCCATACTTGTGAAGTCCGACTGTCAACGAATCGTAGCAGAAACTGGAGGGCAATTCAGTTCCGCTGGTGTCGCAATAAGTGTAATCCAGATTCTCGGCCATCCAGGTTTCTTGATCGATGGTGATTGTCGCGTAGGACTTCCCATCTCGATTATCTATAAAGGAGCCTTTTTTCACTGTTGCCGGATCTACAATTTTTACGGAATCGTAAGAGGCTCGTTCGGGTTTAAAATACTGTTCGTACCAGATAAAACCGCCTTTGTAAATGAAGGGGTCTTCCATACATGTCCAGTAGGTGTAGCGGGAGGAATCCACCATCATCTTCCCTTGATTTTTTTCATCGCAAATGCAGTTTTTTATATTGTGAACCGAACAGGATTCCTGGCTCTTGCTGAAAGAAGTGTCTTTTACGCAGCGGATGGAGAAAGCGTAACTTTTTTCTTGATCAAGGAGTCCCGCATATTCATAGTCGTAGTAGAAGTACAATGTGATGGCTCCGCTCATCACTTCAGTGGAACCCCAGAATACTGCACCCAAACTATCGAAAGAACCATTTTCAAATCTTATGCCGGAAGGCAATACATTGAATCCGATGGCGTCGCTTCCATTTCCGTCGTTGTACCAGCCGCTTTGCGATTTTAGTGTCACGCCTGCTGTAGCGTAGCCACCTACATCAATAATGAAATTTGCAAGTTGATCGTAATCGGGTAAGTGCCAGCCGTCGGGACAAATCCCCTGAACCTCATCGGGCCAAGACTGTACGCAGTTTCTTCCGTCTCCGCATTCTTGCGGATTTTTATCATCCGTTGCGAATTTTATAGAGTCGATTGCGGCTGCCCAAGTGTAAAGGCGGCCGAATTTTTCACAATTGTCGGGGCTGTTGTCATAACACCAGCTTTTTCCTTTTAGGCTTGGTGTCTTTAGACTGTCGGCGTAATTCAAATTTTCTGCCATCCACCATGTGTTCTTGAATTTTACGGTTTTGTAACTTTTCCCGTCACGCTCGTCCAGTAAAGTTCCGTATATGCAGTTGTCTTCCGCCTTTGTTTTGCAGGAAACGACGCCATCTTTTTCTGAACTGCTTGATGTTACACTAGAAGAACTATTCGTTACTGAACTGCTTGATTCAACCTTTGCTGAGGATAGTTCTACATTCAGGGAGTCTTGGGAAGACGAACTTTGGATGGAACTTGAAGATTTGGAACTGTCAATATCCCAATCAGAATCATTGTCTGATGTGTTGTTGCTGGAGTCGTCGCTGCAGGACCAGATAAATAAAGAAATCAAACCAAGGAGAAAAATCTTTTTCATAGTAAAGAATATATCCTTAAATTTTTACTTTCTGCAATAACTGACCGCAGTTGTTATAAACGAGAATGCGGTGAGGAGAAGGCCTGCGAATATGGTGCCGTTCCAACCCCAGAGTGTCCAGAAGGAGCCGGAAAGGAATGTGCCTAGGGAGCCGCCGATAAAGTAGATGGTCATGAATATGGTGTTCATGCGGCTGGTGGCTTCGGGGCAGAGTTTCATGACGGAGCTTTGATTACCCAGCTGGATAAATTGCATGCCGATGTCGATGAGGATGATGCCTGCGATGATGGCGGCGTAGCTGTTGCTTCCGAAGTAGAAGGTGGCCCAGGCGGCGGCCATGAGGAAGTTGCCTGCGTTACAGAATTTTTCTACGCCGAAGCGTTTGATGTACTTGCCGATGCGGGATGCTGTCAAGGCGCCGGCGATTCCGCAGAGTCCCAGAAGGCCGACGGTTTTACTGTCCTGGAAGAAAGGCGCTTGCTTCATACGGAAGGCGAGGCATGCCCACAGCGCTAGAAAGGAGCCGAAGGCGAATCCCGAGCGGATGCTGTAGATTCGTGCCTGGGAGAACCGCACAAAAAGTTCCCCGATGGATTTCAGCATGCTGAAAAATGTGCCGCGGTAAGTGGTGGGCACGCCCGGCAAAACTTTAAAGACGATGGCGGTGGAGGCGAGCATCATCATGGCTGCAATGAGGAACATGGAGCGCCATCCAAGCCATTCGCCCACAAGGCCGCTGCACACGCGGGAGGCGAGAATTCCCGTAAGGAGGCCGCTTAAGACCATGCCGGTTTTCAGTTCCTTTTCGTCGGGCCTTGAAAACAGGGAAACCATGGGCATAAAGATTTGCGGTGTCACGGAGCAGATGCCGGTAACGAAGGAACCTGCCAGAAGCATCACGGCGTTTGTAGAAAAGTAGATGGAGATGAGCCCGAAAATCAGCAGGGTGAAATTCACAAGCACGATGCGGCGGCGGTCAATCATGTCGCCTAGCGGCACGATAAAAAGCAGACCCAGGGCGTAACCCACCTGTGTGAGCACCGGCATAAGATTCACGTAGAATTCCGAAATCCCCATGTCCATGCGGATCATGTTCAGCAGGGGCTGGCAGTAATAAATGTTCGCTACCGAAATGCCTGCCATAACGGCAAGCATCAGCGTGAGGGAGCGGGGAATTCCTGCGTGTGGCTTAAGGGTGTACATGGTCGAGGCTACATAATAATAAAATAACGGATAATTTGCCATGATTAAGCGTCAACAGGGAAGGAATCTTGCAAGGTCCGCGAGGATTCTTCAAAGTAGAGGTTCAACCACCTCGTGTTTTTCGCAACTTAATTCATGAAACGTTTCATATGCAAAATCAAAGCGTTTCTTAGAGATTTTTTTGAGTTATTCGTGGTTTGCTTTTTCGCAAATCAAAATGGGCTTGAACTAGATTTAATGAAAACAATAGAGGCGTAAAATGAAAAACAAAACATTAATTTCTCTTTCCCTTACTTTTGCTGCTGCAATGCTTATGACTGGTTGTCATGAAGAAAAAAAGGCTGCTGGCGATGTTATGTTTGCGTTTAGCGGCTACATTCTACATCAAGGCACTCATGAAACAGAGACAGCAGCAATTGGCAGCTGGTCGGCAATCGGATTTAATGCGGATTCTCGTATTAAAAAAATTAACGCATCTACTAACTATTCAGAATTTTTCGAAATCCGGGAAGTTGCGACAAATGGATTGAAGGGCATTGCCGTCGCTAGTAAGGTTGAAATAAGTGGCTGCCCAACAGAAAGTATCTGGGGTATCGCAGCAAAAGCAAAACCCGAAGGTGGAGTCCAGTATGAATGCGTCATTGAACCTTCGGATGCTTCAAAGGCGGCCGAGTGTGAAAAAGTATTCCCTCGTCTGAAAGATCTTTGTAAAAAAATCTAAGAAAGGATCGTGACTTATGGCTAGTTTCCCCAAAGTTGTTCTGCCTATTTTTGCTTTGAGTCTTGTTGCTTGTGAAAGCGGCAATGTTAAGAATGTAAAACAAAGCTCCCTGAATGTATGTTCATCAAAGACTATTGAACAGATGGTTGATGGCTATCTTGAAAATGTCAAGTGGAGTGATGGCGAATCACAAAGGGGAAACGCCATGGTCATTGTAAATGGCGATGCCGAATACTTGGGCGGTAAGTCCAATATTGAATTGCAGTTTGCCTTTAATGAAGATGGAACTTCGTTCCACCAATCCTATGCGATGGTAGATGGACGTGAAATTGATATAATGCAGTCCAATCGAATTCTGAAAAGAATGTGCAGAGATGATTTGGCAAGACTTGCCGAAAAAACGGCTGCAGTTCAATCTCAAAAAGATCAGTTGAGAAATGCCGGTAAAGAATTGACTCCGGAACTTCTTGAAGCCGACAAGGATCTTGGAAAACGCCTGGGCTCTATTTCCGAGATGGACATGGAGTTGCTTTGGGCGTTTTTTGAAGATGATCCCCGAATGGCATCATTTGTAAAAGTGAAAAAGTTGAAGGATGCTATTTTCTACGATCATCCTGAAACAACTATTGGCAAGGCGTTCAGTTCTACGTTTGGAAAAACTAGTTGGAATCTTTTAGAAACAAACAACGGCTCGGTCGTTGTGGAAATGAAAGGCCTAGTAGATGAAAGGGGGCTGATGAATTTTGCAGGAAGATATTCAGTGGATGCTTTATGCGATATGTATAATAGGAATTATCCTGAACAAGCACCTTTTTGCTTAGATAAAATGGCTTGGGTTCATGGTTTAGACAAAGTTTCCGATAAAATGCGGGGACTATCTGTTTATAAGCATTGGGTTGCATATTTAATGCAAAATGCAGCACAGGGAGATGAAACCAAGCGCTATGATGTTGAACAATCCGCAAAAATATTTGCTGCGTTTGCTCCCCCGGGATCGAAGATTGTTGTGCAGTTTAAGACGGATGTTGACTTGGCTATAGTAGAATTAGGATACTATGGAATTGAACTGGAAGATGGTACAAAAATCAATATAAATGAGGTTGTATCCAAAGATATTTTCCTCAATTATGCTTACGGTAATCAAAAATATACGCCAACTACTTACGTAAAGGGAGAAGATGAATTACCCATAAAGCTTTATACGGTAGATACGCTAGTTGATAATAGGGATAAGCATAAATATAAAGTTGTTTCATTTGCTAATGGTCAAACCTGGCTTGCTGAAAACTTAAAATTCAAGACGAAAGAATCAAAGTGCTATGATGATAATGTAAAGAATTGTGATGTTCTAGGACGTTTGTATAACTGGGATGATGCGATGAAAGCGTGTCCTGATGGATATGGATTGCCTTCAGCAAAAGATTGGAAACACCTTGTTGCGTTTGCTTCTGTGAATACGTTGCGCTATGATAATCGAAAAAAATATGTTGATTATGATGGAGAAGTGTCGCTTTTTGCTACGGATTGGAAAAAGGGAACGAATTTTTATGAGTTTGAAATTCTTCCCGCAGGGGCGTTGGGTGGAGATTCTATGTATGATGAGGGGTATGAATATGATGGGTTGGAAGAAGTGGCGTATTTTTGGACAAATCATGATGAAAGTTTTAATGAAAAAAATAGGCGTGCTTCTCGAAAGCAGTTTGGCGTGAAATACGGACACGATGAGAACGACTTTGCTGCGGTTCCGATGAGTAATCTGCTTTCTGTTCGTTGTATAAAAAATAAAGGATGATTGATGTATTCTGTTTTCCTGAAATCTCATGATTTATGCAATCCACTTTATGAAACGTTTCATATGCAAAAATAAAGTGTTTCCTGAGGAAATTTTTGGGGAAAATGCAGGGGGCGCTTTTCCCAAAATAAGTCTAGATGGAACTAGATTATGAAAAAAATAAAGGTATAAAATGAAAAGTAGAATGCTAACATGTCTTACCCTTTCTTTTGCTGCAGCAGTGCTTTTGATAGGCTCAATTTTCGCCTTGCGAAAGGGCTTTGATGATGGTAATGTAAAAAAACGAAAAAACTCTTGACATTGTTTTTTTTTGTTTACATTTATAAGGCGATTCTAATCCCTCAATTTTTGAACTAACAAAAAAAATAAATGAAAAAACCTCAAAGGAGAAAAATATGTCCCTTGTTATAAAAAAATTTAAGCTTGATCCGACCCAGGAAACATTTATGGAACTGGAATGTCGAGAAAGCGGTCCAGTCAATTTTTTCCTGAACTTGCTTAAACTTGACAGTTCGCTTTTTATGAAGTGCGATAATGGCTCCATTGATTATGTGGAATCTTCTTTGAAAGGAACCGCACAAAAGGTCATCCCTCTTGCTGCGGTATCTTCGGTTACAAGCTGCATTTATAAGAATATCAAACTATTCTTTGCTGGAGTAGTTGGATTGGTTCTCTTTCTTATCATGTTGATTTATGGTCTTTCTCAGTATGATGGAAACGTATTTATTGTAATCGGCGCTATAGCTCTTATTGTTGCCGTTATTTGTTTTGTAAAGTATGTTCTTACCAAGCAAATAGGTTTTGCTATTCATAATGGTGGAGATAAACCTGCTGCGATGATTATTTGCAATCCGGCCGTAATCGCTGGCGAGCGAATTGACAGCAAGAAGTTTGACGAATCAGTCCGCATTATCCGAGATAAAATCAACAATGTGCATAAGTAACTAAACTCTTCTATACATGATTGGAAAAAAAGATGTCAAAGAGCTAACAACGCTTTTTGGAGACTATGACTTTCCTTCTATCGTGCGGGGTTGATTTATGAACGAAAAAAGATTGTTGAGAAAAAGGCGTGAAGCATGCGAAAAAGAAATTCGACAGCGTCGTTTTTCAGAGCTGGACGAATCTCTTAAAAGAGATTTGAATTATAAAGCCGAGAATAAATACTATCGAAAGTCCAATCTTATCTTTGGTTGTATAATTAGTTTACTCGCTTTAGCTCCCCTTTTGCATTTTGACCTATTTCATATTGGCATAAGCCTCATTATTGCGATGATTCCAATGACGTTCTTTGTTGTAGTGCGGAATGATTTGACGTTTGGAAAAATCAGCACGATATTCAACTTTAGTTTTCTCACGTTAACACTCTTCATATATTTTGATTTGTTCCATATTGGAGTCAGCTTTATTATTGCCATGGTTCCAATAGCTTTCTTTGTTATAATGCGGAATGATTCAATATTTGGAAAAATCAAAACGGTATCCAATTACGCATTGCTGGTTACGATCCCTTTGGCAATCTTGTTAATTCTTGCAAAAAATTTCACAGAGGTTCATTGGAGCTTGTATGTGATTGTTGCTATTAGTTGCCTGGTTTTTGGATTTATAAAAGAGGATAGGTCTGGATCAAAAGATGGCATGTACCTATTGGAGCTGGATGACGAAGAACTTCGTCAAATTGAAATGGCAGGAAAAATTGATTTGCCGGAGATGCAAAAAGAGACTGCTAACACTGAAAAAAAGGATACTCTATGAAAAAGATCATAAAAATGGTTTCTCCAGTTCTTGCTGCACTTGCGCTTACTGCGTGTGACAGTGCCGAAGTTACTATGGTAAAAACGGGGACTCTTAAGGTTTGCCCCGACAAGACCATTGAGCAGATGGTTAATGGCTACATGGGCTCCCCTTCTTGGAAGAGCTTGAAGGCTGAAAATGGCAAGAGCTATGTAAATGTAGATGGACAGATTACATATAAAGGAAAGCCGGTAAAGGCGGAGATTCAGTTTGAACTTAGCGAAGACATGTCTTCGTTCCAACTCCATGCCTGGGAATTGGATGGCCAACCTACAATGAATCTTGTTGCAATCGGTCTCTTCAATCGTATGTGCAATGCTGATCTTGAAAAGTTAGTCAATGAAGCTGTAGAAGTTTATCTTTCCAAGGATGAAGATAAGATGGAAGCTTTTGCAAAAAAGATGGAAGCTTTGCCGGAAGAAAAGCAGAAATACGTTAAAAACCTTATGATGGAAGATCCTCGCATGGGTGAATTGAAAGCGAAAAGCACGGCTAGCGAAATTTCTTCCAGTATGTCAACTTATATGAGACTACAGGAAGCTTATTATTTTGAATCTATGCAGATCGGTTCTGCTACTCAAATTGGTTTTGTTATACCAGAGTCTTCTAACTTTTCTTATAAGAGCTATAATGATGGTTTGATTGCTACAAGCCTTGTGGATTTGGGCGACTGTCCTAGAGGTTCAAGGTGGATCCTTACTGCTGAACCGGATGCGTCCACAGGAAATGTAAAATGGAAGCCATCTATTACTGGTCCAGATGGACAACCTTCTGCTGTTTGTGAATCGCTAACTCCCGTTTTTAAGAAAATGGCAGAAATTTAAAAACAAGGGCTGTTAATAGTGATTGACCTACGGCCTGCTTTATTGCAGGCCATCTTTTCCTAAGTTTGAAATGCTGAAAAATATTCTCCTGTTGTTGTCTTTATTCTCAGTGTACGCCTTGGCCGAAGACTACGATATTGTGGTAAAATGGCAGGGTGGCGTAAACACGACTACAGCATGGACAATTGATGGAAAAGATGTTTTCCCTATCAATGTAAATGGTGCATCTATTTGCCATTATGCAGGGCAGGTAGTTGCCAATGCGCAGAAGGGACGATGCGGAACCCTTACGATTCGTCACTTGGCTAAGGCCGAGGCTGAATATGAGGATGACAGCAATCCAAGGAAATGGCTCGGCTTGCATTGTTACTATGACTATAATAAGGTGGGCGGAGGCTACCATTGGCGAATAGCCAATTTGCGTCAAAATTGCCCTGATATTTTAGTAAGCGCATTGATAAACGGGACTCCTAAAGTTATAGCGGAATATTTTTTTCAGGAAGGAGAAAATCAAGCAATATATTATGAAGATGGAAAACCCATTGACCAAACTATGAACACCGATGAAGATATTGTAGCGCACTTTGGGGAAACTTATCGCAACCAAATTGATTACCGAAATTACTATGATTGGGTTAAGCTAAAACCCATCGATCGTCCAAAAAAGCACAAGAAAACCTGGGGAAAATGATTTCGTTTTTTATCTTTAAATAGTAATGAAGCCCATAATAGAATACCAGGATTACCGTAGTTACATTTTGGACTACTATAACGAACGCAAAAAGAATGCCGATTTTTCTTGGCGTCGTTTTGCTGCGTTGGCTGGTTTTGCGTCGGTTTCTTACTTAAAGCTAGTTTGTGATCGTAAGACTCGACTATCGTCAAAAAGTGCAGCGCAGGTTGCTGCGGCCATGAAACTTGTTGGTTTTAAATACCGTTATTTCATCTTGATGGTAGATTACGACAACGCTAAGGATGCTGTCAAAAAGGAAAAACTATTCCAGGAAATGACGTCCTTGGGTGAAAAGCACCGAGCCCATGTTCCCAAGAAAAATGACTTCAATTATTTTGATTCTTGGCGAAATCCTGTTGTGCGTGAACTTGCTACTGCCATGCCAAATGCAAGTGTTGCGGAAATGGCAGAAATGTGCTTGCCCGAAACAACTGTCGAAGATATTTCCCGAACGCTTGAATTTTTGCAGAGCAACGGGCTGCTTGTTAAAGATGAAAAAGGACTTTTTCATCAGACCGAAAAATTTCTGTCTACTGGGCCTTTAGGGGATGTTCCCAAGTCGGTGAAGAATATGCATCGGCAAATGGGACAATTTGCTTTACAAGCTCTGGATGAATTGCCTGAATCAGATCGCCTCTTTAGCGGGATTACCTTAGGGCTTGCTAGTGGCGTGTTAGGGAAAATAGAAGAGGAACTTTCCCGTTGCAGGCGCAGAATTGTTGCAATCGCTACAGAAAGCGATGAAACAGAACAAGTTTTTAGGCTAAATTTACAGTTGTTTCCTTTGACAAAAAAGATCCATGAAAAAAAATAGGCTTACTTTAGTTTGGCGATTTTGGCTGACTTGCATATTTGTGTTTGCTTGCGTTTTTCTCGCTGCCTGTGGCGATAAAAATGACAAGGGCGCTGGTGGTGCAACTGAGGAAACCAAGGGTATTGCCATTACGGACAAGGAAGTTGCCGGTGTTTCTCAGAAGGGTCCGTTCCTTACGGGTTCTACAGTCCACCTGTATGAGCTGAATGGGATTGATTTTATCCAGACGGGTAAAAGTTTTGCTGGAAAGACGAATAGCGATAAGGGTGATTTCTCTATTTCGAAAATCAACTTAAAATCGCAATATGCCTTGCTGGAAGCTCATGGCTATTATCGCAATGAAGTGACGGGGCAAAAATCTGCCAGCCAGATTACCTTGAACGCTGTAACGGACTTGGAAGATCGAGACCATGTGAATATCAACTTGTTGACTCACCTTGCGTATGAACGTATCCGTGAACTTGTTAAGACTGATGAAGACGTCGTTGCCGTAAAGAAGCGGGCGGAAACGGAAATATTCTTGTCGTTCTATGTTACTGGTGAATTCGATCAGTTTGAAGATATGGATATGTTTAATGGCGGCGAAGGTGACGCCGCGTTGCTTGCCATTTCCATCTTGATGCAAGGGGCGCGTAGCGAAGCGGAACTCAGTGAACTTCTGGCCCTATATGCAAATGACGTTGCTGTGGATGGCGCTTGGGATGATGAGGTGCAGAAAGCTGAAATCGCCGACTGGGCGGAGTCGGTATGTTTGAAGGACCGTTTTGCAAACATTCGAAAGAATGTGGAAGGCTGGGGCTTTGGCCGTGTTCCTGCATTTGAAAAATATGCAATGCGCTTCTGGTGGTATAATTATGGATTGGGTCTTTGCGGGGAAAAACGACAGGGTGAAATCAAAAGGAACTGGAACAGGTTTAGTGCAAATGCCGGGATCGACTACATTTGTGAAGATGAATTCTGGCATCGCCTTGACGAAAGCGTTTCGTCTGTTGAAAGTTCTTCTTCAGTTTCTGAATCTAGTGATTCTGAGGCAGAATCTAGCAGTTCGAATGTTGAGTCTGAATCCAGTTCTAGCGAAATTGTAGGGTCTAGTTCAAGTACGGCGTCGTCTTCTAGCAATCAGGTTAGTTCTTCGTCGGAGGAACAGTCCTTGTCATCAGCAGAAAGTTCTTCATCTGTGGAACAGTCCTCGTCTAGCGAAATTTCTAGCTCATCTGTTGAATCGTCTTCTAGTGACGTTTATAGCGGAGATATTTCTACTTGGCCGGTTGCGGAAGATGGTACAGTCATATCAATATCATCTGAAACGTATGTATATGATGAAAGTGACGGTTGGCGTAAAGCGACAACAAAATTCGATCTTCCTTTAGGTGAAGGGTGCACCCTGAAAAATGATCTTATGAAAAAAAAGATGTATGACGAAACCCTAGCCCGAGACGTAACCTATTTATGCTATGCGAAAGGGTGGAATGCTTCTGGTTGGAATTGGTATTTTCCTAAGGAAGTTTATTTCAATGAAAATGTGAATTACGGAACCATGATTGACCCTAGAGATGGTCATGTTTATAAAACTACCGTAATAGGAACGCAAACGTGGATGGCTGAAAACTTGAATTATTACGATGAAGAAAAAATGCCAAGTCTCAAGAGGAGTTCTTGGTGCTACAAAAACGTTGCCTCGAACTGTAATATAGCAGGGAGATTGTACTCTTGGTCTGCGGCAGTTGATTCTGTATTTTTGGATGAAACGTATGGCATTCAATGCGGTGCGGATGCGACTTGTACTTTGAAAGGTGTGGTTGAATTCCCTTTGCAGGGAGTATGCCCAGAAGGTTGGCATTTGCCAACTAAAGAAGAATTTTCAATAATGGAAAAAGCTATGTCTGGTGGTAGCACAAGTAATATGAAATCTAATTTTGGTTGGGGGGTAGATGGTAAAGACGAATTCGGTTTAACGCTGTTACCTGCAGGTTACCGCAGCAGCGATCTGGGTAATTTTTACGGTGAAGGTAATTTTGCTTATTTCTGGACTTCAACGGGAAGAGAAGGAGGCTATGTTCCGACTCATTGCTATCTTAAAGGAACAGGCTATCTTCAGTGTCCCGGTAATCGTCCCGCTTTTGATGGAATGAGCGTCCGCTGCGTTAAGGATTGATTCTTTAGCAACGCACCAGCACTTTTTTCTTTTGCAAGAAGTCAATGCATTCTTCGGCGGTGGCTTTGTTTGAATCAAAGAGGAAAATGCGGCCTCCGTTGGGGTCGCCCATTTCCTTCAGCTTCATGATGCGGACGTAGCCCAGTTCCAGGCTGCCTACGTAACCGGTGACGTAATCGGGGTCGTCGCTGATGCAAAGTTCTGCAACGATGCCGGGAGCGTTCGCCACCTTGGTGGCAAGGACGATGGCTTCGTTAAAATGATTCTTGTTTGCGCTGGGGGCAGCTCCGATTTCGCGGGCGTCCACGGTGTTGGACTTTAGAGCATCCATGTAGGTGGCGCGAACACCACGTTCCTGATTTGGTTCCAAGCGGTTGCCGGTGCGGATGTCGTACAGCATGGCCCCGCGCATGGGGAAAGTGCTCTTTAGGAGTTCGGGGAGTTGCTGGCGGAAGTCTGCAAGCAATGCTAGATTCTCGCTTTCGCGAGAATGACATATGGAATCGCTGGGATGACAATCGACGTTGTGAGGATCGTTTCCCGATTCATTGCGATTGCATTCCCTCACGTCATTGCGAACATCTTCCCTCACGTCATTGCGAGCGATACTTTTACCATCGTTTTGAATATTGCCTTTCGTTTTATCGCAAATGCAGTTTTTTACGTTGTCGCGATTGCATTCCCTCACGTCATTGCGAGCGCAGCGAAGCAATCCAGAGCATTGCTGTTCCACCAGCTCGAATGCTTTTTCTAAACCTTCCTGCCAGGTGTCCACATCGACGCGGGTCACGGGAAGAGCGTCCAGAATCTGGATTTCCTCTTCGGGGACTTTCTCGATCTTGATGTTGATTTTGTCGGGATCTCCCTTGGGGTGATTCATGGCGCGACGGATCATGGCCTGGCAAACTTCTTCTACAGCGTCACGAGTGACGATGCGTTCTGCACCGGAAATATGCTGCTCGCGGGTGGGGCGACTTCCGTCTGCAAGAACTTCGGCGGTTTCGTCCTCGACCTCTTCGGAGGCGCGCATTTTTAAGCTGTAGTAGTCCATAATTTTTTCCAAGTTGAAATTTAGAAAAATGCAAGGCCCTCGTTTTTCGCTTTTACATTTCTTTTACAAGAACTCCCTTTACAGGTTCTGCGGCTTTATTATATTCCTACCTGAGCGTTACGGCACCTCCAGAGAATTTGAATTTTCAAATTCTTTTTTCTTTTCTGGAGGTAATATGCAAAAAAAGAATGAAATGCCTAAAATTGCGTCCTTGCTGGCCGATTGCGCTTTCAAGTACGTATTCACTCGCGATGATTCCCGCTCTCGGGAGAACTTGCGGCAGCTTATGTCCACTCTTATCGGGAAGGAGCTGAGGACGGCTGAACCTTTGGTTAATGAGGTCAGCGCCTCAAGTCACCCACAAACAGAAAAGTCTTCCCGCTTTGATGTGCGGGTGGTGATGGACGATGGCGATGAGGCCGATGTCGAAGTCCAGCTTTGGACCGAAAAGGATGATTACGCCAAGCGGCTTTCTTACTACGGCGCGCGGCTGTATGCGTCCCAGGCGATCAAGGGTGCGAAGTATAGGAATCTAAAGAAGTGTTACCAAATTATCATCTCTAAGGAGTGTATTTTCCCGAACACGTCATGGCTCTTGAATTTGGATATTTCGGCACAGGAAAATCGCATGTTCAAGTTCGATACCATGCACTGGTGCGTGATTCAATTGAATTACATTGAACAGGCCATTCGCGAGAATGCGGGGCGCGGAAGCAAGTACTTGCAAAACCTGCTGGAATTGTGTAAATTTATCGAAGCCCCTGCTAGGGTTGAACCTTTTGAAAACGTGTACGAGGACCTTATGGCTTTTAGCGCCGAACGCATCGAAGCATATTATAAGGAGATGGAGGAACGTCGTAGAATCGACGCCATTTCAACCCGTAAGTACACCGAAGATCTTATCGCCGAACAGGAAAAAGAGATTGAGGCGAACAAGCAGGAACTTGAAGCGCAAAGACTGCGTGCGGAAAGAGCTGAACAGCTCCTTCGTGAACACGGCTTGCTGTAATCATCCATAAATCTGTTATAACGTCTATGCCGACTTGCGTCGGCATATTTTTATTCGTGGAATTCGTCATCGCTGATGGGGCCAGGTTCGCACTGGCCTATCATCTTGATGGCTTCGCAAATCTGGTCGATTTCCGTGTCGCTTGTAATGAGGGGCGGCATGGTGTAGACGTAGTTGCAGAAGGGACGGAGCCACACGCCGGTTTCCTTGATGACGCGGAGAATGTCGTCGGAGGTGGGGATAGCCTTTAGTTCCAGGCAGCCGATGGCTCCGAGAACGCGGACGTCTGCGGCGTTTTCCAGATTGTGGAGAGGTTCCAGGTTGGCGCGAAGGCGGCTTTCGATTCGGGCGACGTTCTTTGCGTAGTCGCGACTTTCAAAAAGATTCAGGCTTGCGATGCCTGCGGCACAGGCCAGCGGGTTTGCCATATAGGTGGGCCCGTGCATGAAGGCGGAAATCCTGCTGTTGGTAATTGTGTCAGCCACCATTTCAGACGCAACACAGGCTGCCATGGTGATGTGGCCGCCGGTAAGAGCCTTGCCGATGGTCATGATGTCTGGCAGAACGTCGGCGCAGTCTCCGTAGGCGTTGGCGGAACTGCCTGCGGACCAGGCGTGTTCCATCCCGAAACGGGGGCCGGTGCGGTAAAAGCCTGCGGCGATTTCGTCGAAGATCAGTAGAATGCCTTTTTCGTCGCACAGCTTGCGCAGCCTTTTTAGGTAGCCTGCGTTATAAAGCCACATGCCGTTGCCGCCCTGAAAAATAGGCTCGCAAATAACGGCTGCAATTTCTTTTTCGTGCTCGTTGACCACCGCTTCCATGGAGGCAAAATCAGCGTCGTCCCAAGGTTCATCGGCGCGGCAGTTGGGGCGTTCCGCAAAGTAGTGGTGGGGCATGATGCCGCGGAACAGCGTGTGCATTCCATCGGGATCGCTTAAGGCCATTGCGCCTGCGGTGTCACCGTGATAGCCGCCTTTTAAAGCGACCAGTTTGCAGCGTTCGGGCTTACCCAAAGCATATTGATATTGCACGGCCATCTTGGCGGCGCATTCCACGGCGATGCTTCCGGAGTCTGCGTAGAAAATCTTGTTCAAGCCCTTGGGCAAGAACTTCACCAGCTTTTCGCCCAGCTCAATGGCGGGCTCGTGAGTGAAGCCGCCGAACATCACGTGGCTTAGCTTTTCGCTTTGCTTGCGGATGGCTTCTGTAATTTCTGGGCAGTTGTGACCGTGTGCCACGCACCACCAGCTGGAAACGGCGTCAATCAGATTCAATCCATCCGCAGTTTCGATGCGGGTGCCCTGTGCAGACTTTGCCAAAAAACGTGCAGGCGTATTCTTCAACGCTGCATAAGGATGCCACATATGTTCTGCATCAAATGCCAGGAGTGAATCAATATTTTTCATAATTGCAAATTTAGAAAATTAAACTTTAAATTCATAGTCCGCGGAGGTAATAGCTTCCTTAATGGTTTCGACAGAAACCTTCTCGGAGAAGTTGACTTCTACGGAGTTTGTCTTGTGATTGGCTTTGGCGGAATCTACGCCGGGGATTGCTTCCAGTGCCTTTTTTACGGCGGCTTCGCAATGGCTGCACATCATGCCTTCGACGATGAATGTTTTGATCATGGAATCTTCAGATTTCGATGCTTCAGGGGATGCGCTGGATCCGGGGTTGTCGGCGGTTGTTATAGGTGCCGCGTCGGATTCTAGTTCTGCGGAGGGATCGTTGTTGATTTTGATGATTTTTCCTGAAATGAACTTCTTCAGTTTTCTATCCTTATGGGAACTGCTGATGTTTGCAAAATTCAAACGCAATGCGTTGGTAACCACGCAGAAGCTGGAAAGGCTCATGGCGAGGGCTGCGAATGTGGCGTTCAGGCTCCATCCGAAAAGCTTGTAGTAGCAGCCTGCCGCCAGAGGGATTCCGATGACGTTGTAGATGAATGCCCAGAAGAGGTTCTCGTGAATGTTCCTGATGGTGGCACGGCTCAGGCGAATGGCTGCGGGAACATCTAGCAAATTGCTCTTGACGAGAACTACGTCGGCGGCGTCAATGGCCACGTCGGCCCCCGCCCCGATGGCCATGCCTACATCTGCGCGGGTCAGGGCCGGGGCATCGTTGATGCCGTCACCAACCATGGTGACGTGGCCATGTTCCTGCAACTTCTGGATGATGGTTTCCTTTCCGTCGGGAAGAACTCCTGCGACAACTTCATCTACGCCTGCTTCTTTTGCGATGGCGTTTGCCGTATGTTCGTTATCGCCGGTGAGCATCACCACGTGAATGCCCATGCTTTTCAGTTCTGCAATGGCCTGCTTGCTGTCATCCTTCAAGGTATCTGCTATAGCGATTATCCCCAGCAGAGAATTGCCCTTGGCGAATAGCAGGGGAGTCTTGCCAGATTCTGCCAGCTTGTGGGCTGCGGCAGTCATGGCGCTTGACACATTTACTTTGCTTGCGATGAACTTCAAGCTTCCTGCAAAAACTTGCTGGCTGTTTACCATTCCCTGCAGACCATTTCCGGGCATTGCCTCAAAATTTTCAATCACAAGATTTGCGCTGGAAGTCGTGTCGGAGGCTGCGCTGCTCAATTCGTCGCTTTCGTAATTCAAAATCGCCTTTGCCAACGGGTGTTCGCTCTTGCTTTCAATGCACTTGGCGATGTCCATTAAATCGACTGCGGAAACATTGTCGGCGACGATGATGTCGGTTACCTTGGGCTCGCCTTTAGTAATGGTGCCGGTTTTGTCCAATGCAACAATTTGAGTCCTGCCTGTATTTTCAAGTGCGGCGGAAGTCTTAAAGAGAATGCCATGTTTTGCGCCCACGCCGTTACCTACCATAATGGCCACTGGGGTGGCAAGGCCCAAGGCGCAGGGGCAACTAATGACCAGCACCGTAATGGCACGGGCTAGAGAAAATCCGATTTCTGCGCCGACGAAAAACCATACTGCAAAAGTGACGATGGCAATTCCAATGACTGTCGGAACAAAAATTCCTGCAACGCGATCTGCAATTTTTGAAATGGGAGCCTTTGTGGCGGCGGCATCGCTGACCAGCTGAATAATTTGGGAAAGGGTCGTGTCCTTCCCGACGCGGGTGGCGCGGCACTTCAAATAACCAGACTGGTTTAATGTGGCAGAAGTAACGGTGTCGCCGACGTTCTTGTCGATAGGCAGGCTTTCGCCGGTTAATGCGGATTCGTTAACGGCGGAAGAACCTTCCAAGACCATGCCGTCTACAGGAATATTTTCGCCGGGCTTCACGATGAAAATGGATCCCACCTGAACTTTTTCGATGGGAACGTTTTTTTCTACGCCGTCTTCTTCAATCGTTGCCTGCTGCGGGGCCAGCTTCATTAGACTCTTCAAGGCGTTGGTTGTCTTGCCCTTTGAAATTGCCTCCAGTAACTTGCCTACGGTAATGAGGGTGACGATGGTTGCGACACCTTCAAAGTAGTGGTTGTCCATCCAGGTTTCTGCAGCGGAAACCCCGCCAACCACTTGGGCGCGGGTCATGGCGAAAATAACGGCGATGCTGTAAAGGTATGAGGCTCCTGCACCGAGGGCCACCAGGGAATCCATGTTGGGTGCGCGGTGAAGCAATCCCCTGAAACCGTTGATGAAAAACTTCTGGTTTATGACAAGGATGATTCCCGCTAAAATCAACTGCACCAAACCCATGGCTACGTGATTCTTGTCGGGAGACATGAACCAATCGGGCAGGGGCCAGTCAAACATCATGTGGCCCATGCTGAAGTAAAGCAGAGGTAATAAGAAAATGAGGGAGGCGATTAGGCGACGTTTCAAAATGTTGATTTCTGCGGTGGCTGCGCTTTCCAGGGCGTCGGCGGTTCCGACGGCATTCCCTGTATCGTTCGCGATCCCGGTGGCATTCTCGCTCGATGGCTCGCCTGCGCTGTTTTGCACAATCGCCTCATAGCCGGCTTTTTCCACGGCGTGGATAATGGCTGCGGAGTCGGCGGTACCTTCCACGTTCATGGAATTGGTCAGAAGGCTGACGGCACAACTTTCAATGCCGTCAACGGCGTTGACCGCCTTTTCTACCCGCGCAACACAAGCGGCGCAGCTCATACCAGAAACATTAAACTTTTGCATTGAGAATCCGCCTATCTCATCAACTTTTGAAGAGTGTTCACCAGGTCGTCAATGACCTCGTCCTTGCCGGCTCGAATATCGTTTGCAACGCAGGTCTTAATATGGTTTGCTAGCAAAGTCTTGCTAAATGCGTTTAACGCAGCGTTGATGGCGGAAACCTGTACCAGAACATCGGTGCAGTAGGCGTCGTTTTCAATCATGTTTCGAATGCCCTTGACCTGCCCCTCAATGCGGTTCAGACGGGTCATAAGGCTCTTGATTTCGATATCTTCACGTTCCTTTTTCTTGCAGGAACAGCAACATTTTTCTTTTTTCATGCTGTAAATATACATACCCCTAGGGGGTATATGCCAATACATTTTTTCTATGAGTGTACTTTCCCGGTGTGAAATTGTAGTGCTTAGTGCAAATATTCACTTTCCGTGATTTATCTATCATAAAAATTGATTGTATTTTAAAAACTTATAATTTTCAGAAATATAAAGTATTAGTCAAGAAAACTTTGACATTCTACATTGTGGCCCGAACAAAAAACATAGGAGTTCACAATGATGAAAATTCTTCCCTTCTTGGCAATTGCCGCAACCTTCGTCCTTACTGCCTGCGAAGACTTCCATAAATGCAAATTCAGTGATGATCAAACATCCTTGAAATGTAGCGAGAATGTCTATAAGGTCGTAAATGCCAATGGAAAAAAGTGGTTTGCACAGAACGCCAATTTCTACACGGATTTCAGCTACTGCTATGGCGATGATTTCAAGAAGTGTCTTGACTATGGTCGCCTTTATACTTGGGCTGCTGCAAAGAAGGCTTGTCCTCTTGGCTGGCATGTTCCTACAAAAGCTGAGTATGAATCTCTGATTGCGTCCGGTGAATTTGCGAAGCTGAATGTGGTTAACGCAGGTTTTCGTTACCATGAAGACAACTATGTGGATCGCGACAAGTCGGCTCGCATTTGGATTGATGACGAGTACGACGCAGTTCGCGCCTATATGCTGAACATCAGTGATAGCGGCTTCATTACCGTGGAACACTTCAACAAGGATATTGCAGCTTCTGTCCGCTGCATCGAAGACTAGTTTTTGTTGAGGGCATTTCCATGGGAATTGATATTGACATCACTAGCGTTTCCTCTGGAAATGCAACCGTTCTTATTGGCGTCTGTTTTGTAATCGTTCTATTCCTAATTGTTTATGAAACTTTTTTCACGAAGAAAGGGAAAGGGACGAACGCTTCGCCGGTTTCTGAAATTCTTGAGCAACAGGAAAATCCAGATTTTATTATCTGCAGGATGATTGCGGAGTTTGCGGCGACGCTGGCTGCTTGCGGCGCGACCAGTATGCAGGTTTTGTCCAGCGTGGCGTACCTTTCGACCCACTTTGGAATTCATGCCGAAGTGACTGGCTTGCCGCAGCACATTCTCCTTTGCGCTGTAGATGATAAACGACAGAAAACTTATACCATCAACCAGAAAATCAAGGAGAATCCCCTTGACTTTGACAGGATTATTTTGCTGAATCATCTTGCCAAGGAAACGGTGACAGAAAATTATTCTCCCGAATTTTTCTATGAAAAGTTCCAGAAGATTCTTGCGGTAAAAAGGCTGCATCCAAATCTTGTCCTTGTGCTGGCGAGCCTTGCTAACGCTTCTTTCTGCAGGCTGTTCAACGGGGACTTTATTTCCATGGCCATTGTGGCTACGGCGACTGCCTGCGGATTTTATTTGCGCAGAACTTTGTGCTCGCGGTTCAAACTGGATTTTAGAATGGGTACGATTTTGGCGGCTACCATTTCTACGGTCATTGGCACCAGCGGCTATGTTTTTCAGATTGGAGAAACACCTAATGTGGCTCTCGCTACAAGCATCCTTTACCTGGTTCCGGGAATCCCGTATATTAATTCGCTTAGCAACCTGCTAAATGGAATGTTCCTTGGTTGCATCAGCCAGTTTTTTAAGGGCGCCATTCTAACTATCTGCCTATCGCTGGGTTTTTGCATAGGCCTTGTTCTCACTAACCTTCATTTCTTCTAATATGTTACTGACATTACTTCAAGACGGATTTTTCGCTTCCATTGCAGCCATCGGATTTGGAAGCATTAGCAATGTGCCTAAACGAATTTTCGCAGGCTGCGGCCTTGTGGCGGCCATTGGCCACGTCACCCGATTTGTGTTGATGAACCTTTGCGGTTTTCACATTATATGGGCGAGTCTCGTGGCAGGTTTTTCCATCGGGATGTTTGCAGTCCTTTTGCGAAAAGTCTGGAAGTGCCCCTGCGAATCCTTGGCGTTCCCGGCGCTGCTTCCCATGATTCCCGGTATGTATGCCTATCGCTCCGTGCAGTCCCTGATTCTTTGTTTCAAGACTCCGAGCGACGGTTTATTCGACCATTACATACACATATTTTTCTACAACTTTATGGTGTGCTTCTTGGCGATTCTGCTGATGGTCTTTGGCGTTACTTTCGTCATACACCTGCAAAAGAAAAGATCCTTTGAAATCAAGTGGAATCGATTCTTTCATAAAGGCGTATAGCAAAAACCTATCGCAAACTCTAAAAATTAAGTATTGGACAAAGTGATAGATTCCATCTATATTTGGCGACATCTAAGAAATAACTCTTAGTTGAATACTGTCTTTGATGACAGCGTGGCGGCGAAGGTTTGCACCTAGTGCTCTCCTTTAGCCCTGCGACAACATGAAAAGGAAAAATACGATGTCAAATACGCACCATTTTGATGTGGTGGGCAGTTTTCTGCGCCCCGCAAATTTGAAGAACGCCAAGGCTGATCTGGAAGCCGGCAAGATTACTGAACTTCAGTACAAGACTATTAAGCAAAATGCCATTCGCGAACTGGTAGAAAAGCAGAAGAAGGCTGGACTCCATTACATTACCGATGGCGAATACAATCGCAAATTTTGGCATCTGGATTTTTTCTGGGGCTTTGACGGCATCGCCCATCAGAAAGATGGCGGTGGCGTTCAGTTCGCTGGCGAAGTGGCCGACCTTGAAGCTACTTATTTGGTAGGCAAGATTCGCGTAAGGCCTCATCCTTTTGTAGAAGATTTTAAGTTCGTGAAGTCACTTGAAAGTGACGGTCATGAAGCCAAGCAGACCATTCCTGCTCCTGCGCAACTTTTCCAGCAGCTTATCGTCCCACAGAACATCGAAACGACCCGCAAGTTCTACGCAACAAACGATGAACTGATTGAAGATATTGCCTACGCCTACCGCGGCGTAATCCGTCAGCTTTATGACGCTGGCTGCAGAACTATCCAGTTCGATGACTGCACCTGGGGCGCTATCGTTGGCGATGCCGCCGCACAACGCTACAAGTCTCTGGGCCTGAGCCTTGACGTGGTGAAAAATCAGCTGCTTCATGTGAACAACCTGGCCATCGAAGGCAAGCCTGCGGACCTGCAGATCAATACCCACATTTGTCGTGGCAACTATCACTCCACCTATTTCACCAGCGGCCCCTATGATTCCGTGGCGGACTACGTTTTCGCCCGTGAAAATGTGAACACGCTTTATCTGGAATACGATGACGAACGCTCCGGTGGTTTTGAGCCCTTGTCAAAGGTAAGCGCCGACAAGATTGTTGTTCTTGGCTTGATTACTTCCAAGTCACCCAAGCTGGAAGACAAGGCGACAGTTATCGCCCGCATTAAGGAAGCGACCAAGTACATTCCTTTGGAACGCCTGAAGCTGAGTCCTCAATGTGGCTTTGCCTCCTGCGATGTGGGCAACAAGCTGACCGAAGAAGAACAGTGGGCAAAGATCGCCTTGATTAAGGAAATCGCCGACGAAGTCTGGGGATAATAAGAGTTTGAATTGCCTGTAGAAATTATTCCATCGTTTTTATTGTACTGCCTGGTCTCGGGGATAACCCCGGGACCTGCCAATTTGTGTTCCCTGTCGGTGGCCATTCGCTTTGGACGATCGGTCGCGTTGCGTCAATTCTTTGCGAAGTACCAGCAATGGGTGAACCTCGCCATGTTTGTTGCGCTTTTGGCCTGCGCTATAAAAATTTTTGATTTCGTGTCCTAATCGTTTGTTCTGGGCGTTCAGTTCGGCAGGGATAAGGTTGAAAATTTCTTCAAGGTAGAGCTTGTTCCTGTCCGTTTCAACTGATTTTTTGGGGCGTTTCCCCGGCTCCCGGGACACGCACAACAGAACCGCCGCCGGGGTCGGGCTGTCGCGTTATCGGCACGCTCCGCTCCCCGTCCGTTCAGCCTCGCGCTCCAGGCAACTGCACAAGTCAAGGGTCGCGCGAGTCCGAACCCTACGGGCTTCCATCCCTAACGCAAATTCGCTAGGACAATTCTATTCGTTAGGAAGTCTCAAGATCATCAGCTGGCCGCCGTGATCGTAATACGGCTTTATATTTTCACACACATAATCGGTCGCCTCTTTGTCAAGAAAGCCGAAACCGTATGTATTCTGGTAGTAATTCACCAGCTTTTCGTCAATCGCATAAATGACGATGTTTTGAACTCCTACATATTTCCGGATTTCTTCGATGATTGGCACGATAAAGTCGGCCATCATGGTTGGGGCAATGTATTGAGCGATATCGTCATAGTCGGTAATGCCAGCATTTCTTGCGAAATTGACAAGCTCGATCGCCGATTCAGAAATTTTGATTTCAATGCCGTCGCTGTCTTTGCTGATTTCGTGGGATTGCTCGTCACGATTGTAAAAGACCAACAGGCAGGTTTTCAATGTGAAAAAGCCGCACAGCTGGCGGTATTTATCGAAAACCAAGTATGTAGTTGATTCGCCACGAATAGTGTCTTCGATGGCTCGTTTCTTCAAGTAATCAACGACGCCGTCCCCATCTTTATGGGCGACTTCAAAAGTGTTGATAACCCTCCGATGTTCGTCGCAGTTGCGAACCTTTTCGCAAAAGAACGCTCCATCACTTGATTGCAGAGGAAAAGCAATCACTTACTGTCCCTAGGGGATGGTCTGTGGCAAAGGGAGCGTAAACGCACCATATCCAACTTCGGAAGTTGGTTCATCGCTTCAGTCACTTTATGCAACAGCGCATCACGCTTTGCTAATTGTTCCGTAGTGTACATATTGTAACCTCCAATGCTAATTATACCAATTTATTCCCCCAAAGTCAACAGCGCTTTATTCAAACACCCCAAAACACCTAGAATTTGTGACTTTCGGGCGTGGCGCAAGCACACTCCCATGCGTCTCGGCAGTACGAACACAAGTGTTCGTGTTGCTCTCGACTTTTGGGCGTTCCCCCGGCTTCCATCTCCCCTAAAGGTCAATAAAACTTAGTGGTTTACCACTTAGTTGCTATGAACCCCTTTATGGGGTGGACCATGGCCCACTAAGCGCTAAAGCGCCAAGTGGTTGCAGGCCTAACGCGAACGCAGGATGCAAAATGTTCTATATGCCTCAGGGTGAGGCGTATGGGAAATTTGGCAATTCTGATTAATAAAATTTATTTTCAGGGGAACGATGTTTTAGAAAAACTAAATTTATGGTGAATATATTCGGAGTTTTTTATGAAGACTTTTAAGAAAATTGGTTTGGTGAGCGCGGTCGCTTTTGCGCTGTTCGCCTTTAACGCCTGCGGCGACGACTCTAACTCCACCAGCGCATCTGGCGAAAACAGCGCTCTAAGTTCCGCTGTTGAGGACGATGAATCATCCTCCAGCATCAACGGCGACTCTTCCTCTTCTGTTCCGGGTTCCTCATCAAGTGTCATCCTGAGCGACAGCGAAGGATCTAGCAGTAGCGTCAAGGGCAGCGACACAGCCGATGTGTCATCTTCTTCTGTCATTTCCGACCCCGATCGGGAATCTAGCAGTTCCTCGGAAAAATCCAGCAGCAGCTCGGCTAAGTCCAGTTCCTCGGTGAACTCCTCATCAAGTGTCAAGTCTAGCAGCAGTTCTTCGGCGAAGTCTTCTTCATCGAGCGTGAAATCAAGCAGTTCTTTTACCTCGTCATCCTCGACGAAACCTGAGAATCCTGCGTCCTCCTCCAGCGCAAAGTCCAGTAGTTCCTCGATACCCGTGTCTAGTAGCGAATATATTCCCTATAATCACGCAGGGCCTCTTTTGGCAGATAGTTTGAATAGCAACGCTTATCAGAAGTTTACTGATTCGCGTAATGGACGTAGTTACTACTATTTGACGATTAACGGCAAGGATGGCGCATCTGTTACGGTGATGGCCGAAAATTTGAATATAGGTGAAATGGTAAATGGTGATAAGGACCAGACCAACGACTCCAAGATTGAACGCTATTGCTACGATAATGATACCACCAAGTGCGATAAGTATGGAGGCCTTTACCAGTGGGCGGAGATGATGAAATTGCCCAGCGAATGCAATAGTAAGAGCTGTGCCGACTCCATTAAGCCGAATCATCAGGGAATTTGCCCCGACGGCTGGCGTCTGCTCACTTACGACGACCTCGTTGTCATTCTCAAAGCTGATGGAAATAAACATGGAATAGAAGGGGCTCGTGCCCAGGGTTTTGGCGGTTACAACACCACTGGGTATAGCCTTGTGGGTGCGGGGTATAACTGGAATTATGGATTTAAGAATATAGGAGAAGCGGTGTATTGGTTCTATCCAGAAGAAGATGCAGATTCTCCAGCAACAAAGGCTTCGGACTCCTTTACGGGGCAGTCCTTAAATAGTTTTGCGAAATATTCAACGAAAAAGACACATGGTTTTTCTGTTCGTTGTGTTAAGTCAAAATAAAATTTATAAGTAAGATTACAAAATGAACATGAAAAAAATAAAGAAATCCGTCAAGAAGTCCACCAAGAACAACTACCGTATTGAGGCTCTTGAACCTCGTCTGATGATGGATGCGGATGTTGTCTTGGATTTGGAATTCCAGCTTGCAGCCAATAATGGATTCCCCTTTGAGTTCAATAATACGACGGATACAATAAAAGTCGGTCTTGATCAACCTGGGCGGCAGTGGCAACACAAAAGTTTAATAACAGGAGTATGAAATGAAAACGATTAAGAAACTCGGCTTGGTGAGTGCGGTCGCTTTTGCGCTGTTCGCCTTTAACGCCTGCGGTGATGACTCGGGCTCCACCAGCGCATCTGGCGAAAACGGTTCCCCGAGTTCCGCTGTTGAGGATGATGAATCGTCCTCCAGCATCAACGGCGACTCTTCCTCTTCTGTCACTCCGGGGTCCTCTTCAAGTGTCATCCTGAGCGATAGCGAAGGATCTAGCAGTAGCGTCAAGGGCAGTGCCCCAGCCGATGGGGCGTCATCCTCTTCTGTCATTCCCGACCCCGATCGGGAATCTAGCAGTTCCTCGGTGAACTCCTCATCAAGTGTCAAATCTAGCAGCAGCTCTTCTGCGAAGTCTTCTTCATCAGTTGCTTCGAGTAGCAGCGAATATGTGCCGTTTGATAGGACAGAGCCTTTTGATGGAACACATTGGCGTAATGGTGATTATGTGAAGTTTGTCGATGGACGAAATAATCGAGAGTATTACTATATACAGATAAGCGGAAAAGATACTGCCGGTCGAAAAGCTACGATTAAAGTTATGGCAGAAAACTTGAATATTGGCGAAATGGTCCGTGGAAGGAAAAATCAGGAAGATGATGATAAGATAGAGCGGTATTGCTATAATAATGATACGACAAATTGTGACCGCTATGGTGGACTTTACCAATGGGCAGAGATGATGCAACTGCCTAGCGATTGTAACCAAAAAGATTGTCGGGATCAATATGATACTATAACATATCATCACAAGGGAATATGCCCCGATGGATGGGGATTGCTTACATACAATGACTTTTATATTGTTGTTCATGCCGATGGAAATACCCATGGTGTTGAAGGAACCCGTTCTGCATATGGCTTTGGTGGCTACAATACCACAGGATATAGCCTTGTCGGGGCGGGAGCACGTGTGGATGGATCTTTTAAAAATTTAAATGAGGCTGCGTATTGGTTCTTTCCATCGGAAAATCCGATAGAAAATTATGCCGCTGCAGATGACTGCTATATGGGGTCCTCTGACAAAACAATAAATAAAAATGTATCATACAAAAATAATGGACATTCTGTCCGCTGTGTGATGGTTGAATAATTCAATCGGAGCCTAGACAAAGACTGCTTTGCGTTATACAACCGTTGAGGTCAATGCGTCTAAAAAAATCAGCAAGGAAAATTTGCTCGTGATGACTGCAAGATCGGCATCCATCAACAGCGCAAGATTTGCATAGACACGCCGACGGAAGCCGACATGAAAGCCTTCAAGAAAAACATCCCTGTCGGTTCCACATCGCTTTCGCGTTAGGCCCCGCCGCCCGCATGGGGTCGGACTCGAAGCGGCTGAACGACAAAAAGACCGAACTGGATTTTTCCAGCTCGGTCTTTTTATAGCGCAAGAGGGCCGGCCCGCCAGGGCAACGCCCACAGTTTTTTTCTAATGAAATTCTAATTGAAATTGGGAGCAATATAAGGGCTTTCAACCCTTCAAAAAACAGTTATTTCTCTAAACTCGCTTTTTTTTAGTGCGACTTACGCAAAACTCGCCTTGATTAAGGAAATCGCCGACGAAGTCTGGGGGTAAAACCTGCTTATTAGTTTTCCTGAAAAAGCCTGCGCTCAAGTAGCGTGGGCTTTTGCTAATCGGTTTGTTACAGGAACATGGCCATATACAAAGGCAGGTGTGTCACTCCATCCTTTATCATGACATCCTTTGGGTATAATACGAATCTTTCTCCAAGTCTGTTGCCAAACTTTGTACAGAACTTGTCGAGGGAAGAGTGCTTCTTGTAGGTGGAAGACTTTACTTCGATAGGTGATATCCGTTTGTGATTCGAAATCAGGAAATCGATTTCCATGTTGTTTTCACGGTTTGCGGAATCAACGCGAGAGTAAAAATACAGGTGGTGGCCGTTACAGCGAAGCATTTGCGCAACGATGTTTTCCGTCAGCATCCCTTCGTTCACGTTCAGCTTGTCCAGTAAAACAGACTTGTAAAGAATGTTGTCTGCGTATTCGTCATCGCGAAATGCCTGGGTTACTAAAAGTCCGGTATCGCCCATATAACATTTTTGCGTCGTGTAGTCGGTGCTCATGGATAGTCCGACGCTTGGGTCTGTGGCGTTCACGCATCGATTCACCATCATGGCCTTGTCCAGCCACACGAATGCGTCTTCGTACTGTCGCATACGGGCTTTTTTGCTGATGTCAGCCAGCTTGAATTTTTTTTCTTTTTTGGAAAGTTGTCCGGGAATATCCTTTAGAATGGAATATACTCGTTGCTCGTCGTTCCCTGCGTATTTTCCCACATCGGCAAGATATAGCGAAAGAATCTGTTTTTTTAGATAGTCTGCTTCGCCAAAATCACCCGTGTTCATGTACGCCTCGACAGCCTGGGGCATTCCGCCAACAAGCATGTACTTGCGAAAATCGTTTAGAACTTTGCGGTGTAACGCCTGACCCAAGGGTTTCCTCTTTTCAAAACAAGTCTTCAAAAAAGGTGCCGTGGCATGGTCGCCTGCTGCCCAGAGGAATTCCTCAAAGTCCATAGGAAACATTTGCAGATGCACTTCTTCAGATGGGATCAGGATGTCCTTCACATTCTTGTATAGCGAAATGAGGGAGCCGGTTTCCATGTAATCGTATCGGCCGTCCTTCACAAGCTGCTTTATCAACTGCCTTGCAGGTGGGTACAGCTGGACCTCGTCGAATATGACAACGCTTTCTCGCCGGAAAAGCTGTACTCCGTATATGGCGGACAGCTTGGCGAAAAAAATGTCAAGGTCGTGACAGTCTTCTTGAAAGCATTTCAGTGTTCCGGGACGAGGATACGAAAAGTCAATAAGCAGGTAGCTTTTGTATTCTGCCCTGGCGAAGGCTTCAACTGCATAGCTTTTGCCGATTCGCCTTGCGCCATCGACAAGTAGGGCGGACTTACCCTTTGAACGATTTTTCCAGTCCCTGAATTTTTCGATTATTTTGCGTTCCATAATAAGTATACACGAAAGTGCAAGTAGTAATATATGAATTTCTACACGAAAGTGCAAGTTGTGTAGGGTGAATTTATGCACGAAAGAGCAATTTCTTTGTAGTATTTTATAGTAAAAGCCTATAACGTAGGCTAAAAATTAAGCTCTGCTAGATAATTGCTTGCGTGGCGCCTAAGCTGCGAAATTACTGTAAAAATGCTTGTGAAACGAACCGACAGGGCAGGTTATAAGTTACATTTGTGCAGTAACAATACAGCAGGTCAACGGGCTTACAAATTACAACTTATTTGCTAAGCGCACGTTTACGCCTAGCAGAGCTTTCATTTTAACCTTTATTCATCTTTTAACTACATCAACCTACCGAAAAGATAGGAATTCGAAGGAGAAAAAACAAATTTATAGATTATCTCCGGTTTAATAAGTGGATAAAGCTTGCTTTACGATTGCTTCGATAGAGGCGCAGACCTCGGCAAAGGAATATCTATTTGCTACAGAGAAAGTCTTTTGGTATCGTTGCCAATATTCCGCCAAAATCTCACTGTCCTTGATGCTGCGAAGGATTTCGGAGGCTTCGTTCAAGACTGCGGCATTGTTACGGAAATTTGCGGTTTCGCTTATTGCTATGCTTAAAGTTTCCACGCTGATTTCGTTCGCCAGCATTTGCCAAATGGAATGGACGTCGAAGAAATCTTTCATCCTTGTATTCGC
Source organism: Fibrobacter sp. (assembly GCA_045616805.1). Taxonomy (GTDB): domain Bacteria; phylum Fibrobacterota; class Fibrobacteria; order Fibrobacterales; family Fibrobacteraceae; genus Fibrobacter. The sequence goes on from JAZLHK010000042.1 coordinate 29,108, forward strand.
GACGCCCATGACGAGAATTGCGTTCAATTTTTCCGCCAATAGCGTTTCCAAGTTGTAGGACTTGAGCGTTGTTGCGGTATTGCCGAACAGGGATGGGAACGACATCTCGATTTCACGCGGCGTGATTCTGTCGCCGACAGTTACATCCATGGCAAACGGAATCGAAAGTGTTTGGCAAATTGCGTTCAGATGAATTCTAAGGCCTGAATATTGATTCTTTTCACGAATCGTTTCGATTCCTTTAATGTCGAAGGCAAAGCCGTCGTCTAAATCAATTTGAACGATTTCCTGGAGAATTTCTCTAATGGAATTTTCGTCCAGCTTCCTATGACAAAGTGTTGCTGTTTTTCAACTGCATCACATTGATAGCGTTCATAGGAGAGCCTCCACATAGGGGCGG
>JAZLHK010000043.1:0-14781 GCA_045616805.1 Fibrobacter sp.
TTATTTGAAAAGTTGTTGCATAAGCCTATATTTTTAGGTGATGAAACCTATCGTTGAATACACCGATTTTCGAAAGTTCATGCTGGACTTCTATGAAGAGCAGAAATTGCGCCATGGGTTTACCTGGCGTGAGTTCTCCAAGAAGGCCGGATTTTCGTCGTCGTCCTACATGAAGGTGGTGTGCGACGGAAAGAGCAAACTGAGTCGAATCGGTGTGGAGCGCGCAGGTGAGGCCATGGGGCTTGTAGGTTTCGAGATGGATTACTTTAGGGCCATGGTGAAGTTTGGTCAGGAAGAAGACCAGGCGAAGAAAAAGCTTGCCTACGAAGAAATGGTTTCCATTGCAAGGCTTCATAAGGTGCGAGTCATTGACAGCGAACTTTTCGACTTTTATGAAAGCTGGAAAAATCCAGTGCTTCGCGAACTTGCTCCCATGATGCCGGGGGCGACGCCTGGAGAAATGGCGAAGAAATGTTTGCCGAAAGTTTCTGCGGAAGAAGTGCGGGAAACTCTTGCATTCCTCACGAAAAATGGTTTCTTGAAAAAGAAGTCGGACGATACTTTTGAACAGGCGGAAAAATCTATTACGGGTTCACCGGAAGCCACGCGCCTGGCCATTCGCGGCATGCATTACAAGATGGCCTGCCTTGCAGGGAACGCGTTGAACTTGCCGAAGGAAGAGAGAAACTTTACCGGCGTCACCATGGGCGTTTCCAAAAATTCTTACGAGCGGATCGTTAAGGAATTGGATGAATGCCGCCGCAAGATTATTGCCATCGCTACAGAAGATGAAAATATCGATCAGGTTTATCGCCTGAATCTGCAACTGTTCCCGCTGACAAAGAATGCGAAGGAGAAGGATGATGAAAAATAAATTCATTTTGTCCGTGGCTAGTTTCATAGGATTGTCTGCGGGTCTGTTCTGCTCTTGCTCCGATAGCGGTTCTGTTGCTGGGACTGCAGAAGAACCGAATCAGATTGCCGTTGAAGATGTTTCGTCTTCAAGTAGTCAGATTCCCGGTCAAGCCGGGAATGAAAACGGGAGTTGCGCCGGGAATGACAATGAACAGCCGTCGTCTTCTAGTATTGTTGTCGGACCTGTTCCAAATATTTCGACAAGCTCCTCCTCCATCGTCTTAAGTTCTTCTTCCGTCATCCTCGACCCCGATCGAGGATCTAGCAGCTCCATTACTCCTCCGGGTTCTGATAGTGATGACCAACCTGCCGTTGTTCCGCCGAGCAATGGCGTAGAGCCGAAGACTCTTGACAATTTCGTTAAGCAGTACATCAACGATGTCAACACGAAATTTGATGACAATGTCCTTGCTTATAACTTGGTGTATGAAAAACAGTGTGGCGGAGCGTCGGATGATTGTGAAGATGCGGCTCCTGTCTATTACGAATTGACCACGCCGGGTTTGCACAAAGACATGAACATGTCCCACATTGAAATGTTGTTCCCGAAAACAATAGATCTTCTTTCAAAGACACCAAGCGTTGATGAATATTGTCCGTTCTACCTGCTGAACATTTCTCCTGTTGGTATGGATGGCGGCTTCACTCCAGAAACGGGATTTGTCCTTGCAAATGTTGAAGGCGGCAAGTTAACCGTGATAGCACTTCGTTCACACACCTGCGAAAGCACTAATAAAGATAGAGTGTTTGGAATTTTGTTCCGTTACTGCGGAAATCTTTCGCTTGATTCTATAATTGAATTCATTGAACCTGACGGCAAGGATATTACGGAATGCAGACCCGCAAATTCCATTGATGTTTCGTCGGAATGGGTGAATGAAAATTTATTGAGATAAAGGAATAAATCATGAAAAAATCAAAATTTGTGTTGGGGCTTTTTGCGGCCCTGACTATTACTGCCCTTGTAGCTTGCGGAGACGATTCCTCCAGTGTGTCAACTTCTGCACCTGATGAATCAGTTCCTGTTGGACCTATTGAGGACCTGACGGGATCTTCTTCTGCAACAGTTGTTGATTCTATTCTCGTTGAAACCGCTGATGATTCAACAGGAATTTCATCTTCAAGTGAGTTGCCGAATTCTTCTAGTAGCAATGAGAATGTCCTCTGGCATGGATGTGTTATGATTGTTCCGAATCCTGTTCCTGATAGTTCATCTAGTACTATCACGCCATCTTGCGGAACTGCCGTTTACACAGAGAAGTGTATTGATACGGAGTTTGAGGGCGAAACTTGCGCTGCCATCGGTTGCCGTCCCACAGATTGTTTTGAAGAACAGAAGGGCATGGAGGCTTACAGTTGTAATGGTGGCAGCGTCATGATTTGTGACGGAACCCGCTGGCAATATACCAATTGCGTTTTGCCGATAATCGGTTCGTCAAGTTCTTCTGTCGAAAATGCATCAAGTTCCTCTGCTTATGACCCTGCGGGAGCCAACGGCAAACCTTGCGAAATAGAAAGCGAAGAAAGATATGTGGGACCTTATGCATATGTATGCAGGGATGGTCAACTGACTTTCTCGGAAGATCTTTCTGACCTCTGTGACGCTGATAATGATTGCGGCTCCAGCGAGTATCCAGAAGGTTGGCAGAATGAACCTTGCTCCACTGAAGATGAAGTAAGATTGGATGAAACTTTTGAATACCGCTGCGTTGGTGGAAAATGGTCTATCCAAGGATACAATCCTAATCTTGTAGATCCTAATGCCGAACGTTGCAGAAGTAGCGAAATCGAAGGTTCTGCTTGCGATGTAAGCGGCGACCTTTCCCACATGTCAGTAAATGGTTGCGAGTTCTTCTGCTACGGCGGAAAGTGGGAATACACTCCGCCTCCGATGTAGCAGAATTAAGAAACCGCTACTTCGTACAACGCGTTCAGTGCCTTGTCCAGTTTCTTGGATGAAAGGGCTGAATAATTGATGATAAATTGATGCTCGCTGGGGGTGGCCTCGGTGTAGTAATCCGAAAGGGCTCCGATGCGGACGCCCTTTTCTTCTGCCCGCTTGCAGAATTCTTCGTCGCTTAGGCGGGTCTGAATTCGCATGATGAAATGCAGGCCGGCGTTCTCTTCGGAGATTTCTACCAGGTGGGAGAGTTTGCTTTTGCTTATGGCGTGGAGCAAGGCGTCGCGGCGACCACGGTACAGATTGCGCATGCGGTTGATATGCTTTTCGAAGGAGCCGTCGTCGATGAACTTTGCGAGAGCCAACTGTTCCAGCGTAGAAATGGTGCAGGCGTAGAAGGAAAATTCCTCGTGGAATTTTTTGGCTAGAGGCTTGGGTAGCACCATGTAGCTGAAGCGGGCTGATGACGTGAGAGTCTTGCAGAAGGTGTTGATGTAAATGACCTTGTCCATGACGTCGATGTTTTTCATGGCGGGAATGGGGGAGCCCACCATACGGAATTCGCTGTCGTAGTCGTCTTCTACAATGTAGCGGTTGCTGGATTTTGCAGCCCAGCTCAACAGTTCGTAACGGCGGCTTACTGGCGTCACGATGCCCGAAGGAAAGTGGTGGGATGGCGAAATGTGAATGACGTCGGTACAGGTTTCTTCCAGCTGGTCGATGATGACTCCGCTTGCATCCATAGGGATGAAGTTGCAGACCACGTTCATCTTGCGGTAGATTTTTGAAATCTTGCTGTAGCCCGGATCTTCTACGCCGTACTTCTTGTCGAAACCTAAAAGTTGCACCAGCAGGCCGTACAGGTAATCTGTACCTGCGCCCATGATGATTTGGCTAGGGGCCACATCCATATTGCGGAAGCCGCGCAGAAATTTTGCGATGGACTTGCGAAGAACCATGAGACCGCCGTATGGCGAAGGCTCCAGAAGTTCCTTCTGATTTTCGCAGATGATTTTCCGCATGTTTTTTGCCCAAGTGGAGAAGGGGAAACTTTCTGGATCCACTTGGTTGTTGACGAAATCGGCCAGATATTTTTTGGGGGGCGCAGGCTTTCCAATGCTGTTTTTATAAAAATTGCTGGACAGGTCCTCTGAAAAATTTTTTTGTGCTTCCCGGGACTGTTTTAGGTTGGCCTGAGTCGCGGATTGCAGGTGTCCAAAAGTTTTGCCGGTATCGATGGCAGAAACGAAGAATCCCTTGCGAGGCTCCGTGTAGATAAATCCTTCGGCCAGAAGCTGGGCGTAGGCATTTTCCACTGTAATGACACTGACGCCAAGATGTACCGCAAAAGGCCGCTTGGAAGGCAACTTTTCGTCGGCGGGGAGAACCCCCGAAAGAATGTCCTTCTTGATACACTTATAGAGGTAGTGATACAGGGAATCGGAATCTGCTTTCTTGATGTCGTAACTGAGCATAAACTGACCTTAATCTGGACTTATTAAAATAATAGAAAATTGAATATTTAATAATATCAGCAATAAACCTAATTTACCTCTTGAAACGATAGGGAATACAGCCTATGAAACAACTCAGTGTGTCATCCTGAGAGGAGTGCGAAGCACGAAACGAAGGATCTAACATAAACGGCCAGATTCTTCGCCTTCGGCTCAGAATGACACGCGGGGCAATTCAGGTTGACGCGTGGGCTGGATTCGAGTCGGAATAGTATTAACGGAGAGGTATAAAATGTCTGAACAGAACTACATTGCAGAACGTTATGAATTGAACAAGAATCTGGCCCAGATGTTGAAGGGTGGCGTCATTATGGATGTGACCACTCCGGAACAGGCAAAGATTGCGGAAGCCGCAGGCGCTTGCGCAGTCATGGCTCTGGAACGCATTCCCGCAGACATTCGCGCTGCCGGTGGCGTAAGCCGCATGAGTGACCCGAAGATGATCAAGGGCATTCAGGATGCGGTCTCTATCCCTGTGATGGCAAAGTGCCGCATTGGTCATTTTGCAGAAGCCCAGATTCTTGAAGCTATTGAAATCGACTACATCGACGAAAGCGAAGTTCTTTCTCCGGCCGATGACATTTTCCACATTAACAAGCGTGACTTCAAGGTGCCTTTCGTTTGCGGTGCCAAGGATTTGGGCGAAGCTCTCCGCCGCATTGAGGAAGGTGCTTCCATGATCCGCACCAAGGGCGAGCCGGGTACAGGCGACATTGTGCAGGCAGTACGCCACATGCGCCTGATGCAGCAAGAAATTGCTCGCCTTACCTCTATGCGTGAAGATGAACTTTACAACCGCGCCAAGGAACTTCAGGTTTCCTACGCCCTGGTAAAATACGTTCACGACAATGGCAAACTTCCTGTAGTGAACTTTGCTGCCGGTGGCGTTGCAACTCCTGCAGATGCCGCTCTCATGATGCAGTTGGGCGCCGAAGGCGTATTCGTCGGTTCCGGCATTTTCAAGTCCGGCAATCCGGTGAAGCGTGCCCAGGCCATTGTAAAGGCTGTCACCAACTACAAGGATGCAAAGCTTATTGCGGAACTTTCCGAAGACTTGGGCGAAGCCATGGTGGGCATCAACGAACAGGAAATCGCATTGCTCATGGCTGAAAGAGGTAAGTAATGAAAATTGGTGTTCTCGCGGTGCAAGGCGCGTTCATTGAACACGAACAGATTCTCACAAGGCTTGGCGTGGAAACCGTAGAAATCCGGCAAAAGTCCGATTTGGCACCCCGCGCGGTATCATCATGCGCGGCCTCATCATGCGCGGACCTACTCCGCGCAGCCTCACCTTGCACAGAATCGGGCCGTCCTTTCGACGGCTTGATTCTCCCTGGTGGAGAAAGCACCGTCCAGGGCAAGCTATTGCGGGATTTGGGTTTGTTTGAACCTTTGCAAAAGATGATTCAGAACGGTCTTCCTGTTTTTGGAACTTGCGCCGGCCTCATTCTTCTGGCGGAACAACTTTCCAACGACAGCAACGTCTATTTCGGAACTTTGCCCGTTACCGTTCAGCGAAACGCCTACGGCCGCCAGCTGGGAAGTTTTTTCGCAGAACTGCCCTTCCGCGGCATCGCCGAATCTGCGACGAACAAACCCGACGCATTCCCCATGACCTTCATTCGCGCCCCGCTTATCGAAAGTGTTCGCGACGGCGTAGAAATTCTTGCAGAAGCCAAGGGCGGAATCGTTGCAGTTCGTTACAAGAATCAGCTAGGCATCACCTTCCACCCTGAACTGAACGAAGATACCCGCATTCACCAGTACTTTGTGAACATGTGCCATAGCGAATCCTAAAATCAAATCATTCACCATCAGCATCCATTTTCATTCTATTCTCGTTTCATATTAATTATATTGAGTCCTGTGAAACTTATTTTCGCAGGACTTCTATTATGTCTAAGATTTACACTTCCGTCGACCAGCTTATCGGCCATACTCCCCTTCTGGAACTCACCAACATTGAAAAGATCCACAACCTGAACGCAAAGATTCTTGCCAAGTTGGAATACCTGAACCCCGCAGGATCCGTTAAGGATCGTGTCGCGAAGAAGATGATGGATGAAGCGGAAAAATCCGGCAAGTTGACGAAGGACTCCGTCATCATCGAACCCACCTCCGGAAACACCGGCATCGGCCTAGCCTCCGTCGCAGCAGCCCGCGGTTACCGTCTGATTATCGTCATGCCCGATTCCATGAGCATGGAACGCCGCATGCTGATGACCGCCTACGGTGCAGAACTTGTATTAAGTGAAGGCGCCAAAGGCATGGCAGGCTGCATCGAAAAAGCCGAAGAATTGCTGAAAACCATACCCAACAGTTTCATCGCCGGCCAGTTCGTGAACCCAGCAAATCCTGCAGCCCACGAGGAATCCACCGGTCCCGAAATCTGGGAAGACACCGATGGCAACGTAGACATCTTCGTTGCAGGCGTCGGCACCGGCGGAACCATCACCGGCACAGGCGAATACCTGAAATCCAAGAACCCCAACGTAAAAATCGTTGCAGTGGAACCAGCCGCCTCTCCCCTTCTCACGAAGGGCACCGCCGGCCCCCACAAGCTCCAGGGCATCGGAGCCAATTTCGTCCCCGAAATCCTGAATACCCAAATCATCGATGAAATCATTCCTGTAGAAGCAGAAGACGCATTCGAATGTGGTCGTGAAATCGGCAAGAAGGAAGGTATCCTGGTAGGCATTTCTGCAGGCGCCGCTCTCTGGGCAGCCAAGGAATTGGCAAGGCGTCCCGAAAACGAGGGAAAGAATATCGTCGTTCTCCTGCCGGACACAGGGGACCGCTACCTTTCCACAGAACTTTTTCAGGAATAATATAGGGGCAGCCTAGCGGGCTGCATTTAAATTACATTTTCTGTAAAAAGCTAAATGCATTTTACAATTTACGTAATTTGACAACATTTTGAAAAACATACAAGCCGTTCCACAGAGGACGGCTTTTCTATTTCTTTTCTACCAAATTTTGTAAAAAACGGGATTTTTCCCACCCTTTCCACCTTTACCCTTTACACTTTTCGCTATGTTGGCACGGCTTTTGCAATATGGTCGCCGAAAACAAAAAAAATCCAATAGGAGTTCATTATGAGCAACCAGTATAGAATGAGTGCGATCACTGAAATCGCAGAAGCACCGGCAGCAGGCATCATGGCTGCAAGCCCGGCAAACGTTGACTTTTACGGCGAGGACGTATTCAACTCCGAAGCCATGAAGGCATACCTCCCCAAGGACGTGTGCAAGAAGCTTTTCGCCACCATCGAAAACGGTGTTGCTCTTGACCCGAGCATCGCAGGCGAAGTCGCTCACGCCATGAAGAAGTGGGCAATGGACCGCGGCGCAACTCACTTTACTCACTGGTTCCAGCCCCTCACCGGCTCTACCGCAGAAAAGCACGACTCCTTCCTTGAACCGGAAGGCGACAAGGCCATCATGGCATTCTCCGGCAAGAACCTGATCGTTGGCGAACCGGACGCATCTTCCTTCCCCTCCGGCGGTATCCGCTCTACTTTCGAAGCTCGTGGCTACACCGCTTGGGACCCGACCTCTCCCGCATTCATCAAGCGTCACGGTAACGGTGCAACTCTTTGCATTCCTACCGCATTCTGCTCTTACACTGGCGAAGCTCTCGACAAGAAGACTCCGCTTCTCCGTTCCATCCAGGCTCTCCAGAAGTCTGCCGACCGTCTCATGGGCCTCTTCGGCCTTGAAAAGCAGAAGGTCACCGTTACTCTCGGTGCAGAACAGGAATACTTCCTGGTGGACAAGAAGTTCTACCTCCAGCGCCCGGACCTTTACCAGGCTGGCCGCACCCTCTTCGGCGCAGCTTCCGCTAAGCACCAGCAGATGGAAGACCACTACTTCGGTTCTATCCCGGCTCGCATCTTGAACTTCATGAACGAAGTTGAAGACGAACTGTGGAAGCTGGGCATTCCGGCAAAGACCCGTCATAACGAAGTGGCTCCCGCTCAGTTCGAACTTGCTCCTATGTTCGAAGAAGTGAACCTGGCTTGCGACCACAACATGCAGATTATGGAAGTCCTCCGTAACGTCGCTGACCGCAACGGCCTTGTCTGCCTCCTCCACGAAAAGCCGTTTGCAGGCATCAACGGTTCCGGCAAGCACAACAACTGGTCCGTGAACTACGGTAAGACCAACCTCTTGAACCCGGGTAAGGATCCTCACCAGAACGCAATCTTCCTCACCACTCTCTGCGCTGTTGTCTATGCAGTTGACACCCACGCCGACTTGCTGAGAATGTCCGTTTCTGGCGCTGGCAACGACCATCGTCTCGGTGCTAACGAAGCTCCTCCGGCAATCATCTCCATGTACCTCGGCGACCAGCTTGCTGACGTCGTCGAACAGCTGGAAAAGGGCGAACCCAAGTCCAGCAAGCAGGGCGGTGCCATGAAGCTCGGTTCCGACATCTTGCCGCCGCTCCCCCGCGACGCTACCGACCGTAACCGTACTTCTCCCTTCGCATTCACTGGCAACAAGTTCGAATTCCGTGCACCGGGTTCCAGCCAGTCCTGCTCTGAACCCAACGTTATCCTGAACACCATCGTCGCCGAAGCATTCGACATCATCGCCGACAAGATGGAAAAGGTTTCCAAGGCCAACTTCCACAAGGAACTCCAGAAGCTCCTGCAGTCCATCATCAAGCAGCACAAGCGCGTTATCTTCAACGGCAACGGCTACACCGACGAATGGGTTGCTGAAGCCGAAAAGCGCGGCCTCCCCAACATCCGCACCACCATGGAAGCACTTTCCGCTCTCACCAAGAAGGAAAACGTCGCTCTCTTCAAGAAGTACGGCGTGTTCAACAAGGTGGAACTGGAATCCCGCTACGAAGTCAACCTGGAAGATTACCACAAGCGCGTTGACATCGAAGCCAAGGTTGCTTATGACATGGCCAAGAGCATCGTCCTCCCGCAGGTCGTAAAGGCTTACTCCGAAGCCCTTAAGGTCAACGAAATGGCAGTGAACCAGGGTCTGGTTTCCGTCGACGGTTACGCCAAGGAACTTGGTGAAGGCTACAAGGCCCTCGTCGAAGAAATCGCAGTCATGGAAAAGGCTATCGCTGGCAAGCATCAGCTGAAGCTGGAAGCTATGGTCTCCCTCCGCAAGGTCGTGGACAAGCTGGAAGGCATCATCAGCGACGAACAGTGGCCGCTGCCCAAGTACCGCGAAATGCTCTTCATCTACTAAGAGCCACGCGATTCTTACCCAAGATTAAACCTCATAATGAAGCGTCGCACCTCTCAGGTGCGGCGTTTTTCTTTTTTTAAAGAACCTCATAAAACAACCGTAAGTCGAGAGTCGCGACGACAAGTTCGCTTGTCGGCATGACCGAGACTAGGTTGTTGCGACAAAGTCGCAATGAAAATCCTCAGTCCGCAAGGACTGGGGGTTTTCTTTTAAAATTCAAGGGAAAAATTCCTGAGAGTCGTGTTTACGCAATTTGTAATACAAATTCAGCATTTTACATTTTACGTAATTCAATTTCTTTCGAGTCCTTTTTACAATTCTTGCAAAGCCTTATGAACAGCCAACTTATGATTTTGGCACAGTTCTTGCAATATATAGCCGGTATAAAGAAAATAATTACAGAAATTGTAACACAAGGTAAGTTATTATGGCTCAGCAATATCAGTATAACGGCAAGACGAAATTCATTATTGTTACCGGAGGTGTCATCTCCGGTCTCGGCAAAGGGGTAGCGGCAGCGTCCATCGGGGCGCTGCTTTCTGCTAGAATGAAGGTGGTTCCCGTCAAGTGCGACGGTTACCTGAACACAGACCCGGGCACCATGAATCCCACGGAACATGGCGAAGTTTTCGTGCTGGACGACGGTGGCGAATGCGACATGGACTTCGGTCACTACGAACGTTTCCTGAACGTGACCGCCAAGAAGGACTGGAGTCTTACCATGGGCCGCATCTTCAAGATGATTCTCGAGAAGGAACGTCGCGGCGACTACCTGGGACATACCGTCCAGTTCATCCCCCACGTTACCGACCTGATCAAGGAACAGTTCTACCGCATTGCCGACCAGGAAAAGGCCGACGTTCTTCTGATTGAAATCGGCGGTACCGTCGGTGACTTGGAAAACCAGTTCTACATCGAGGCTGCCCGCCAGCTTTCCCACGACGTGGGCCGCACCAACGCCATGTTCGTGCACCTCACCTACGTTCCCATTCCGTCGGGCGTTAACGAACAAAAGTCCAAGCCCACCCAGATGTCCGTGCACGACTTGAACCGCCTGGGCATCTATCCCGAAATTGTTATCGGCCGCTGTGAAGAATACATCAAGCCCCACCTGAAGGAAAAAATCGGCCTGTTCTGCAACCTGCCTGCAGACCACGTGATTTCCGGTGTGGACGTGAAGCACGTTTACGAATGCCCGCTGGTATACGACGCCGAAGGCATTCCCGAAATTCTCGCCAAGCGCTTGAACATTTACGCACCTCCCAAGCTTGAACAGTGGAGCAAGCTGGTGGAATCCTTGAAGCGTAACACCGTGAACCCCCGCAAGACTTTAACCGTCGCCATTTGCGGTAAGTACATGGCCCTGGAAGATTCCTACGCCTCTGTGGTAGAAGCCATCCGTCATTCCTCCGCACATTTGGACCTTCGCGCAGACATCCGCTGGGTTGATACCGAAAAGATCGAGAACGGTTCTGTTTCTGTTGAAACTGCATTGAAGGGCGTTGACGCCGTCATCGTCCCCGGCGGTTTCGGCAGCCGCGGCATCGAAGGCAAGATCATGGTTATCCAGTATGTTCGTGAAAACAAGATTCCCTTCCTTGGAATCTGCTACGGCATGCAACTTTCTGTGGTGGAATTCGCCCGTAACGTCTGCGGCATGAAGGGCGCTGGCACCGTGGAAATGGAAAGCGCCACCTACCATGTGGAACAGCCGGTCATCGCTTACCTGCCTGGCCAGGAGCACATCAAGGACATGGGCGCCACCATGCGCTTGGGCGGTCACGACATTTTGATCAAGGAAGGCTCCAAGGCCCAGGAAGTTTACGGCTCCGCTGTAGCCCGCGAACGTTTCCGCCATCGCTACGAAGTGAACCCGGAATTCGTCTCCCAGATCGAAGCTGGCGACCCCACAGGAAAAATTGCCCAGAAGCTCATCTTCTCTGGCAAGGCTTCCGGTGAGGACATCATGCAGATCATGGAACTGACGGACCACCCCTACTTCATGGCCTGCCAGTGCCATCCGGAACTGAAGTCCTCCCTCATTCACCCGGCACCGCTGTTCCTGAGCCTCTTGAAGGCCGCCGACGAACGAGTGTAATCGCAAGATTATTCGAGGAAAACCAGCAAAAAAAAAACGTAACTTAATGACACTCAATTAGTTACAAAAACGGGTCCGTCACAACCCATCAAAATCGGATTGAACGGGCCCTGTTTTCAAAAAATGTAAATCTTCAATTTTGCGTTATTTGGTCTAAAAAACGCAATTTTCAACAAAAAATATTTTCTTTTTTTCAACGTTCACCCTCCCCAAAACACAGCAATATTTTTAAATTTTGATTTCGATGAAAACAGGATTTGCCACCGCAGCGATTCACGTCGCACACTCCATCGAGGCGCACCTCACCGGTGCCGTGGCAACCATTTCCCAGAGAAATCAAGGCGTTGTTTGTGATGCCGGCCAGTCCGTTCCCGTTGTTGGTCAGGGCGTTGGTCATTTGATTTTTGATTTCATTTCTTTTTTGAGTTTTAAGGCAAAGGCATTTCGCTTTTGCCTCTTTTTTTGCCCGCTTTTCAACATGGCAAAAAAGACGTTCTTGACTACAGTAATGTTATCGTCCTGCTTGCGCGTCGGCCAAGATGGAGGAGGGGTGCAGGGGAGAGAGGCCCTGCGGCCTTCGCAACTCCGAGCTGGGCCTCCTCCCCGCAAGACGAAAACAACCAGATTTTTTTATAAAACGCAAGGATTCGTATGAATAATAAATTTAATTGGAAGGCAAAGCGCGAGCGCAAGGCATTCTTGGCCTTGGCTGACGGCACGGTTTTTCATGGCTACGCATTTGGCGACGCCAAGGACACCGTAGGCGAAGCTGTGTTCAACACGGGCATGGCTGGTTACAAGCAGATTCTTACCGACCCCTCCTACGCAGGTCAGTTCGTGGTGTTCACCACCGCTGAAGTGGGCGCCTACTCCGCCAAGAGCGAAAAATCCGAATCCCGCCAGGTCTTCCTGAACGGTATCGTCATCAACGACCTTTGCGACGCTTCCGAAAACGTGGGCGAAGAATCCCTGGACACCTACATGAAGGCCCAGAAGAAGCCGGGCATTGCAGGTGTCGATACCCGCGCCCTCACGCTGCACCTCCGCGACAACGGCGCACAGAAGGCCTACCTCCATGTGGAAGCCACCGAAATGAGCGAAGCCGAAGCCATCAAGAAGGCTCAGGAATGGATTGGCCTGGACGGTCAGGACTACGCTTCTGTGGTCAGCGACCCTAACGGTTACGAATTTTCTACCGAGGGCAAGTACAATGTGGTGGCCCTGGATTTCGGTATCAAGACCAACATCCTTCGCGACCTTGCAAGCCAGGACATGAAGGTGACCGTCATGCCCATCAACACTACCTTCGAGCAGATTCAGGCCAAGAATCCCGATGGCGTGTTCCTCTCCAACGGTCCTGCCGACCCGAACTCACTGCCCCAGGTTGCAGCTCTCGTAAAGCAGCTCCTTGGCAAGTATCCTCTCATGGGCATCTGCCTGGGCAACCAGCTCTTGGGTCTCGCCCTGGGCGCCAAGGTTTCCAAGCTGAAGTTCGGCCATCACGGTTGCAACCATCCGGTTAAGTACCTGAAGACCGGCGCCGTGGAAATCACCAGCCAGAACCACAACTACGCCATCGACGAAAAGAGCCTGCCGGCCAATGTGGAAGTTACCCACATCAACCTGAACGACAACACCGTAGAAGGCATCCGCTGCAAGGACGTTCCTGCATTCAGCGTGCAGTACCATCCGGAATCTGCTCCGGGACCCAACGATTCCTACTACCTGTTCGAAGAATTTAAGAAGATGATTGAAGAGTTTAAAAGTCGTTAGTCATTAGTCGTAAGTCAGGCGAGGCTGGAGCCTCGCATCAAAAAAAACGAGCCACCAGGCTCGTCAAATCAAAGAAAAACTAACAACTAGTAACTAATCACTTAATGGATTTTTATAGAGGATTTCAAAATGCCTAAGCGTACAGACCTCAAGAAGATTATGCTCATTGGCTCTGGTCCGATCGTTATCGGTCAGGGTTGCGAATTCGACTACTCCGGCGTGCAGGCCTGTAAGGTGCTGCGTCGCGAAGGTTACGAAGTGGTGCTGGTGAACAGCAACCCGGCAACCATCATGACCGACCCGGAAATGGCCGACCGTACCTACATCGAGCCGCTGAACGTGGATATTCTCCACGAAATCATCCGCCGCGAACGCCCGGACGCATTGCTCCCCACTCTGGGTGGCCAGACCGCCCTGAACCTTGCCATGGAACTCCACGAAAAGGGCATTCTCAACCGCTACAACGTGGAACTCATCGGTGCAAAGGCCGAATCCATCGCCCGCGCCGAAGACCGTAAGCTCTTCAAGGACGCCATGCTCTCCATCGGCCTGGACCTCCCCCGCTCCGGTTCCGCACACTCCATGAGCGAAGCCAAGGCAATCGCCCAGACCATCGGCAGCTGGCCTTTGATTATCCGCCCGGGCTTTACCCTGGGTGGTACCGGTGGCGGTATCGCACATAGTGAAGACGAATTCGAAGCCATCGTGAACCGCGGCCTCGACGCCTCCCTCAACAACGAAGTCTTGATCGAAGAATCCCTCCTGGGCTGGAAGGAATTCGAAATGGAAGTCATGCGCGATAAGAAGGGCAATGCCGTTATCGTCTGCTCCATCGAAAACCTGGACCCCATGGGCGTTCACACCGGCGACTCCATTACCGTGGCCCCGATCCAGTCTCTTGACGATCGCGCCTACCAGGCCATGCGTGACGACTCCCTGAAGGTCATGGAAGCCATCGGCGTTGAAACCGGTGGATCCAACGTTCAGTGGTCCATCAACCCTGTGACCGGCCGCCGCATCATTATCGAAATGAACCCCCGCGTAAGCCGTTCCTCTGCACTTGCTTCCAAGGCAACCGGCTTCCCCATCGCAAAGATTGCAGCACTCCTCGCTGTGGGTTACACTCTGGACGAACTGAAGAACGACATTACCCAATCTACTCCCAGCTGCTTCGAACCGGCTCTGGACTACGTCGTGACCAAGGTTCCTCGCTTTACCTTCGAGAAGTTCCCCAAGGCAGACAGCACTCTTGGCACCCAGATGAAGTCCGTGGGCGAAGCCATGGCTATCGGCTCCAACTTCAAGCAGTCCATGCAGAAGGCCCTGCGCTCCCTGGAAACTGGTTTCGGCGGCTTCGGCGCCTGC
>JAZLHK010000044.1:0-87403 GCA_045616805.1 Fibrobacter sp.
AGAATTTTTCTCATAAATCCTCCGATTCTTACTTTTCTACAAAGTTAGCAAAATGCTATGTAAAAAGCATGTAACAATGCGTTTTCTCCACAGGAGTAGATTCATTGTACTGCAACTAGGAACCGCCTGCGGGGAGGAGGCGATCTTTATCGAGAAAGGATAAACATCATTTCCATGTGAGGAGTCTGAGGATAGAACGCAAACCCTTCAGCCTTTTTCAGGACAAAACCTGCAGCAGCAAATTTCGCATAATCGCGGGCCAACGTCACCGGATCGCAGGAAACGTAAATGAGACGGTTTACGGAACTGGCAACAATGGCTTCCAGAGCTTCCTTTGGCAAGCCCGTACGAGGCGGGTCCACAATCAAGGTTGCCGGTACATCAACCACATGGTCAGCCAGCCAGTCTTCAGCCGGAGCAGAAACATTATCAACAACCGCTTCAGCGGATTCACGTCCAGCACCAGCCGCAGACAAATTTACCCTGGCGTGCCTAAGGCACCCATCCTCCCGTTCCACGGTAGTCACCTTCTTGAACTTATCCTTCAAAAATGCAGCAAAGAAGCCTACCCCGCTAAACAGGTCAATGAGCCATTCATTACTGGCTTCACCGCTGGCGATTCCCTCATCCACAGCCTGGCGGACTGCATCAACCAGCTCAGGCAACAGGCCGAGATTGCTCTGGAAAAATACTGACGCATCTGCCTGAATCTTCTTGCCGCATATTTCAGCAACACTGACCGCCTTATTGGCAAATTCAGATGCAGGCATTCCTCGATAGTAGTAGGAAACCTGACCAGAACCATTGTCAAAGACATTGACATCCAGTTCCCGTTCCCTCGTATCGATGGAAAAACTTTTCAGAAATTCATTTAGGGCAGGAGTCAGAACCGGACAATTCCCAAAACGGACAACATTGTTGGATTCCTGAGCACGAAAACCCACCCTGGCCCCTTGTGATTTCTGTCCATCACGACCAGGGCAAAAGACTACTCTCGCACGATTGCGATATCCCCAGGGTTGACCTACATGAATTTTAAAATCCGCGGGTAGTTCAGCATGGGCTAGGCGGCGGAAATTTTCCCTTTCCACCTGAGCCATATACTCCACCTGCTTCTCGCAGGACAAGTGCTGCATGCTGCAACCACCGCATTTTCCATACAGCGGGCACTTGGGTTTCACGCGGTCCGGACTGCTTTCCAAAATCTTAACGGCAACGCCCTTGGTAAAGTCCTTCTTCCTGAATGTAATCTTCACCTGGCAAAGTTCACCTGGCAAAGCTCCGGCTACAAAGCACACACGGCCATCTTCCAGATGGGCCATGCCTTCCCCGCCTTGAACCATCTTTTCAATACGGAGTTCAAAAAGTTCTGGCCCTGGAGTTCTTAAATTCTGATGTCCGCCCCTGTATTTCTTTCTGAATTCTGCCATAGAGGGACATTTACCTTTCACGATGAATTGTAGGCACGCTGGCCAACAGCTTTTTTGTATACTCGTGCTGGGGGTTGGTGAGAACCTTATCTGCCTCACCTCGCTCAACAACCTTTCCAAAATACATCACCAGCACTTCATCGCTCAGTGCGCGAACCACCTGCATGTCGTGACTAATAAAAATGATAGACAATCCAAGTTCATTGCGCAGATCATCTAGAAGATGGAGAATTTGAGCCTGGACAGAAACATCCAGCGCACTAGTCACTTCATCGCAAAGAAGAATCTTCGGATTCACCATCAGGCTGCGAGCAATGCACAGTCTCTGACGCTGTCCCCCGGAAAACTCATGAGGAAACTTGTCCAGGGCTCCCACGGGAATGGATACTCGTTCCAGCAGTTTTTCGGCACGATTGCGAGCCTCATCAAAGCCTACTCCGCGAGCCACAACAGGAGCTGTCAAAATTTCCGCAATAGTCTGTCGTGGGTTCAAGCTACTAAAGGGATCCTGGAAAATCATCTGTACCGTATCAGCAATGGACTGTTGCTTTTTTACAGTTTTTCCAAATAGCCTAAACTCGCCCTGCGCCATGGGAACAAGCCCCACCAGAGATTTTACCAGGGTAGATTTTCCACAACCCGATTCACCAACAATGCTCAAAATTTTTCCCTGGGGCAACAAAAAATCCACGTTGTCCACAGCGACAAAATAATCCTTTACCTTTCCAAAGACACCACCACGAACAGGGAACTTAACCGTAAGTCCCTTAACTTCAATAGCAGGTACCGATTCCAAATTAGCCGACATCGGATTCCCCGTCCAAGTTGGCCAAGGCCTCTTGCACGTTCTTTTCCGTATTGATTAAAATCTGACGGCACTTGCGCAAAAGATCGGTAGCTTCCTGCACCTGTCCGGCAAGTTCGTCAATTTCCATTTCGGAATTATCAATTTTGTCCAAAATGGATTCCAAACGCTCCATTGCGTTTTTATATTCAAAATTTTCAGCACTCATGTGAATGAATATAGTTAGATTTGAAAGCGATGTATTCCCAGCGGACAAAAACCACCCTGCGTTTGGCAGCATCCATGCCTGTAAGGCTGGTTGTTTTTTGCTTTGTCCTGGGAGCCATTTTTACAGGATGCCTAGACATTCCCACAGAACCCAGTTCCAAAAGGCAGGTTGAATACATTAAAGTCTACCTCGCCCAAACGGACGCGGCGGATTCTTCCGCCTTGAAAGTTCGTCCAAACGAATCTGCAACATTGAACGTAGACGTTTACCCACGCCAATACCGTACAGGACTGACCTTTCAATGGCTCTACGTAGACTCCCTTAGGAAGGATACATCCACCATTGGCCAAGGAAACAAGTTTACCATCAAAAATACATCCAAAAGTAAAATTCCAAATGTTCTAAAGGCCTCTGATCAGGAAGGCAACATTCTCCTTGAGCCGTTCCTCGTCATCGTCAACACACCTCCCGTATTCAAGGACAAGGCAACTCCCGCTCCTAACGAAACATTTTACGGAAACAGCCAGACATCATTTTTCTTTCATTGGGAAGCAGAAGACGACGACAAAAATGCAATCATCCAGTACATCGTCATTTTTGACGAACAGCAAGTCAACGTAGGAACATTAAACCAGATTTATCAGTCTGGATTTAGCGAAGGAAAACATACATTCGGCGTCATTGCAACGGACAATCACGGAGACAGTGACACCCTGTTCACAAGGGAATTTTTCGTCACGGACACACTGGGAGGAATCCGATGAAATTTCTTTCCTTGTTCAAGCTGGCCCTGTTGTCTCTGCTATTACCCCTTCTCTATCTGGGTTGCTCCGATAGCGATGAATATCTTTTTGACTCAGCTAGCGCCGTTTCCATTTCTGTCTCCGCCAAGATGGCCATTTCCCTGGATTCCCTAAACAATCCTACCAAGGCGGATACGGTCAGTCCGGAGGACACGCTCATATTTATTGCCGACGTAACGCCATCCAAATCAGTACGTATGCAAAAATATTTCTGGACATTGGACGGTGATGTTCTTGCCACCGAATTCAGCTTCCGAAAAAGCATTGACAAGCCTGGATTCCATCAAATCGCCCTGATACTGGTAGATTCCTTTGGTGACACATTAACGGATTCACTTTCTCTCTGGGTTTCTAATCCTCCGATTCTAGACACGCTCACCAGCATACCTGAAAACCTTTCCCAGGAAATTCCACCGCAGGGCCCAGCAAGTTTCGCCTGGCAGGGTCATGATCCCGATTCCATTTTTGACATTAGTTACAGATTCCTTCTCGTCAGCCGAACTGGTGATACCCTCGCAGACAATTTCACATCCGAGAACACGTTTATCTACGAAGACAACTTGTCTCCTCTAGAATGCTACTCCTGGAATGTCGTTGCGTTTAATCAGCTTGGCGCCCAATCCAGGGAGACCTTGCAAAAAACATTTTGCACAAAGGGTAACGAGGGAAAAGCTGCCATAGAAGGTTTCATTAAGACCTCTGAATACGGCATCCGTGAGTTCTATCCGCTGGACAGTCTCAAAATTTCCATTCTGGATTATAACGGAAAAGTCATCAAGAGAAAATACATCCAAGATTATTCCAACAGACTGATTCCGTTTAGGTTATCCTCCATCCCGGAAGGAAATTACCTGCTCACTGCAACACCATCTAGACAAAACTCCGATTTTCAGAGCGACACCCTAAGAATTCAGCTGAGACCGAATCAGGTTCTGCACATTGACTCGTTATTGCTAACAGACAGAGTGAAGCCTTCCATCCATTACCTTCTTGACAAAAATGCCGATACTATCGACTATAGAGACACTCTAAAATTCATTCTTTCAGACGGAGGATCCGCCTCCTTTATTGGGGAACGTTCTAAGGCTTATCTAGACAACAAGCTGATTCAGAATGTATCCGTTCAAAACGACACACTGTCACTTGTTCTGCCAGAAATCGCGAACACATGGAGTCACCGTCTCATCAGCATTACAACTCAGGATTTTAGTGAGAACTCAACGACAAGAGCATTTTACATCCGCCCATCCGTCACCTGGTTCGTGACCAATGATGACATGATTATCGACGACCAGGAACAAATCCAGCTATTCATCAGGGATTTAAACCCATTCGGTTTCACTCCTGAATTTTTCATTTTCAACATCCTCACGGATTCAGAAGAAAAGCCACTCAAGTTCGATTCTGAAGGCGACCATGAGATTATTGTAACGCTACCTTCCCAGTACTTTACGGATTCCCTCACCTCGGTGACTTCGGAAATACACTATTCCAACGGAATTGTCCGAGAAAAGCAATGGACAATAAAAAAAATAGAGCAGGAGGATGAAGATGAATAAATTTATCCATCCGGCAAGCTTCGCACTTTTCTCGCTAATTGCACTCCTATGGGGTTGCGGCGACAGTTCCCTTTTCCATGAAGAAGACCTAGCTACACTACATCAGTACATCTACGTAGTTTCCGACCGGACCTCCGGAGAACCATACGAGCACACAAAATATTCCAAGAACGTCTATCTTGACATAGACGAAACTGTTCGATTCTGGTCCGTTTACTCGATAAACGGAAAACTGATTTCCTCCTCGGACGCGGACGAATACATTCTAGGCAAAGAATGGGACCTTGAAGGATTCCATTACAATTCATCCTATGTACGCTACTCCTTTTCCACTGCCGGTAAGCGAAATGTCGTTCTATCCTCAACCGACTATCTTAACGACGTTTCGTCCGACACAATTTCCGTATATGTAAACACCCCGGTAGCCATTGAACTTACGCAACCAGAAAACGGTTACAATCAAGTGGACCCCAACTCCCCTGAAGGCATCCATTTTTCATGGGAAGTCTCAGGAGTTGATGAATGGGAAACCGCGGTATGCTTCGTTTACGCAGCCCTATCTCCAGACGAAATTTGGGATAGTCCTCTTGGGTACACGGAATGCGACGACACGCCCCACATTGAAGGCCCGCTCTTTCCCGACATTCCTGGGGACTCCTCTACATCCGTCTATTGGGGAGTCATCGTTTCCAACTACACCGAGGATGGTCTCATTGAAAGGGACACTTCCAAAGTATTCCATTTTTCAACTAAATTCACAAGTTCCAAAATGGCCCATGTGCTAATCCCCATTCTTTATGAGGACGCATGGGATAGGAATTCCGTATTTACCCAGATTGCAATCATTGACGAAGATGGCGACACCGTGACCACCTACACAAACAGCTCACGGGACACAATTTTTGACTACTGGACTGTACCCAAGAAATCTTTGACATTCATTATCCGGGACCTTCGATATGACGAATATGAAAAACAGGTCATAGCCGTTGATATTCCTGTCGCAACAGAAATCAAAACAGCACCCGTCATTTTCAGGGACGAAACTGCCCCGCAGGTAGATGTTGCAAATCACGCATTTTCATCATCCGACAGCATCCGATTCATTGTCATGGATAACGGATCCGGAATCGATTCCAAAAGCATCAAAGTAGAATCAGCAAGAGATTCCATAGGGTTCAGTTACAACAACCACCTTTTGTCCTTCAAGAACAACTGCATTTTCACTTGCTTTGCCTCCATCCACATTCAGGATAATGCGCAGAACAGCGGTCCCTCCGTCTACTGGAAAATCGACCCCCGTCTTGACTCCATCTATGTTTCTGGGCCTTATTCAAAGGCAGGTGACAATGATTAAAACCTGTCTTTTGACAATTTTATCTCTCGTAATCTTGGTAATGGCAGAAACTCCAACCAAGTATCTGCATATTTCTACGAATCCATCCATCGCAGAAGTTTACGTAAACAATCCCAGGCCAGATCATGCCTCTAGCCCTGACTATAAGCTTCCAGGGTTCATCCCCGTTCCCGCAGGAGACGAGTCCATAATGGTTTCAATTTTCCGCGTAGATTTTGCAGATACCCTTATCAACGTACACCTTTCGGAAAAAGACACATCCTACCTTATCGTTTCCCTTCGTCCAAATTACGACGAAGCACTTACGGAGATGCAATTGGACGAACTAAGCCATCGAAGCAGAAGGCGGGTAGGACATAGGCTTCTTTGGACATCAATTGTACCCCTTCTTGTAGGTGGAATTTCAGCCGGTATCACGGCCTACGAAATAAATCAGGCCGATGACATAAAGAAAAAGATGGACAACTCTCTCATTACAGTGGGAGAAAAGTATCAAGGCATGCGAGACGATTTCAGCGATCACCGCAACAACGCCAAGACGGCAAAACGAATCATGGAGGGCAGCCTCATTGCAGGAGGCCTTATCCTTTCAACAGGAATCATCCTTTCCTTCTAGGTCTCCTTATGAAAAAAATCATCTACGTCATTGCATTGATTTTTTCAGTTTTGGCATATGCCGCTGACCCCCAGGGAATTATGTCCAATGTGGAACTTAATTCCGGCACCCGGCAGCGCGCTCAGTTCATGGGCATTGAAAACGATACGGTTCTTCTTGGAGGCTATATCAAGAATCAGTTTACAGTTGTCCGCATCGCCAAGGACAAGTTCAAGAGTATCGTTGACGAAAAGGGAAACGATTTACTGAATGGTTCCATGGCAGTCGCCAAAGACTCCACGGCAGCAGATTCAGCCATAGCGGACTCCGCCAGAACGGATTCCATTCAGGACCAGCAGCCCACCACAGAACAAAACGACATTCTGCTTCATTCAGACAGGGTTTTCGTAACTTTTGAGGCGGGCGGAGACACAATTCTTCTCCGTCAGCTTAACGACCTCACTGCAAGACTGCTCCTGGAATCTGGCGACCCGGTGCAAACGGTACGAAGGGCTAGTATTTCCGAATGTAATGATGACATCTGCATCCAGACGGAACTTCACAGACTCGGCGCCAACACCATCTACTTTGGGAAATTAGCAGCAGGCAGCACCTCCGATTCCATTTCTCTGGAAATTACCCAAGTGCTTTTCGAAGAGGACCTCCCCGTCATACACAAATCTTCCAGAAATGTGTATGCAGCGTCCATCATTACAGATGTGGTCTCCAATGAGAAACTGCTTAAGCTCATTCAGTCCGCCAAGGGACTGCAAGTTGAACCACAACAGCCAAAGTCTCTCAAAAGTTACGTATTCATTGATACAGATCCCGAAGGCGCCACCGTATCCAAATCCGAAAACGAGGCCATCTGCAGATCGCCCTGCACATTCACTCTTGAAGACACAGGCAAAGTTGTACTAAATGCCTACTGGAGCGTTGAAAATCAAATTTGGGGTGCACAAAGTACAATCCGTCCCATCCCTGGCGACACGGCAAAGATATCGTTAAAGCTCAAGCAGATCAAGCCAGAAGTGCAGCTGATTACAGCTCCCGCCGGTGCAGAAATATTCTCCGGTTCCGAAGAAATTTCAAAGACCAGCAGGGCCTTTGGCACAACCCCAAACAAGTTCTTCGCAAGAGAGCCAGGAATCTCCACTCTAAGACTCCGGAAAATCGGCTACAAGGACACCCTGGTCAGTTTTTACGTGGCTCCCGTTCCAGAAACCATCGTCAACATTGAGATGGAAAAACTGGTTGATCCCATCGAGATGGAAGTTCAGCAGCAATGGGTCCACGACCGGCGAATGCACACCATCGGACAGGGAATTATGGGAACAGCAGTCGCACCTGTCATTATTGGCGCCATATTTGCATACCTAGGTTACCAGGACTACGACGAAGCCAGGGACATCAAGAACAGTCTAAAGCAGCCAGGATCCATGAACGGCAAGAATTACCAGTCCAAGGTCCAGAAAAACAGGGACCTGGTCAAGGATGGCGACAAAAAGATGGTTATTGGCGCATCCCTGGCTGGCGCAGGGTTAGTCCTATTTGGAATAGGCGTTTTCATCGCTTTTTAACCCCCTTTTCCTGTTCCACAGGAACGCATCCTCCAAGAAAAGTTAAATTTAGGGTGATGCGTAGAATATTTTTATCCCTCCTGCTTTTGAGTGCGGCTGCCTTTGCAGCTGACTTTGAACGTTCCAACTGGCGAACCCAGCTTTATTTGCAAATTGAGCCTGCTCTCCTCAAATTTGAGGACTCAGACCCCCAGTTGCTGGTCAACAAGACTATCGACGAGGAACTGTTCACGGTTCCCCTGTCCTTCGGCTTCCTCTGGAGCCCCTTGATTACCCCCTGGGGCAAGGCTGACATTCCGTTCACCCTCTGGCTGGGTGCAGAAGTTAACACCTTCATCTTCAATTTCAATTCCCAGGGTTTCGGTGACGTTCTCAGCAACGATCTCTATACCTTCAAGGACGCTGTCTGCGGCAAGAACTGCGACGGTGATGGACAGACCCTCAGTTTCCGATCCTACGCACCCTCGGTACTGGCAGGTTTCTCCTTCAACTTGGCAGGGGACTTCGACCTTCGCGTCCTGGGCGGCTACGGCCTCCAGTTCTTCACATTTACCAACGACAACAACGGATCCCAGCGTGACGTAACTACCTCTGCTCCTACAGCCTTCGTTTCTGGCGCCCTGGAATACCGCATCGGTGAAGTTTTCCGTGATGTTGACCTCAAGGTGGGCATCAATGTCCGTAAGGAATTCCTCCCCTACGAAGACATCAAGGCAACAAGCGAATACAAGAACAACGCAGAAGCAACGCTTCCCCCGGCATACTCCGGTATCGAATTCGACAAGATTTCCTACAAGTTCCCCGTACGCATCGGACTGGAATTCTCTCTTGACTTCGGTCGTGAAAGCCGTCGTGACCGCCGCATGCGCTACGCCCTCCATGACCGCGATGACGTACTCCGCAAGAACAGCGAAGTCAAGGACACCCTTTCTGACTGGGACTGCATGGCCATCGAACGTGACTACCGTTTCTTCCTCGATGAAGACGGCGAACTTCCGGACATGAGCGAAGCCTACACCAGAACCCAGTTCTCTGACGTCTTGGAAAGTTTCCTTGCCTTCTGCCATCCGGCAGACCTGGCCACCAAGGAAAAGCTCTACGCAACCCTCGACACCGGCAAGGTTCAGTTGAAGGAATACCAGGTTCGTCAGGAAGATTCCCGTTTCGAACAGGTTATGGCATCCAACGATCCTGAAATGCTGGAAATGTACCTGCAATACTATCCGGATTCTCCGCGCCGTGGCGAAGTTGAAGCCAAGCTCAAGAACCTGGGCGAATACCACAAGTTCCGTGAAATTCAGGCACAGAACACCTTCAAGGCATACCTCTCCTACTTGAGCGACAATCCTGATGGTGCTTTCCGCGATGAAGCAGAAGCTGGCATCTTCGAACTGGTCCGTGCAGGCAACCGCCAGAAGGACTACGAAATCTACCTGAAGCGATTCCCCAACGGCAAGTACGTAGCAGAAGCACAGGCAGCCCTCAAGGCCGCGGTTGCTGAAGAACCCTCTGTCATGGAATACCAGGCTCCGGAATACGTCGAACAGGAACCCGAAGAAGAAGAGGTAAAACCGGAACCCAAGAAGGGCAAGGGAAAGAAGGCCGCTAAGAAGGCTGCTCCCAAGAAGTCCAAGAAAAAGAAGAAGTAATTAGGCCATGAAGCTGAAATTCATTCTTCCTCTGATACTGCTCTTCGCCCTCAGCATCTACGCAGCAGACACTACCGTCGCCGCTGAACCAGCGGCGGCAGTCTTGGCAGATTCCGCAACGGCACCTACTCCGGAAAAGGGAAACATCTACAGTCAGATTATTGGCTGGTACAATGAAAACCTGAACTACGGCACCATCGCTCTCCTGATGGCAGTGGAAAGTTCATTCATTCCTTTTCCGTCAGAACTGGTAGTTCCGCCGGCAGCCTACAAGGCCCTCCAGCCAGGTTCAGACATAAACATCGTACTCATAGTCCTCTTTGCAACACTGGGCGCACTGATCGGCGCCTACATCAATTACTTCCTGGCCAAGTTCCTTGGACGCCCCATTATATACAAGTTCGCGGACAGCAGGTTAGGACATTTCCTGCTTCTTGACGCCGGCAAGGTTCAGAAGGCCGAAGACTACTTTAGGCAGCACGGATCCATCTCTACGTTCGTGGGCCGCCTCATTACAGTAATCCGCCAGCTGATTTCCATTCCAGCAGGTCTCGCCAACATGAAACTGGTTCCCTTCACCCTGTACACATTCCTTGGTGCAGTTATCTGGAACTGTGTCCTGGCCTTCCTGGGATACCTCGCCCACGGTCAAAAGGACATCATCGAAAAGTACAACTCCGAACTGGCCATTGCGCTTTTGGCCTTCGGTGCACTTTTCATCGGCTACATGGTATGGAACGCCATTAAGCCAAGCAAGAAGTAATTCATCAAAAAACGCCCGGCTCATGCCAGGCATTTTTCATACAAACTATTTCCAATTTAGAAGTTGCAGTTCTTTACGCAGCGGTTATTCTGGAACTCCGCTTCCAGGGTCATAACACCCTTATTATAACGACGATAAAGGCCATGACGGATGCCATGCTCAAAAGTCATTTCTTCCTGCACAGCGCCGAGATCATCATAAAATACAGCCTTACCGTGAATCTGTCCTCGAACGTAAGGAAATTTACGGCGGACGATTCCTCGGTCATCCCATTCTTCACTCACCCCATCCAGGATTCCATCCTTATAGAACTCGCGAGACTGCTTCCGGCCACTCTCATAATAGTTCGTGGAATATCCCTCTTCTACGCCATTCCTGTAACCGATGGTTTGCCATGTCTTTCCGTTTTCATAATAGCTGCGAAAGACTCCATCTAGCTTTCCATTCACGTAGGGGGCTTCAATAGCAATCTTGCCATTTGGATGATACGTAATGGCAACGCCTTCTCGAACGTCAGTGCCATGCTGCACCGTGTAGACTCGGGCCAAACTTCCATCGGGAAATGAGGCACGAACGGTATCCAGCGCAGACTGAGGAGCCTGCTCCGGAACATCCTTTTTCAAAACCGAGCCTGAATTCTGCAAGTCCGAAACGGCAGCAAGGGCAGGTGCGTAGGCACAGCCAGCGACACATATGCATTTCGTCACATTTTTAAGCACTTTGCACACAAAAAAATGGTGTTTCATCGCCGTAAAATGTAACTAAATCCGTTCATATAATGTATTTTGTGTGGGCTTATGCGTATTACTTTTTTAAATCCTCCGTTCCACCCCATGTTCAGCCGCGAATCTCGCAGCCCGTGTGTAACGAAGTCGAGTACACTTTACTGGCCCATGTTCCTGAGCTACGCCGCCGGCACCGCCGAAGCGGACGGCAATGAAATTCAGCTCATCGACAGCCCCGCCATGGAATTGGATCTGGAACAGACTCTGGATGGCATGAAGAAGTTTGCCCCGGAGCTTGTCATCTGCAGCACCAGTACCCCAAGTATTTTAAATGACCTTAAGGTAGTCCGCGCTATCAAGGAAGCCATGCCCAACACGAAGGTTGCCATCATGGGCACCCACGCTACGGCAGAACCCCTGGAGTCCCTGGAAATGGAACCCAGCCTTGACTACGTCGTCATTGGCGAAGCGGACTACACCTGCCGCAACCTGGCCCGCGCCCTCCGTGGAGATGAAGGTATTGCCGCCATTGGTCAATTCCCGGGTCTTGCCTACCGCAAGGAAGACGGAACCACCGACTTCCAGCCCGAAGGTCCCAAGATCGAGAACTTGAACGAACTGCCCTGGGTTTCCAAGGTTTATCGCAAGTACCTCTACAGTTGCTACAAGAAGTATTTCTACGGAGCAAACCTGAACCCTCTGATTGTCATTCTCAGTGGACGTGGTTGCCCCAACCGCTGCAGCTACTGCGTAATTCCCCAGACCCTGAACGGTCACGTATTCCGTATGCGCGACCCCAAGGACGTGGTGGATGAGCTGCAGTACATCAAGGAAAATTTTGAAGATCTTGGAGAAGTCTTCTTCGAGGACGACACCTTTACCGCCAACCATCAGCATGTTCGCGACATCTGCAACCTGATTCTGGAACGCGGTCTCAAGATCACCTGGAGTTGCAACGCCCGCGCAGACGTCCCGCTGGAACTGCTCCAGCTGATGAAGAAGGCTGGTGGCCGAGAAATGTGCGTAGGCTTCGAAAGCGCATCTCCTGAAGTTTTGCAGAACATCCACAAGGGAATCAAGAATACCGACAAGGCCATCGAGTTCACCAAGAACGCACGCAAGGCAGGTCTTCTGGTCCACGGCTGCTTCATGGTAGGCAACCCCGGCGACACGCCCCAGACATTGCGCATGACTTTGGACTACGCCAAGAAGTTGAACCCCAACACGGCCCAGTTCTACCCCATCATGGCTTATCCTGGAACCGAAGCCTACAAGGAAGCACTGGAAAGTGACGCCCTGCAGACAAAGGACTACAACCAGTGGCTGGACAAGGACGGTTTCCACCGTACGACCATCCAGCGTGGCGAACTTACAAGCCAGGCGCTGGTGGACTTCTGCGACAAGGCCCGCCGCGAGTTCTACCTGCGTCCCAGCTACATCTGGCATCAGGGCATCATGGCCATCAAGAATCCCCGCGAACGCTATCGCGTGTTCCGCGGCTTCGGCACCTTGGTCAAGCACTTGTTCCGCAAGCATGGCGAACTGGCTCCTGTTGCAAGACAGGCCCCGACTAATAAGGCGTAGAGGATAACCCACAGGTTTTCCTCTAGACTCCTTTCCGGTTTACGGGGCGACAACGTCTTTTATTGCAAGAGAAAACTCACGAAATACAAGAAAGGGCTCGCGAAATGCGAGTCCTTTTCTTTTTAGCCCTCGATTGAAGTCGAGGGCTTTTAATTGTCAGTCTCCCTTCGTAACAACTGCCAAGAGCTTGCCGCTACTTTGCAATAGAGGCCGAGAGCCTGCCGCTACTTCGTAGCAGAGGCGAAAGCCTTTTCGAGCTTTGCCATGGCTTCGTCCACTTCGGCAGCGCTGATGTTCAGCGGCGGAAGCATACGGAGCACGTTACCCTTTGCGGAAAGCACCATGAGCTTTTCTGCGCGGGCTGCAGCAACAACGTTACCCACCGGGAGTGTTTCATCCAGAGCGAGGCCGACGATAAGGCCTTCACCACGAATTTCCTTGATGCAGCTGTACTTGGCCTTGATGTCAGCCAGTGCGGTGCGGATCTGTGCGCCCCTTTCTGCAACGTTCTTCAGGAGTGCAGGTTCAGAAACCTGATTCACCACAGCGAGACCTGCGGCGCAAGCGATGGGGTTGCCACCGAAAGTGGTACCGTGGTCGCCAGCCTTCAGCTGGTCTGCAATGAACTGACGCAGCAGCACGCCACCCAGCGGGAGGCCGCCACCGATACCCTTGGCAAGAGTTACCAGGTCCGGCTTGAGGCCGTACTTTTCAAAGCCAAGGAAAGTTCCCAGACGGCCGCAACCAGCCTGAACTTCGTCGACGATCACCAGCACACCGAATTCCTTCTGGAGGCTGTTGATGGTTTCTACCATTTCTGCGGACAGAGTCATGACGCCGCCTTCGGCTGCCAGAGATTCCAACATGATGGCGCAGGTGTCCTTGTTGACTTCGGCCTTGAGGGCAGCGCAGTCATTCCAAGTCACATGAACGAAGTCGCCCGGCATGTTGCCGAAACCCTGACGCAGAGCCGGCTGACCGGTTGCAGAAAGGGCGGCGAAAGTTCTGCCGTGGAAGCTGTTCACGAAAGTGATGATCTTCAGCCTGTTGGCTTCACCCTTGCGATCGAAGTACTTACGTGCAAACTTGATTGCGCCTTCGTTAGCTTCGGTACCGGAGTTGCAGAAGAAAGCCTTGTCGAAGCCGGTGATTTCCAAAAGCTTCTTGCCCAGTTCAACCTGGGGCATATTCACATAAAGGTTGGAGATGTGGTTGAAGCAATCCATCTGCTTTACCACAGCTTCCTTGATGGCCTTGTTCTGATGGCCCAGGGCGTTCACTGCAATACCAGCAACGAAGTCCAGGTACTTGTCGCCCTTGGAGTCGATGAGGTAAGAGCCTTCACCCTTCACAATTTCAATGTCAGCCTTGCCATACAGCGGGGCAATGACGTTCTTATCCTGCTCTAAAAAGCTCATAATAAAAACCCTTTTTTTAATTGAGAATTGATAATGGATAATTGATGATTATTAATAATCGCGGCTTCGCCGCCTAGCTTTTAATTATCAATCTTCAATCGTCAATTATCAATTAATTTCGTTCTAGCCGAGAATAGTTCCGTAGTTCAGTTCGCCGTTGATCTGCTTCACGAAATGTTCAGCGTCCTTCCAGCCAACAATGTGAATGGACTTGAGACCGCGATCGATGGACCTGAAGCTTTCGCGAACCTTGGGAATCATGCCGCCATTAATGACGCCAGTTTCGATGAGGGCTTCGGCAGCATCGTTGGTCAGTTCGGGAATGACGGTCTTGGTTTCGTCCATGACGCCCGGAACATCGCTCACCAGCACGAACTGGTCCGCCTGAAGCGCCACAGCCAGTTCGCTTGCAGCGGTATCTGCGTTCACGTTCCAGCTGACGCCTTCACCGTTTTCATCAGGGCCGTAAGAAATGGGGCTCACTACGGGAACCCAGCCGGCAGTCCAGAGGTCTTCCACAATCTTCGGATTCACCTTCTTGACTTCGCCCACAAGACCCAGGTCAACCTTGCCCTGCTTCTTGACTACTTCGAACAACTTGCCGTCCACACCGGAAAGACCGATGGAGTTCACGCCGTTGTTCAGGAGCATGCGGACCAGCTTCTTGTTCACGTGGCCGGAGAGGGTCATCTCCACCATCTTCATAATGCCGGGCGTAGTTACTCGGAGGCCATCGATAAAAGTGGGCTGTTCTCGCAGCAGGGCGATGTTTTCGTTAATGTCCTTGCCACCACCGTGAACCACGGCGACCTGGCAGCCCATAGCCGGAAGCTTGGAAACTGCTGCCACAAAATCGGCCAACTTGGCTTCGTCAATAGCCAGGCTGCCACCAA
Organism: Fibrobacter sp.; assembly: GCA_045616805.1. Taxonomy (GTDB): domain Bacteria; phylum Fibrobacterota; class Fibrobacteria; order Fibrobacterales; family Fibrobacteraceae; genus Fibrobacter. Next base: position 15,370 of record JAZLHK010000044.1, read on the forward strand.
TTTTTACAACCACTTTTTTCATTTTCTGTGATGTCCTCACTTGGTTATGCCGACAGGCGCAAAACAGGTCCTGCCAACGATTATATTGTGCCGAAAATTTAGAAAAACATTGTGCAGTCGCAATGGTTTTTGTTATATTTAAGGCATACACAAGTATAACTAAAACCCCAAAGAGGTATAACATGGCTATTACTAAGGTTTGGCTCGACGAATCTTCCGACGAATGCGTTTCCTGCGGTGCTTGCGAAGCTACCTGCGACGCAGTCTTCTCCGTTCCCGAAAAGATGAAGGTGAACGAATCCGCTGACTTCGCTGCTAACGAAGAAGCAATCAAGGACGCAGCTGCAGGCTGCCCCGCTGGCGTTATCAAGTACGAATAATGACGCAAAGGATGGCTCGCGCCCTCCTCTGGACTCCTCCCCTAGACTCGGGGGAGGCTCTTTTTTTATGACGCAAAGGAAGGCTCGCGCCCTCCTCCCCATTCGGGGACCATGCGCACTAAGGCAACAAAGTTGCCAAGTGCGGTCCGCTCTGGACTCCTCCCCTAGACTCGGGGGAGGCTTTTTATTTATATTCTCCCATATGAACGCCTTTGATCAAATCAGTTACAAGCTATTCCCTCCCGTACTGACCACAGAATCCATGCGAGCTCTTGATGCAGCCACAAAGGGCAATGATTTGAACAGAGGTTACAGTCTTATGAAGGAGGCTGGGCAGGCCCTGTTCCTCCTGGTCAAAAGCAAATCACCTAAAAGCGTTGCAGTCTTCGTAGGCGGAGGCAACAACGGCGGTGACGGCCTTGTTCTTGCCGCACGCCTTCTAGAAAATGGTATTCCGTGCACCACCTACAGCCTCGCTCCTGCAGAAAAGTTCAAGAACGAAGCCAAGATGGCCCTGGACGAATTTCTGTTCAACGGAGGGAAACTGCAAGAGGTGCCAACTCGCCTTTGCGGATTCGACCTCATCGTTGATTGCATGCTGGGCAACGGAGCCTCAGGCGAACTCCGCCCCAACTTCGCAGACGCAGTCCAGCTGATTCAGGAAAGCGGCATCCCCGTCATTGCGGCAGACGCCCCCACTGGGTATGACAGTGCCACCCATCTGCAGACAGGTACATGTCTCACCGCCAAGGAAACCATATTGTTTGGTTTTCCACGCATCGACGCCTATGTCAAGGAAGGCGGTCTTGCCTTCGGTAAAACAACCGTAGCCTCCCTCAGCTACCCGAAGGAAGTGGTAGAAAAGTTTGATTCAAAAACATACCTGGTCACTGAGGAGGTTATTCCCCACCTTCTCCCCAAACGCTCTGAATGGGACGACAAACGCACGCAAGGTTGCGCCATGGTCATCGCAGGTTCAAAGGACATGACGGGAGCCGCCACCCTCTGCACAGAAGCAGCCCTTCGCAGCGGCACAGGACTCGTCACCCTTGCGATTCCGCAAACCATCACCCAGGTTTTGCAAGCAAAACTTTCCGAGCCCGTTTTCTGCAGTTTGAATGACGAAGGTTTAGGCCAACTGCAGCCTGGCAACGTTCCCGTCCTCCTCCAAAAAGTGGCGCACAACGACGCCATTGCCATTGGACCAGGCCTCGGTTCCACCAACGCAACGAAGGAAACCATTCTGGAATTCCTTTCGAAAATTGATGACCGACCCGTGGTCATTGATGCGGATGGTCTTAACGCCATCGCGACGGAACCTTCTATTCTACAGGCCATTTCCGTCCCTGCCGTTTTGACACCCCACCGTCGGGAATACGCAAGGCTTTTTGGAAGTCTTCCTGAAAAAGATGTCGATATTCCCGATCAATTACGGCAGAATGCAAAAGCAACAGGCAAGGTCATCCTGCTGAAGGGTGCTCCCACATTCATCGCCTGCCCCGACGGCCGTGTATACATGCTGCCCGTAGCAAATTCCGGCATGGCAAAGGGCGGTAGCGGAGATGTTCTTTCGGGAATCATTGTTGCCTTGCTTGCTCAGGGGCAGTCCGTTGACGAGGCCGCAGTTCTAGGAGCACTGCTCCACCAGAAGGCAGGTCGAATCGCCCGTGAAAAAATGGGAGCATTCAGCATGCTCCCCTCCGACGTCATTGCAAATCTTCCCGCCGCCTTCGCGGAAGGCTAGACCACATTTTCTAAATTTACTCCCATGGCCGAAAAAAAGTTACTGCTTCTAGATTCCTACGCCCTGGCGTTCCGCATGTTCTATGCATACTCTCAGAACCCTCTGAAGAACAGCAAGGATGAAGACGTTTCCATGATGCATGGTTACTGGGGAGCAGTGCTCCGCATTCTAGCAGCACACAAGCCCACTCACTTCGCCATTGCCCGAGATGTGGCCCACACAAAAACCTTTCGCCACGATCTTTATCCCGACTACAAGGCCAATCGCGGTCCTATGCCCGAAGAAATGGCAGCCCAGATGCCACTTCTAGGTGAATCCTTGGAAGCAAGCGGAATTCCCCTGCTTTCCGAACCCGGCTATGAAGCGGACGACGTCATGGCAAGTACCGCCGTTGCGGCTGCAGAAGCAGGCTTTGACAAAATCCTTATCATCAGCAAGGATAAGGACATGAGCCAGATTGTGAACGACAGGATTCACCTGTTTCATCTGGAGAAGGGCGCCGACGGCATTGACTTTGGGCCAGAGCAGGTTCTTGAAAAATACGGTTTGCCGCCAGAAAAAATCCGCGATTATCTCGCCTTGATGGGAGACGCCAGCGATAACGTTCCTGGCGTTCCGAAAGTCGGTCCGAAGACCGCAATCACTCTTCTTGAAGAATATGGCGACATGGATAACATCTACGCCAACATCGACAACATCAAGAAGAAGGGGCTTCACGACAACCTAGCAAACAATAAGGAGCAGGCATTCCTTAGCCGTGAACTGGTAACTCTGCAGACAAAACGTGCGTTCAACGGCAACCTTGACGCACTGGAATACACAGGCATTCATGTAGACGCCTTGGCAGACATGTTCAAGGAACACGAAATCAACAGCCTGCTCCGTCTTTTGGAAAAGGTTCCCAGCAAGACCGGTTTTAGCGCACCGGATTCTGAATCTGAAGGAGAGGAGGCAGTAACCCGTTCTGACTTCGCCACGGATATTCTTCCCACCTATTACTGCGTGGACTCTCCAGAAATTTTCGAGCAGATGAAGTTGGAATTCGCCAGTTCCCCTCTAATTGGAGTGGATACGGAAACCGACGGTCTTGACCCCATGCAGAACAATCTGGTGGGCCTCTGCCTTGCCGCACTGGACGCTCCCGCAGAAACTTCGGAAGACTCCACAGGAAATTACAGTGTCACCAAGGGCTACTACATTCCCCTAGGACATACGGACGACATCGGCTTTCCCTTGCAAACAGGCAAGGGCGGCAACTTTGATTTTAGCACCGTCAGGGATTGGTTCCTGAATTTCTGGAATGAATCCTGCACAGTAGCAGAAAACAAGGCTGGCGCAGATAACAATCCGCACCGCACCTTCGTATTCCATAACGCAAAATTTGACTTGCACGTCATCGCCCGCGCTTTCGGCATGACCCAGAAGCAGCTTGATGACGCAAGAATCATCGACACTCTTATTGGCGCATGGATGCTTTCTCCTGGCGCCACGGGCCTTGGCCTGGACAACCAGGTTATGCAGCGTCTGCAGCACGAAATGATTCCCATCGAGAATCTTATCGGACGAGGAAAAAATCAGATTACCTTCAACCGAGTCCCTGTAAAAGCCGCCGCAGAATATGGTGCCGAAGATGCGGTCTATACACTCCGTCTCTGGAAGCCCATTCAGGAACAGCTGAAGAAACTGGATTACGAAAAGTATTTCTACGACCAGGAAATGCCCTTGCTGAAAGTTCTCTGCCAGATGGAATCCGTAGGCATCGCCGTCGATGTTCCCAAATTGAAGGAACTGGGCGTAGAACTGGACCGCCGCATCGCAAATCTGGAAAAGGAAATCTGCGACATGGCCGGCTGCGAATTCAATATCGGCAGTCCCAAGCAGTTGGGCGATGTTCTTTTCGACACTCTCGGCCTGCCCGAAATCAAGAAGCGCAGTACCGATGCCGCGGTTCTTGAAGAACTAAGTTACAGGTCTCCCCATCCCATCGTCTTTTCCGTCATTGAATACCGCGAACTGAAAAAGATGCAAAGCACCTACGTAAGCGTCCTGCCCACTCTAGTAAACCCGCAGACCAAGCGCATCCACACAAGTTTCATTCAGTGGGGTACAGCAACAGGCCGCCTCAGTAGCCGCGATCCCAATCTGCAGAACATTCCTGTACGAAGCGACCTAGGCAAGAAAATCCGTGCAGCCTTTGTACCGCAAAGTCCAGACAACGTAATCCTCGCTGTAGACTACTCCCAGATTGAGTTACGCATGCTGGCTCATTTGAGCGGAGACGTCGCTCTCATTGATTCCTACAAGAACAACATTGACATTCATGCCCGTACTGCTGCAGCCATCTACGGAGTTCCTCTGGAAGAAGTGACCAGCGACATGCGCCGTGACGCCAAGGTGGTGAACTTCGGCGTGCTCTACGGCATGACCGCCTTCCGTCTTTCCCGCGACCTGAAAATTCCCATGGGTCAAGCCAAGGATTTCATTACAGGCTACTTCGATATGTTCCAGGGCGTCCAGAACTTCATTGAAGACACAAAGGCAAACGCCCATCGCGATGGTTACGTGGAAACCCTATCCGGTCGACGCCGCTACATTGCAGGCATCGACAGTTCAGACCGCATGGAAAGCCAGATGGCAGAACGTATGGCCGTGAACACTCCCGTACAGGGCAGCGCCGCAGATCTCATCAAGATCGCCATGATCCGCATCCAGAAACGTATCAACGACGAACAGCTCCCCCTCCGCATGATGCTCCAGGTCCACGACGAACTTGTCTTTGAATGTCCCCGCGACCGCGTTGACGAACTGAGTGCCATGGTAAAATCCGAAATGGAAAACGCCATGCAGCTCCAGGTACCGTTAGTCGCCAGCGTCGGTTTCGGCGAAAACTGGCTTATTGCACATTAACCCATTAAACCGAGCCCAAGCGCGCCCACCCCAAAAGAGGAAAAATATGGCAAACGAACCCAAGAAGAAAATGTCCACCAAGACCGCCATCCTTTTGATCATCGGATTGCTGGTGGTCTGCAATGCGATTGTACTGATTGGCGCCCACTTTTAACCTCTTTCATTGAATTGGAACGAAGGGCATAAATTAAGCTTTTCGTTCTTTTTTTCGCAAGCACATTTGATACAGTCTAAACATTGTTATTGATATTTTATCAACGTTTTTAGAAAAAATTTATTATAAGCATCAAATTTCCTGATTTATATTTTGGCTGTTGTATATGGGAGTTGTTATGAAAAGACAATCAAACAAAACAGTCACATTATCTGCGCTCGCAGGCTTAACCGCGCTGTCAATATCTTCTGCCCTCGCTGCAGACCTACCTACCGCCCAGCAAATCTTTGAAAAAATGGGTTTGGGCATCAACATCGGAAACACAATGGAAGTTCCGGGGAACCCCACCAGCTGGGGAAACAAGTTCCCAACGGAGGCTTATATCAAGGGCGTTAAGGCAGCTGGCTTTAACACCATCCGCATCCCCTGCGCCTGGGACTCCCACGCAACAAACAGCGTCATTAACGAAAGTTGGATGGACTCTGTCCAGACCGTAGTGGACTACAGCGTTAAGGCAGGCCTCTACACCATCTTGAACATCCATTGGGACGGCGGCTGGCTGGAAGAAAACCTGAAAGACGACAAGAAAACCGAAGTCAACGCCAAGCAGAAAGCCTACTGGACCCAGATTGCAAAGCGGTTCAAGGACTACGACGAAAAGCTTCTTTTCGCAAGCGCCAACGAACCCGCCACTACCGACGCTAACTACAAGAACGAATCCAAGATCCTCCAAGGTTACCACCAGACATTTGTAGACGCAGTGCGTGCCACCGGCGGCAACAACGCCAGCCGCACCTTGATCATCCAGGGCCCCTCCACCAGCATCGACCGCTCCGTGGAAGCCTACCCCGCAAGCATGATGCCTAACGACGTTATCGCAAACCGCATGATGTTTGAAGTGCATTACTACGACCCGTCCCCTTACACCATCGTAGGCGAGCCCGTCAACTGGGGTGTTGAAGTGCAACCACAATACTACTGGGGCGAAGAAAACTACGCCACCGGTGCCGATATCGTTCACAACTGCGGTTACAATCCCTGGGGCGGCAGCATGGGAACTCCCTGCAGCGCAAACGACATGCAGGTGGCTTTCAAGAAAATGAAGACCAACTATGTGGATAAGGGTATACCGGTCATCATCGGGGAATTCGGCGCCAACGACCGACTGGGCATTCTGAAAGGCGACGACTACAAGCGCCACCGCAATGGCCGTATCGGCTGGTACAAGGCCGTAGCCCAGGCCGCCTTCGACAACAAGGTGGTCCCCATCGCTTGGGATACCGGTCACGAGGGCGAAAACCACATGACCATCATCCGCCGTCAGTCAGATCCCGACGGATCCGTCTTTGACCCGGAAGTCATGAACGCCATGCGAAATGTCTATGGCATGCCAAACCTTGACGGAAGCAGCAATCCGGTCATCAGCACCGATACGGACAAGTCCATCAAGGCTGAATTCACCATCGCAGACAGCACATACGGTCAAATCGAATTTTCCAGCGTTCCCAAGGACTGGAGCAAAATTTCCAGCGTCTCTATTCGAGCATTCTTTGACGGAACCATTTCCAAGGTAGGTGACGACTACGGTTTTATCGCTCCCAACTTGGTTACCATGGACGGCGCCGACTGGAACTGGCAAGAAGCAGGCCTCGGAGAAGTTGAGCTGGGCACCTGGAACACCTACGAGGTTAAGGTTGCCACCACAGGAGAAAGCGGCAACAACCTGATGGTTCCGGGTAATCCCACAAACATAGTATTCATGGGACTGCAGATATACACTCTGGGCTACACCGGCAATGTCTATGTGGACTGGATCATCTTCAAGAATACCGACGGCACCGCAGACACCCTGGACTTTAACCTGATTGGCGCCAAGAACGTTGGCGGAGGCATCACCGCAAAGTCCTTGGTAGCAACAGAAAGCGTCAAGGCAACTACGACTGCAATCAAGGCCATCGCAAAGAAGCAAGGGCAGCAAAGCCTCACCCGCCAAGGCAACATGCTGGTGGCACAGGGTACACGAGCCTCTATCCGACTGTTCGACCTGAACGGCAATTTAGTCCGCGAAGTTCATGCCCTTTCCAGCCAGGCGACATTGAGTCTCGCCGGCCTCAACAAGGGCATGTACATCGCCAAGAGCGCTGGTCATACCCTGAAGGTCAACATCAAATAAGCTTTCTTCTCAAAACCAACGGATGGCTTCCCCTAAAAGGGAAGCCATTTTTTATCAATCACTCCCCAAAATACACATCCCGCGTTTTCTGTCAACTTTCGTTTACGTTTGTTGAATTTTTCACATCATTTTTTCTTGACTTCGCCATATTCCCTGTCCAAAGAGCCCTTTTCGGTATAAATTACCTTTTGGATGTGCAGGTCCTTCGTGTTTGGTTACGCGAAGGGATTGTTTGGTGGACCGATGTCGACTTCACGTCACGACGGAAACTGTAAAGGACTCTGTATGAAAAAATTGATGTTTGGGGCAGCGCTTGCAGGCGCTTTGACAACAGCCGCATTTGCCGACCTTCCCACCGCGGCACAGGTTCAGAAGAACATGGGCATGGGTTACAATATCGGAAACTCCATGGAAGTTCCCAACGACCCCACCGGCTGGGGCAATCCCTACCCCACCCAGGAACTGCTGGACTCCATCAAGGCAGCTGGTTTTAACACAGTTCGTATTCCCTGCGCATGGGACTCCCACACCCGTAACGGCATCATCACCGAAACTTGGCTTGACTCCGTAAAGACAGTTGTGGATTACGCCCTGCGTAACGAACTGTACGTCGTCTTGAACATCCATCACGAAGGTGAAGGCGGCTGGTTCCAGACCAAGATGGCCACCTACAAGGACAATACCGTCGACACCAAGATGAAGAACTATTGGACCCAGATTGCCAACAAGTTCAAGAACTACGACGAACATTTGCTTTTTGCAGGCGCCAACGAACCGGGCGAAGGCCAGAAGGACCCAAACAATCCAGACAACGGCATTACCTGGACAAACCAGCACGCCCAAGTTCTTATGGGCTACTACCAGACCTTTATTGACGCCGTCCGCGCTACCGGCGGAAACAACGCCACCCGCACTTTGATTATTCAGGGACCGCAAACCGATATCGACAAGTCCGTAGAGTTCGCTCCCACAAGCATCTTCCCCAAGGACAAGGTTTCTGGCCGTCTCATGTTCGAAGTCCACTTCTACGGTCCCTACCAGTATGTGCTTATGACAAGTTCCCAGAACTGGGGATGCCCCAACGGCGACATTCAGGTGCAGTACTATTACGGCGATTACCAGAACGCAAACGATCCGAAGCGTAATGCAGGATTCAACTGCTGGGCTAATGCCATCGACAAGGACCAGGCTGGCATCGGCTTCCCCAATGCTCAGTTTGCCAAGATGAAGTCCAACTATGTGGACAAGGGCTACCCCGTCATTATCGGCGAATTCGGTTCCCTGTACCGTTCTCCGGAACTCTCCGGTCCCGACCTGGAACTGCACCGCAAGGGCCGTATCCAGTGGCACAAGGACGTTGTAACCGCAGCAAAGAACTACGGCCTTACACCCATCGTCTGGGACATGGGTAACGAAGGCGCCAGCTACGACAACATGGCCTACATCCGTCGCCAGACCAACAAGTTCGGCGGCCCCATGGGCAAGGTGGTGGAACTGGAAATCATCAATGCCATGCGCGGTGTGTATGGTCTTGGAACCTACGTGAACAAGGGCGTCACCCACACGGAAAGACTGATTCCGGGCAGCACCCCGATTCAGAACTCCAGCAGTTCCGTGGTTCCTGCGTCGAGCAGTTCCTCCAAGCCGGTCGCCTCCAGCAGCTCTATCGCAAGTTCCAGCAGTTCCATACCGAGCTCCTCCAGCGTGCAGCAGCCGGCAAGTTCCAGCGACAACGTTGCAGAAAGTTCGAACAGCATCATTCCCACCTCATCCGAAAGCGCTATCACTACTCCGGCATCTTCCAACAGCAACGACGCCACATGTGAGGCATTGACTCCCGCATGCGGCTATACTGCAGAGCAACTCTGCGCATACGGAATCGAGGCATATTGTGGAATAACCTCCATTGAAGGCTATCGCGTGGCAAAGGCTAGCCTTACCCGCCAAGGAAATATGCTGATTGCTCATGGAACCCGCGCAAACATCAGCCTGTTTGACATGAACGGTAACCTGGTCCGCGAAGCTCGCGCAGGTCAGAATGGCGCCTCCATGGATCTCTCCGGTCTCAACAGTGGTATGTACATCGCCAAGAGCGGAGCACAGACCCTCCGTGTCAACATCCAATAAGAAAAGACGGACAACATAAATTTGCAAAGGCCCGATCTTTCGGGTCTTTTTTGTTGCGCAATAGTGTACATTAATTTACTTTTACAAACATGAAGAATACTTTTGTGAACCAGATTAGCAAAGTCTTTATTTTAGTAGCCACCCTTTGGGCAGGCAACGCATTCGCTCTTCCCAAGGCAACCGAACTAGTTGCAAGCATGGGCCTGGGCTACAATATCGGTAACACCATGGAAGCCCCGGGTAATCCTACTGCCTGGGGCAACAGTCTCCCCACCGAGGCATACGTCAAGGCTATTAAGGACGCTGGCTTCAGTTCCGTCCGTATTCCCTGCGCCTGGAACTCCCACGCCAAGGATGGCGTCATTAGCGAAGGTTGGCTGGACACCGTCAAGACAGTCGTCGACCTGGTTGTCGACAACGGAATGTACGCCGTTTTGAACTCTCACTGGGACAACGGTTGGCTGGAAGACCACGTCTGGGACGGAGATGGCTATAACCGCAATGGTATTGAAGAGACCAACAAGGCAAATGACATCGCCGCTCTCCAGGAAAAATACTGGACTCAGATTGCCAACAAGTTCAAGAACTACGACGAAAAATTGATTTTCGCATCTGCAAACGAACCGGGCGTCAACGACCCCCGTGCCGAAGGTGCTGAATATGGCGACAACGGACAGTGGACTTTCGACGAAGCCCGCATGAAGGTTCTTCGTCAATATCACGAAGCATGCATCAAGGGTGTTCGTGCAACTGGCGGCAACAACGCCACCCGTACCATCATTGTTCAGGCTCCCCGTACCGAAATGGACATGGCCTCCATGCTAAGCACCAATATGCCCACCGATCCTGCAGGCGCCGGCTACATCATGGCAGAATTTCACTATTATCCGTACCAGTACTCCTTGATGACAGCTGATGAAGACTGGGGCAAACAGTATTATTACTACTACGACATGCCCAGTTCCACCGACAAGGAACATAATATGGGCTGGGACGTTTATTCCAAGTCCGTTGACGATGAAGCTCTGGGCACCCCCAAGCAGATAGCCAAGGCCTTTGGTGAACTGAAGACCATGTTCTGCGACAAGGGTATTCCTGTTGTGATTGGCGAAATGGGCGCAATCAAGCGCACCGAAACTCTTTCTGGCGAAAACTTAAAACTTCACCTTGAAGGTCGTGCAGCCTGGTACGGTGAAGTGGTTAAGGCAGCAAAGGCAAATGGCATTATTCCTTGCGTTTGGGATACCGGTCACGAAGGCTACAACAACATGACCTTCATCCGGCGTCAGGATGAGTTCGGTACCGACGTTGGTACTATTGTTGATCTTAAAACGCTCAACGCAATGCGAAAAGAATACGGAATGACCGCACTCAGCGGAAATATCAACACAGAGCAGGATGACGAAGACAATACCGACAAGATGCTGGAAGTCAAGTATACCACGAAGACCTCCGACTCCAGCGAAGTAGGTACGCTTCGCATAAACGTTGGTGGCAAGGACTGGAGCAAGTACACAGCTATTTCCTTCCAGGCAAAAGTTGACATAAACTCCGCAGGCCCAGCAAAGGGTGAGCAATCGGCATGGACATCTCTCAGCATGTTCGCAATGAGCGGCTCCACTTGGACTTGGAGTGATTTCAACTTTGAAAAGGACGACATTGATTCCGCCAAGTGGAAGACTTACACCGTACCGCTGAGTGCAACGGGTCTGAACATCGGCAACAAGGCTAATGTCCAGGCATTCGGCATCATCCTCTACGGTACACAAATTACTGGCACCATCGACTTTGACAACTTCATTCTCATTAAGGCCGACGGCACCTACGACGTTCTCCAGGACTTCGACACAAAACCTGCCGAGACAGATGGCATTGCTTCTGGAATACTGAAAAGCTCCACCGTGCCGGCAACTATCCCGGAAACTGTCCCCACAAATTCCAGTTCTAGCCATATTCAGAACACAAGTTCCAGCAGCGTTAAAGAAACATCCTCTAGCACGCCCGAAAGCAATAGTTCTTCCAGCAAGAGTGATATACCAGAAAAGCTCTCCAGCAGCTCCCATAAAGCTGAAGAAGCTGACAATCCCGAGGAATCCAGCTCCAGCCATATTCAGAACTCAAGTTCCAGCAGCGTTAAAGAAACATCCTCTAGCACGCCCGAAAGCAACAGTTCTTCCAGTATCGTAAAGCAAAGTTCTTCCAGCGAAGCAAAGCAGAGTTCTTCCAGCAAGAGTGATATACCAGAAAAGCTCTCCAGCAGCTCCCACAAAGCTGAAGAAGCTGATAATCCCGAGGAATCCAGCGACAGCTCCGACGAATCCGAGGAACCCAATGTATTCACTGCAGGCAAGTGGACCTCCACTAACACAAAGATTGCTCTTGACGACAAGGATCTTTTCATTGGAGCCATTGAAGGGTCTGGCAACAGAATCATTTCCAGGAACTTCACTCTGGAAAAAGGAACAGATTATCTAATATCCTTCAATGTTTCCGCTGAAGATGCCAACGGGTTGGAAATGGCAGTAAAGCTGACCTCCGGAAAAACAGACCTATGCAAGGATCTGGTATCTCTAACCACCAAGAATAAGAAGGTTTCCTGCAACTTCACAGCCACCAGGGAAACGGCAACCTTGACCCTAACTGTTCTTGGAAACGACGGATTTATCACCATATCGAATTTCTCAAGACAAATTGACACGGAAGCAATCCAGGATATCAAACTGGCAAAAACTTCCATCATTCGTTTTGAAAACAACTCGCTACTATTTACTCGATCTAGCATGGGAAATACGAATATTCAGATATTTGACCCCATGGGAAATTGCATAAGGAGTCAGACCATACCTGGCAATCAGGGAATTATCTCTCTGAATCAGTTACCAAGAGGCCGCTATATCGTAAAGGCTATTACCGGAAATCAAAGGGAAATACTTTCTGTCAACATCCGATAGTTCACGCTTTCCTGCAATATTTCGATAAAAATCAAGAGATCCTGTGACCGGGGTCTCTTTTTTTCACCCTATTTACGTTATAAAACTTACCATGGCATCAGGTTGTAAAGTTTTATATACGTTTGTTGAAAGTGTTGCACCGCCTTTTGCTTGCAACAAATCATAATTAGTGCCATAAAAAATTTCAGAATTTACTTTAGAGTTTAGTGAAAATTTATTGGATTAAAATCTGTATAATCAAGGAGACAATAGATGCATCTCAACAAAGTCATCGGCCTCGCCGCTTTTGGGCTTGCAGCAGCATCCTCTGTAAATGCTGCCTACACCTGGAACAGCGTTCATAGCTGGGGTGGCGGCTATGTGCCCGGCGTAACCTTTAACTCCGCTGGCCAAGCCTATGTCCGCACCGACGTAGGTGGCGCCTATATGTGGAACGACGCCGAAGGTGCCTGGGTCCCCCTGAACGACTCCTTTACTAGCGGAAACGACATGGGCTCCATCGCTTTTGCCGTGGACCATTCCGACAACAACAACGTTTACACTACTGGAGGCCTGTACAAGAGCCTTAGCTGGTGTAACGAAGGTTCCGTCTTTAGTTCCGCTGATGGCGGCAAGACCTGGGCCAAGCATCCCCTGAACAGTTCCACCGTGCAAGGTACCGACGAATCCATGCTCACCAAGGATGGCTCCATCTGCCTGGGAGGTAACGAAGGTGACCGCGGTATGGGCAACCGTATGGCAGTTAACGGCATGAAGATTTTCCTGGGAACCAACCAGAATGGCCTCCTGAAGAGTACAGATGGCGGCAAGACCTGGACAACTATCGCAGGAATCAGCAATAAGGATGGCGTCGGTGCAGTTGCCTTCGACAAGTCCGGAAATATTTACGCAGCCCCCTACGCTGGCGGTCTGTACAAGAGCACTGACGGCACCAAGTTTACCCAGGTTGCAAGCACCTTTAAGGGTATTGTATACCAGATGTCTGTTGCAGGTGACATTATCTGGATTACTAGCAATGACACTAAATCCATGGACCAGAATAATGCCAGCGGTGGCCACGTTTATAAATTCACCATTTCTACCGGTTCTATCGAGGAAGTAAAGATGCCTGCCGCCTGCGGTGGAAAGTCCATCGGTTATATCGGCGTTTCAACCATTGGCGATGGCACAACAGCAGTCGTTTCTACCTCTGGTTGCTGGGGCGGTAACGCAGGTCCTAGCGATCCTAGTTTCAAGCCTCACGAATATATGTTCTACACCAAGGACGGAGGCGCAAACTGGGCTGAAATCATGCAGAACAGCACCTTTGACGCTGCCAGTGCCCATAGCAATGCAACTAGTAATCCTCACTGGATTTCTGCCGTTGGCCTGAACCCGACCAATCCCGACCATATTATCTTCGGTACCGGTTACGGTGTCTGGAGCACCACTAATGCGACTGCAGAAAAGCCCACCTGGAAGTTCACCGACAAGGGTATAGAAGAAACCGTGCCCCTGGCAATGGTAAGCACCACCACCGGAGCGCCTTTGGTTAGTGCTGTCGGCGATATTGATGGCTATTACCATCTTGATTTGGACGTACCCATGGAAACGAGACACCAGATTGAAGCCGGCACCAACTATGACCTGGATTACGCAGGCCTTAAGCCAACCAAGATGATTCGTATTTACAAGGAAGCTACTAAGGGACTTGGCGCAGTATCCAACGATGCAGGCAAGACCTGGACGCCCTTCACTACGGACAAGTCTACTTTGCCTCCATGGACGGTGAACCAGTATGCAGGTAGCAGCACCTACACTAACGAAGACAACTTCGCCGCATTGTCCGCCGATGGAGCATCCATTGTCTGGAACATGGCTGGTAGTGGAGTCTATTACTCTACTGACGACGGCAAGAGCTGGACCCTGTCTACTGGCGTAACCTCCGATAAGGTGTCTGGTTCTCATGTCATCTCCGACAAGAAGGCTGCTGGCGTCTTTTACCTGTACAGCCCCGTTTCTGGCGAGCTCTACAAGAGCGCCGACAACGGCAAGTCATGGACTGTAGTAAATGCCGAGATGGCTAAGCTCGACGACTATGCTTATGGCAAGGGCCGCATTTTTGCATCTCCCGATGCAGAAGGCGACCTGTGGGCCGTTCAGGGCATAAACATTGGCGGTGTGGTCTGGACAGGTTCCACCAACCCCGGCGTATTCCACTCTACCGACGGCGGCAAGACCTTTACCAAGGTTGCCCTGGATTATGCAACCTATATTGGCTTCGGCAAGGGCAAGACAGAAGGCAAATCCGCTATTTATGCAGCAGGCATTGCAGATCAGTCTAAGAGCATCATTCCCTCCATGTATCGTTCCGACGACAATGGCGCTACCTGGACCGAAATTACCGACAAAGACCACAAATACGGCGAAATCAGCATGATTGTCGGCGACCCCTGCATTTACAGCCGAGTATATCTAGCTGGTAGCGGACGCGGCATTATCTACGGTCACGAAGCAGGCAACAAGAACACTTGCCCGGACCGTGTAGACTACAACGAAACTACCGTCGAAAAGTCTACCGCCGCTTCTATGCCCACCATCAAGGCATCTACCGAAAAGATTGACGACAACGTTATCGACAATCCCACAAACAGCGACGGCAAGGCTCTCGCAGTATACTACAACACCGTTACCGCCGATTCCAACGAAGCAGGAACTCTCCGTCTCAATTTCACCGGTGGTGTTGATTGGAGCAAGTATACCGCAATTTCCTTCGATATGCGCGTTGAAGGCGAATCTGCCGGTCCCGCCAAGGGTGAGCTCTATGGCTGGGCAAGCGTCGCTCTGTTCAACATGTCTGGCAACTGGAAATGGGGAGAAACTAGCCTGGGTAACGTAGACACCCTGGCAGGTACCCTCAGGCACATCAAGGTGAACTTCGGTGATGGTGCAGGAGAATTGCCCTTTGTTGACCAGTCTTCCGTCGTTGCCCTGGGTCTGAACATTTATGGAACTCAGTTCACCGGCACAATGTACCTGGACAACATCGTTCTTTACACCGCTGATGGTACCGCAGATACCCTGCAGAACTTCAGCAAGGATTTACCGACATTCGAAGGCATTGCAAAAGGCCAGCTCATTGCAGAAAACGAAACCGGCACCGTTCCGCCCAAGAGCCCCACAGCTATCAAGCCGGTCCGCGCAATCGCAGCAGGCAAGATGTTCGTGAACGTCCAGCAGGGCTTCGTGAACGCCACCTTCACTGCAGCAAATGCAGGCAAGGCAAGCGCCAAGCTGATCAACGGTCTCGGCCAGGTCATCGCCGCCCAGAGTTTCACCGCTCATGCAGGCAGCAACACTGTCCAGCTGAAGAACGCCTATCGCGGTCCTGCAATGCTCATGGTCAAGCAGGGCAGCCAGACTTACATCCAGAAGGTCGTTCTGAAGTAAGCGAACTTGTGAGTTACCGTTCATGCGGCAACTCACCCTCTATCTGCAGGGCTATGCAGAGAAGACATCGTAGCGTTGGAGTGTTTGTCTACGAAGTCGTCCGGATGAAAATTCCGGAAAAAGCACATGGTGTTTAGGGATGTGCTCGGCCCGGTCGAAAGACCGGGCTTTTTTTTACCAATAAAAAAGCGTAGGGATAACCCTACGCTCTTTTTATTTTGTAACGGCCACTTGTGTCTTATTTCAAAAAGACAAGCCCTCAGCGACGCACTTACTTCTTCAGAAGTTGGCGAGCCTTATCAAGCCGCGGCGCTCTACGAGCGCTAGGCTGTCGGCTCGGCAATAAAACAGGCTGCGCCTATTTTGCAGCTCTCGCCTTGTCAAGCCTTTCCTGGACGATAGCGTCGATGACGGCAGCCACGGTCAGGTTGAAGATGTCGTGGACAGAAGCTTCGGAGTCGGTGAAGTGGATAGGCTTCTTCAAGCCCATCTGTACAGGACCGATGGATTCGCCAACGCCCATTTCCAAAAGCATTCTGTAGGTGGTGTTTGCAGAAGAGAGGCACGGGAAGATGAGAGTGTTCACATCCTGGCCCTTGATGGTATTGAAGGGGAACTTCTTGTCGCGAAGGTCCTTGTTCAAAGCCACATTCACCTGCATTTCGCCATCTACGGCGTAGTCGGGATACTGTTCATGAAGAATCTTCACTGCATCGCGTACGCTGCCGGCGGTACCCAGCTTGGAGCTCTTGTCAGCACCGAAGTTGCAGTAAGAAAGCATTGCCATCACCGGTTCGTGGGCGAAGAACTTCACGGCATCGTGAGTGAGCTTTGCGATGTCAACGAGAGTTTCGGTATCCGGGTCGCGGTTCACCAGGGTATCTGCCAGGAAGAAGGTTCCCTTCTTGGTAGAGAGAATGTGGAGGGCGCCGAAGTGCTTGTAATCTTCGCGAATGCCGATCATCTTCTTGGCAAGGCTGATGTTGGTAGCAAAGCTACTGTTGGAGCCAGAGATCAAGGCGTCTGCGTCGCCGGTCTTCACCATCATCATACCGAAGTGGTTGTGTTCCGGCATTTCGTAGGCGGCCTTTTCGAAGGTCACGCCGTTACGACCGTTTTCGGCAGCATACATTTCGGCATACTTCATGCGGCGCTTGTATTCTTCCGGAGAACGGGGGTTCACAATTTCGATACCGGAAACATCCAGCTTTTCGATAGCGGCAAGTTCCTTGATGCGGTCCGGGTTGCCCAGGAGAATCGGGAATGCAATGCCTTCGTCCTTGGCCTGGATGGCAGCCTTGATCATGTTCACGCTGAGGCCTTCGGTAAATACCACACGCTTCGGGTTGGTGCGAGCCATGTTTTCGTATTCACGGATCAGCTTGTTGTCGTAACCCATCATGTCGCGGAGGCTGTCTGCATAAGCATCCCAGTCCTTGATTTCCTTACGGGCAACGCCACTTTCGATAGCAGCCTTGGCAACGGCGATAGACACGTCGGTCAACAGGCGCGGATCCAAGGGCTTCGGGATGATGTAGTTGCGGCCGAAGCTGAAACGTTCGGAGTTGTAGGCGATGTTCACTACATCGGGCACCGGCTTGCGAGCAAGTGCTGCAATGGCGCGAACAGCGGCGTGCTTCATGTGTTCGTTAATAGCAGTAGCGCGAACGTCCAGGGCACCGCGGAAAATGTAGGGGAAGCCGATCACGTTGTTCACCTGGTTAGGATAGTCGGAGCGGCCAGTTGCAAAGATAACGTCTTCACGTGCGGAAGTTGCAACGTCGTAAGAAACTTCCGGAGTGGGGTTTGCCAGGGCGAACACGATGGGGTTCTTTGCCATGGACTGGATCATTTCCTTGGTGAGGATGTTAGGCTTGGAAAGGCCCAGGAACATGTCTGCACCCTTGATGGCTTCTTCCAGAGTCTTCACGTCGTCACGTTCGGTAGCGAAGAATTCCTTTTCGGGAGTGAGCTTGCCACGACCCTTGTAGATGACGCCCTTGGAGTCCAGCATCACCACGTTTTCCTTCTTGACACCCAGGGAGAGGTACAGCTTGGTGCAAGCCACTGCGGCAGCACCTGCGCCATTCACCACCAGCTTGATCTTGTCGATTTCCTTGCCTGCAATTTCCAGAGCGTTCACGAGAGCTGCGCTGGAAATAATGGCGGTACCGTGCTGGTCGTCGTGCATCACGGGGATGTCCAGTTCCTTCTTCAGGGTTTCTTCAATTTCAAAGCATTCCGGAGCCTTGATGTCTTCCAGGTTGATGCCGCCAAAAGTAGGAGCAATACCCTTCACGATTTCAATAAACTTCTTCGGGTCCTTTTCGTTGACTTCGATATCGAAAACGTCCACACCTGCGTAAATCTTGAACAGAAGGCCCTTACCTTCCATCACAGGCTTGCCAGAAACGGCACCGATGTCACCGAGGCCGAGAACTGCAGTACCGTTGGAAATAACAGCAACCAGGTTGCCCTTGCCGGTGTAGTCATAAGCGGCTTCCGGATTCTTTTCGATTTCCAGGCAGGGAACAGCTACACCCGGGGTGTAAGCCAGGCCAAGGTCGGTCTGAGTGCTGTACGGCTTGGTGGGCACAACTTCAATCTTACCCGGCTTGCCGTTGGCGTGGTATGCGAGAGCCTTTTCTTCAAAAGTCATTATTTTCTCCTTGTGTGTTTCCGTTGCGGGCAAATTCAGCAAACCCGCCTAGGGAACGTTTTTTCGCGCCCAAAGATAGTAATTTACACAAATAATGTAAAGTTTTTGAAAAGGAAGAAACAAACCTTAATCGAAGAAAATTACGCAACAAAGTCCGCTAAAAGTCGTAATTAAAGCCGTACTTTTCGTGCAGTTGCTTCAAAGTGCCGTTCTTTTTGCAGGAATCAATGACGCTGTTGACCAGTTCCAGCAGGTCTTCGTCGCCCTTGCGCATGAGAGCCCCGATTTTACCGCTGTTGAAAGGCTTGTCTAAAAGTGGAGCCGCAAGGCGCTCGTCGTTTTGAACATAGTACGGGGCTTCCACGATTTCTGTAATCATGATATCGGCCTTGCCTTCCGCAATGAGGGCCGGAATTTCTTCGTTACGTTCATGCACGATGATTTCTGCATCCTGCAGGTTTTCGCGAGCGAACTTTTCGTTAAGTCCACCCGGGTTTACCATGATTCGCACGTCCTTCTTGTTCATGTCTTCAACGGAAAGGAAACGGTCGGCATCCTCCTTTCTGCAAAGAATCGTCTTGCCGTTTTTAAGGTAGCCTTCCGACATGAGCATGATTTCCTTGCGGGCCTCGGTAACGGTGATCCCGCACATGGCCATGTCGAAAAGTGATGGATTCATCATGTCGTCAGTAAGCGTCGGCCACGAAGTTGGCACATACTTGACTTTTACGCCAATGGACTTCGCGATGATTTCCACAAGGTCAACGTCAAAACCCCAATACTCATTTGTCTCGGGATCAAGATAAGATAGCGGGCGATAATCCCCGGAAGACCCGACAAGCAAAGTGTCGCGGCTACGGATTCTTTCCAGGGCGGAACCGGAATCATTTTGCGAACTTTGGGAGCTGTCATCAGAAGAGGAGCAGCTAACGAGAGCCACCGATAAAAACAGGGCGGCAAGGATATTTTTGAGGGACGTGGTTTTCATTTGGGAAAATTAAAGGATTTATATTAAAGCCGGATCACGTTAGTCTTTTATGCAGCGGATGGACATTTGTAGCGCATGCATTCAAAAACAACAAAACGAAAGGAACAACAAGCAGCAAGGATTTTTTCATTCTACACCCTATTTTTACCGTAATCTAGCCACGTCAGGAAATATAAAAATTCGAAACAATGGCATCAAAAATTTTCTAAATTCTGAGCAGTTCAACACAACACCGTCCGACGTGTGGTGAGGAGAGGCATTGCCTTAATGCCAGTTCCATAGGTCCCGGGGCGGAAAAGACATAACCTCGCGTTAGCGGATAAGAAAGTGACTAGGCCAAATTTCTGGCAGATGTCACAGGCACTTAAGGTGTCCAGCAGGATAAGGGTCAGTAAGTAGCGCAGCTGACCAGGGGAGAGAGCCTCCGCCTGCGAAATGCGAGGTACAACAGCAGTAAGAAACTGCTAAAAAATCACTAAAAAAGAGTTGTCGCCCAATGTGGCATGGTTTTGCAATGGTAAATTGCGTTTTTAACGCAATCAAATTTGCTGTTGTATTGACGTTGTAAAAATATAATGGTATATTATGATAAAATGGAACGACGACAAGTATCGTCAGTTGCTAACGATGCGAGGCATTGACCTGGCAAAGGTCGCTGAAATTATTAATCAGGAATACGAGGCAATCGTACCTGTTGATAATCAAGATGGACATCCTGGTCAAATGATGTTCATCATCAATTACGAAGGTTATACCGTCTGCGTCCCCTTTGTAAAAGAAGCAAACGGCGATATTTTTGTAAAAACGGCTTTTAGAAGTCGCAAGTACAATAAAGGAAAAGGAGTCTAACATGAAACATATTGACGAACCTTTCGATGAAGAAGAACGCGCTTTGATGGATGCTGTGGAAAATAGCGACGCCAAGCCACTTCCGAAGGCGGAAGCCGACAAGATCTGGCAAGACTTCAAGGATGCTTACCGAAAAGGCACCCCAAACACCAAAATGGTTTCTTTCCGGTCAAACGAAGATGACATGCGAAAGTTCAAGGAAAAGGCGCTGGCAGCAGGAATCCCCTATCAGACGCTTTTGAATTCTCTAGTGCATCGCTACGTGACCGGCCAGATTATCATTCCTGATCCTGTATAAAAGCATTCAAGCATGACTCCATAGACTTCTTTTTGGGGAGGGGAAAAGAAGTCGGGTCTATAGGCATATTTTAAACACAAAACTACTGCTATTTCACGTATGTTTTACTATTTTAGCAATGAGGTAGCAATATGACAACAACAATCCAAACTCGAGTAGATGCAGAACTCAAGGCAAAAGCAGATGCCCTGTTTGCCTCTATTGGACTAGACACCACTGCAGCCATTAGGCTGTTCTTGACTCAGGCCGTCATCCAACGCAAGATTCCCTTTGAGGCCGTGGCCCCAGAAGAATTCAATGAAGAAACAGTCGCTGCCATGGAAGAAGCACGCGCCATCGCCAAGGGCGATATCTACGCCAAGAGATACAACTCCTTTAGCGAAGCCATGGAGGAATTGAAAGTTGCCGAACCAACTGCTGAATACGACAAATAAGTACCAGTTGGTAATGACCAGCGTTTTCAAAAGCGACATCAAACTCATTAAAAAACAACACAAAGATTTAGCACTGCTTAATGCTGCAGTTACCACATTGCTAAAGGGCGAGACCTTAGACGAAAAATACAAGGACCATCCCCTTATAGGAAACTGGAAGGGCTTTCGCGAATGTCATATCGCACCCGATTGGCTATTGATATATCTGAAAAACGAAAACGAACTTGTATTAACGCTAACTCGTACAGGCAGCCACTCTAATTTGTTGAAGAAATCGCAGTAACGGGGAACGTAATTTCCATACTTGGCTATAGATGTAAAAAGAGCCCCGTCTCCAATGAGACGGGACACTTTTAGTTTCGGCTAGATTCCCGCTTTCACGGGAATGACCTGCAAGAGTGTAGCAGAACTTATCGTGAGCGACTGCTCATCACTCACGGCTCATTGCTCAAGGCTCTTACACCTCTTCAATGCTTGCGTGGTATTCCTGGAGAGATTTAACTTCGCCCTTGCCAGCCTTAGCAGCTGCGATGCCCTTGACGGTGTCGAGAGCGGCAGCCAAAGTGGTGATGTAAGGAGTCTTGTACTTGATGGCAGCCTTACGGATGGCGGATTCATCGGCAACAGCATCGCGGCGAGCCCACGGGGTGTTGATGATGAGGTTCACCTGCTTGTTCAGGATGACATCCAGAACGTTCGGGCGGCCTTCGGCGATCTTGTTCACCACTTCGCACTTGACGCCAGCCTTTTCGTAGAACTTGGCGGTGCCTTCGGTTGCGTAGATCTTGAAGCCAAGATCCTGGAAACGCTGGCCCACTTCGATTGCCTGGTCGCAGAGGTTGGTCTTGTCAGACAAACTGATAAGAACTGCACCGCTGGAAGGCAGGATGGAGCCTGCGGCTTCCTGGCTCTTGTAGTAAGCCAGGGCGAAGTCTTCGGAGAGGCCCAGCACTTCACCGGTGGAACGCATTTCAGGACCGAGAACCGGGTCAACCTTGGGGAACTTGTCAAACGGGAACACAGCTTCCTTGGCGCCGTGGTGCTTGAACTTCTTGTCCTTCAGCTTCAAATCTTCCAGCTTTTCACCCATCATGAGGCGGGTAGCAAGGCGGGCCATCTGAGTGTTACAGACCTTGGAAACCAGAGGCACGGTACGGGATGCGCGGGGGTTGGCTTCGAGAACGAAAACCTTGCCGTCTTCGATAGCGTACTGCATGTTCATGAGACCGCAGACGTGGAGGGATTCAGCAATCTTACGAGTGTAATCCTTGATGGTCTTCAGGTTCTCTTCGGTAATGGTTACCGGCGGAATAATGCAGGCTGAGTCACCGGAGTGAACACCGGCAAGTTCCACGTGTTCCATCACGGACGGAATGTAAACGTGTTCGCCGTCAGAGAGGGCGTCGGCTTCGCATTCCAAAGCGTTGTGGAGGAAACGGTCGATGAGGAGCGGGCGATCCGGGGTAACGCCAACAGCCTTGGCAACGTATTCGCGGAGCATGTTTTCGTCGTAGATGACTTCCATGCCGCGGCCGCCAAGCACGAAGCTGGGGCGGATCATCACAGGGTAGCCACCGATCTGCTTGACGCAAGCGAGGGCTTCGTCAATGTTGGTAGCCATGCCGCTTTCAGGCATCGGGATTTCCAGCTGGTCCATCATCTTGCGGAACAGGTCGCGGTCTTCAGCGATGTCGATGGAATCGATGCTGGTACCGAGAATCTTCACGCCTTCGTCGCTGAGTGCGCGGGCGATGTTCAGCGGAGTCTGGCCACCGAACTGCACGATAACGCCGGCGGGCTGTTCCTTCTTGTAAATCTGGAGAACGTCTTCGAGGGTAACCGGTTCGAAGTACAGCTTGTCGGAAGTATCGTAGTCGGTAGAAACGGTTTCCGGGTTGCAGTTCACCATGATGGTTTCGTAACCCATTTCGCGGAGAGCCATTGCAGCGTGGCAGCAGCAATAGTCGAATTCGATACCCTGGCCGATTCTGTTCGGGCCACCGCCGAGGATCATGATCTTCTTCGGGTTGTTGGTAGCGGTGGATTCGTCCTTGCAGTTGTAGGTAGAATAGTAGTAGTACTGGTCCTTCACGCCGCTAACAGGCACTGCGCACCAGCCTTCAACCATGCCAAGTTCGATACGCTTTGCACGAACGTCCTTTTCACGGATGCCGAGGATCTTTGCGATGTACTTATCGCCGAAGCCGTCCTTCTTGGCCTGGATCAGGAGTTCGTCAGAAGGCATGCGACCCGGAGTCTTGAGCATCTTTTCTTCAAGTTCAACCAGTTCGCGCATCTGCTGTACAAAGTAAGCCTTTTCGTAAGTAGCTGCGAAAACTTCTTCGTCGGTTGCACCCTTACGGATGGCTTCGTACATCTGGAAGTGACGTTCAGAAGAAGCGGTCTTCATCATGTCGAGAAGTTCTTCCTTGGTCTTCTTGTTAAAGTCCTTAGCAAAGCCAAGACCTGCACGGCCGTTTTCCAGACCGCGGATTGCCTTCTGGAGGGTTTCCTTATAGGTCTTACCGATTGCCATGACTTCGCCCACAGCCTTCATCTGGGTGCCCAGGCAGTCATCAACACCGCGGAACTTTTCGAATGCCCAGCGAGCAAACTTCAGCACAACGTAGTCACCGCTCGGAGTATACTTTTCGAGGGTGCCGTCGCGCCAGTAGTCCATCTGGTCCAGAGTCATGCCAGCAGCGAGCTTTGCAGAAACGAGAGCGATGGGGAAACCGGTTGCCTTGGAAGCAAGAGCGGAAGAACGGGAGGTACGGGGGTTGATTTCGATGATCACCACGCGGCCGGTCTTCGGGTCGTGTGCGAACTGAACGTTGGTACCGCCGATCACGCCGATAGCTTCAACAATCTTGAAAGCGTCGGTCTTCAGCTTTTCTTCGAGCTTCTTGTCGATGGTGAGGAACGGGGCTGCGCAGAAGGAGTCGCCAGTATGAACGCCCACCGGGTCAATGTTTTCGATGAAGCAGATAGCGATCATCTGGTTCTTGGAGTCGCGAACCACTTCAACTTCCAGTTCTTCCCAACCGAGAATGGATTCTTCGATGAGGCACTGGTGAGTCATAGAAAGTTCCAGACCGTTGGAGCAGATAGTGCGGAGTTCTTCCACGTTGTAGCAGAAGCCGCCACCTGCACCACCCATGGTGTATGCCGGGCGAACCACCACAGGATAGCCGATTTCAGCAACGATCTTTTCGGCTTCTTCAACAGAGTGGCAAATGCCGGAGCGCGGGGTGTCGATGCCCAGCTGCTGCATGGTAGCCTTGAAGATTTCACGGTCTTCGCCGCGTTCGATAGCGTCCAGGTTCACACCAATCACCTTCACGCCGTACTTGTCCAGAATGCCAGCCTTGTTCAGGGCAGAAGACAGGTTCAAGCCAGTCTGACCGCCGAGGTTCGGGAGCAATGCCTGGGGACGTTCCTTGGCAATGATCTGTTCCAGGCGTTCAAGATTCAGCGGTTCGATGTAAGTGGCGTCGGCCATGACCGGGTCGGTCATGATGGTTGCCGGGTTAGAGTTCACCAGCACGATCTTGTAACCCTGTTCGCGCAGAGCCTTACAGGCCTGAGTACCAGAGTAGTCGAATTCGCAAGCCTGGCCAATGACAATAGGACCAGAGCCGATGATGAGAACCTTATCGATACCTTCGATCTTCATTTTTTATCTCCGTTTGATTTAACTAATAAATGTGCAATTGGCCCCTATCGGCTTCGCCTCCAGGGTGACTGTAATATCAACATCATTCTGGAGCCCCGCCGGGGCGATAGAATCCATAAAAAGAAAGGCTGAACCAAAAGGTCCAGCTTCAATAAAATCAACAGTCTTGGAAATGGAAATAGAAGAACAAACAGAAGAAACAACCATTGCGGTCGGAGCACTATGGGCGCCAGTTCGCTTAGCCATTTTCTTGTTCAATGCGTTCATCACTTCCAACTAAATTTCGCAAGGTTTAAACTTGTTCAAATATAGTTAGAAATGTAAAACTCATCAATATTTGTAAAGCAAAATGAGCAAGAAATGTAAAGATTGCAATTTACTCTTCTGAAGGAGAGCCTGCAGGTTCATCGCAACCAGGTGCACCCGGATGAACGGTGCATTCATCTTCCGAATCACTAGAAGACGAAGAATCACCGCACGCCACTAAACCCATGACAGTCAACAAGATAGAGAACAGGAACAATTTCTTCATGGAAAACATTTTCATTTTTATACCTCTGTACAAGAATATAACATTTTTAAAAGCACCTCCGCAGCGATCCTCGCAAAAAAACGAAGCCCCCGATTTCTCGGGGACTTCTTTTCCGCTAAACTTGCGATAGTGTGCGAGACCTAGCCCGCGACTAAACTACTTTGCTTCTGCAGCAGGAGCAGCTTCCGCAGCGGGAGCAGCGGCAGCAGAATCAACCACTTCAACCTTGGCGGCAGAGTCAGCCGGCAGGGCAACGGTGCTATCAGCAGCAGCCGGAGCTTCAGCAGCGGCAGCAGGTGCCGGGGCTTCAACAGCAGCAGGTGCGGCAGGAGCAGCCTTAACTTCCGGAGTACCGAAGAAGTGGATGTTTGCCAGGAGGATCATCATGCCCCAGGAGAGCACGAGACCCAGGAGACCCATCACAACGCCAGTGATTGCCATACCCTTGGTATCGGTGTAGCCGGTAGCGTGGGCAAGAGCGTTAGGCGGAGTGGAGATCGGCATGGACATACCGAGAGAAGAAGCGAAGGCAACAGAAACCAGGAGAGCGGTAACGCCACCGAGACCGGTGAGGTTGTCCTGGCAAGCAATGCCAACTGCGCAAAGAATAGGAACGAGAAGAGTTGCAGTAGAGGTATGGCTCATGAAGTTAGCCATGAACAAGCAGATGATACCGCAACCGACCATAAGTGCAACCGGAGACCAGCTAGCAAACGGAATGGTCTTGATCAAGTGAGCGGCAAGGCCAGTAGCGTTGAGGCCAACACCCAGAGCGAAACCACCAGCAACCAACCAGAGAACGTCCCAGCTCATTTCGTTCAGGTCCTTCTTGGTAATCACACCAGTCAGGGCGAATACAGCCATAGGAATCATAGCAATAGCGTTATCGTTGATGCCGTGAACACCCTTACCGGTAACCCACAGGAGAACGCAAAGAACGAAAGTAATGTAGACGATGATTGCCTTGGGGCTAGTATCGAACTTGCCGGCACCTTCGATGTTCAGGACCATTTCCTTCATCTTGATGGGGTAAATCTTCATGAGGAGAACCCAAGCCACAACCATGAGGATAATAACATAAGGAACACCGAAAGCCATCCACTGGCCGAAGGAAACCGGGTTTGCAGCCAGGTCGCCACGGGCGATAGCGTCATTCAGAGCGCCAAGAGCGATGGCGTTAGGAGGAGTACCGATAGGAGTACCCATACCACCGATGTTTGCACCAAGAGGAATAGCGAGAGCAAAAGCAGCCTTACCGCGGTCATTTTCGTCGAAGAGCTTCAGCACCGGAGCGAGGATGGCGAGCATCATGGCGGCGGTAGCGGTGTTGCTCATGAACATGGAGAACACGGCGGTGATGAGCATAAGGCCAAGGAGCACGAACTTCGGGTTCTTGCCGAAGGGCTTCAGGAGCACGCGAGCCAGGTTCAAGTCCAGCTTGTACTTGGTAGCGGCAGCAGCCAGGAAGAAACCACCCAGGAACAGCATGATGATGGGGTTAGCAAAGGTAGCCATAATAGACTTGTGGCTAATCATGGTAACGCCATCAACGCGGAACGGACTCAGGGAAGAGTCAGACATGGTGATGATCATGAGAACGATCACCAGCATGGAGGTGGACCAGATCGGGAACGGTTGGAGAATCCAGAAAAGAGCAGCCATGACGAAAACGCCAATGACGCGGATTTCCAGCGGGTTCAGGATGCCCATGGGGCTTGCAGCGTCGAAACCGAGGGATTCGTACGGCAAGTAGAGAGCAACGATTGCGAGAATCGATGCGATAACGAATTTGATGAATTTAGCCTTTGTCATAGTGCGCGCAAATTTAGAATAAAAGCACTATGGTGGCAATATTCATAATGTTAAAATATCATTGACTATTATTGGATAATCAATTTTTATGATAAATAAGGCTACTTTACCATAATCCGGCCTGCGCTCATCTGGCTACCGGCACGTACACGGAACAGGTACAGACCAGACTTTGGCAAGCCAAGGGTCATGAGGTTTTCGCCAGCCAGGGTCCTAGCAGATGCACTTGCCATTACGTGGCCCTTGATATCCATCAGGTCAACGTGGGCAACAGAGCCAGCCAGTCCTTCTGTAGCATTGAAGGAAACCTGCAGATTGCCGGCGTTCTGAACAGCCTTCAGGCCATCAATACGGTAAGCAACCACCTTGGCAGCACTTTCCGCCACACGGACTGTAGCCTGCTTGGCAGTCTTGCTCAAGGCAACCTTCATCCTTTCGCCATCGCTAAGTTCCTTAGTCTCTCCATCCACGGTCACAAAGACCTTCAGGCCATAGGCACGCAGTTCATTAGCACCAGCAACGCTGAGGTAGCCTGCGCGACGGGAACTTGCACTCAGTTCGACAGTCCATTCATAGGCATTGCCGGCAGCAGCCTTCTTGAAACTTCTGTTCAGTCCCACCTTACCTTCCATAATGGACAGGTTCACGTGATCACCCATACCCTCGGGAGGTTCTTCCGCATTCCAGGCTTCCGCGCCTACACCAATAACGTTCCAGCCATCCCTCTTGCCCCTTTCATCGGCAAGAGCAACCTGCAGGCTCCAGTTATTGACAGCCTTGGCCTTGGCAAGAACCGCCGCCTTGGCAGCCGGAGCAGCCTTCTTTGCCTCGGGCGAAGCCTTCACCTCGCCATCTTCGTCAACTTCTTCCACAAAAGTCGGCTTGGAGGGCAATTTCCAGGTTCTCGATCCAGAAGCCTTTGCCCAAACAGCTTCGTAAGGTTTCAGCACCGTAACCGGCTCATAACCTCCTACAGAAGCATTCCAGCGATAGAAGGCCACATCAGACTTTTCGTCTTCGCCAGCACAGCGTTCTTCTTCGCAAAGATCCACATACCATCCATAGGGATTGGCCACCTGGTTCCAGCCACTATAAATGCTATCCAGTTTCCATTCACCCTTGGTTTCTGCCACAGGAGAACCCTTCAGGACCAGAGATCGACCTTCATTGGAGCTATACCAGTAACCCCGCTCCATTTCCGGCACAGAACTCTCCGTAAATTCCTGATACTGCCAGAAGGCTCCGTAATTACGAGATTCATCCCACCAGTAGAAACGGACATCATCATCCCACGTGATGCTATCCATGTCAACAAAGCCCATGGAGATCATGGTCCATTCGCCATCCTTGACTCCAGCGAAGGCTCGCGCCACCTCGAAATCCTGTTCAAAGTGAGCAGAAGAGTCGCCATCCACCAGTTCTACCGTCAAAAGGTAATTACCCGGTTTCAGAGGGAACTTTTCCCAGCTGGACCTGTAACCAGAAACACTATCACCAGAAACAAGGACCAAGGTATCACCCACAATGCCATCATCATCTTCAAGAATCAGGCGAACCACAGCGGAATCGCTGGCCTTGTACGGAGAAATTTCATAGCTGAAACGAACCGCATTGCCAGACGGATAAACCTTGGCCAGAGTAAATTCCACTGCAGTCGTATCAACATCAGGCTCTTCAGGATCCGTTCTCATGTCTACGTAGACAGGAGCAATTACAGCACCGTTCAATCCAGAAGGCAATGCAGAACCATTCTTCAGGATAACATCCTTTGCCTTGCCATTAGCATCAAGCACTGTTACCACAATGCTATCCACGACAACGCTATCTTCGGTAGACTTTGCAGAAACAATAAAGTCACCTTCCCTACCCGCAGGAATCAAGATGGTATTATCCTTGGCAAAGGCATGGTGAATCGTATCTATTTTATCCTTGCCCTTACGAATTTCCAGCAATTCAACAGAGCCAGATTCAGATTTCATCTTAAGCGAAATTAGGTCATAAAGCTTCGAATCGGCACAAGCCTTCGCTTCACCCCAGACGCCATAAAGAGTCGGGTTTTTCTGTTCGGCAAGAGCCATCCAGACATCGCCAGCTACAGATCCGTTTGCAAATGACATCTTGGAACCCGTTGCTGCAGGAGCCCAGCCCAACACACAGGAGTTGGATGTGTAGACAATTTCGGGAAGTTCAATTTCGTCTTTGTTATTTTCGCTGGCTAAAATTTCAACATTCTGCACCCAGTCAGTGCCATAGAACAGACTCTTTTCTGTAGAATTTTCATTTAACGCAACAGTCTTAACAGAAGCCACTTCCGCTTCTACTGAAACTGCGTATCTAAAGATTTCCACATCCTGATCATTCGCAAAAGCCGGTAAAACAAATACTTCACCATTCTTATAGCTGATGGTATCATCTATCGTTATTTCTTCGCCCGTTTTCCTGCCGTATCCAATACTGGAAATAACGACATTGATATCCCCCACCAGGTCAAGACCGTCTTCAGGTTCGACATTCAAGGCAAAGGCAAAACTGAGGCCGTCATTCACTCTAGGAATGTAAATAGCTTCCGAAGACAGCTTCGTTGATATTGAATCCGCACCAATCTTCTGGGCAAGAGAAACAGAAGCATTCTTCACGGAGGTTGTCAACATGTAGTAAGCCTCCTCTACTCCACCCATGTCATACCAACGAGAACGCAAGGTATCATTCTTCGTCTGAGCCATTACGTTATGCAATTCCAGGCTGTAATAGTCTCCGCCCTCAACGTATTCAGTAACATCAGCAGGAGACCAACGACTAGTTATGTAGCCATCTAAAGTGTATATCAAAGGCAACGGTTCATTGATAATTGCTCCATATTCCGTAGGCAGAACATTCGTACCCTTAACAGAGGCGAACACCCGTTTGCTAGCATCAATATCAAGCACTTCGTTCTTGCCCGTTCCATCTCTATCTGAATACGGAGTCATATCCAAGACAACATTGTAGGGACCTGCAAAAATGTACTTTACATCGAATTGTGACACAAAGGTTCCAGTTGTCCGGAATTCACGACCTTCTTCCAAATCGTCAATGTCTTCTGAGGTCAACTCACGCAGTGCATATCCTGCATCAGGAGCGCCCATTATACGGAACGTCATATTGGCATTCCCATTATAACCGCGTGTTGGCAAAACCAGTTCATATTCCGTTTTTTCCGCAGACGTGGGTTCAAAATAATGTACCAGGGAATCACTCCAGTCACTCGAATATTGGACAAACTTCAAGCCCCCATGGCCATCAGAAGTTGCAGTAACCTTCATCAAATTATCATCGGAAGTGCAGTCTGACCCATCTGCAGCTTTATCCGTCCAGGAAGCCTTCAAGGTAAAATGAGTTTCATCTGGATTCGCATCAATCAGATTTGCAAGAAAATCAGCGCTAAGTTTGGAAACAGGAGAATTCTGGTTCGCAACGGTCCAACCTTCCATGCATGCATCAACGCGATAAAATTCCGGCAACGTAATGCTAGCCTCATCCATTGTAACAGTTGTAGAGAACAGCCAGGATTCCCCTGCAAAATAAGGCTCAGTGGTATTCACATCAAGCGTAAATTCATATTCAATAGCTTCATATACCGGAGTGAGGTATACGGCAATGCTATAATCATTTACATCATTCATTCTTTCGAATTTTCTGTACATTTCAGAAACAAGATCGTCCAGATCCAGTTCATCGGACACATCAACCGGCAGATAATGGTAGGCGTAAGAACCCGATTTGTTGTCATAAATCATGTCATCAACATACAGAGACATTGACTGTTCAGGCTGCAGCGCATAGCCATCTTCAAAAATCTGTTCCATTCCGATAGATTTCGCAATTGCCACCCTAGCCTGCCATCCCTTGATTATGCGACCTACAGATTCAGGAATTTCAGGAAGACTAAGCTGGTACTTGAATCCCTGCGGAAGAGTCGGAGCAGCTACAGCAGCATCGCCTGTGATGGTCAACTTGTCCAGTTCTGCTTCCTTCTTGTTTTTTGCATCATAGCCCATGGCTGCTACTACAGCATTTTCTACAGAATAGTCAATGATGTCATTAAAGTAGAACGTTACAACAGGCGCTGTTCCCTCCTTTTCATACACCAGGGAAATCGTACTGCCATCAAAAGAAATTTCATTTTGCATTACAGCAAGGACGCTATCCAGAGATGCGGGGAAATCCTTGTTATAATCAACCATATCATACCCATCTGGAAGAAAATCTCCATTCTCGTCATATCCAAACGCAAATATTCCATTGCTTTCATAAGAAGAAACGCCGTCTCCCTTCAGGAAACCGACCAGGCGGAATGAAGAACGACCCGTCGCATCTACACTATGCATGAACGGAGTCAGGGTAAGAGTATCTCCTTCAACAAAATTCTGGACATTCTTTGAGAGGAAAATCTGGTCACCACTATTTTCCATATACTCGTCCATCGGAACATAGTTATTCCCATCCGCAACAAAATACTTGATGCTGAAAGTTTGAGCATCCTTAAGCACATAACCAACATCACGATCGTATTCTGCTCTAGGAGCAAATCTTATTGCAGGAGCATCTCCCTCAAATTTCCACAGACGACCCGTCTTTGCCGAAGCAAGGGAATCAGCATATTCACCCCACGCAGCGTCCACAAATCCTTCCTGCCTGGTAAATGCGTAATAGTAGACTTCGCCAGCAACTTCTTCAGTTTCAAACTTTTTCAAGCCTGCAATTTCCTTGTCCGTCAAATTTACCGTATTCGGCAACATAAAGGAAACCATACGTGTTGGCTTACTAGATTCATAGGCTCTCAGGAAGCGGGGCAACGAATCCCGTTCAGAATTATCTTCGTTGTCGAAAACCCAGGCAGCACCGTCAAGATCACCCTTCAGTTCACCGATGACATTCAACCCATGAGCAAACGCCCTAGACTGCATCTCCGCACTGGAAATCACACCATCGTTAAGATAAGTCCCATTGTCTCTTTTTATAAGTCCAAGAACGATGCTGTACTTGCTGAATTCGCCATCAGCAACAAGACCGTCAACATCATTACGGATGTTTCCAACAATTGAGCTCCGTCCTGGAATTGCAAAGGAAACATTAAATTCATCACCAAAGGGTTTTGCTGCAACCCCATCACTTTCGCCAAAATGATAATTTGCATAGGCGCTGGAGACTTCATTGGCAGCAGTATTGCCAACAAATGCAGCCTTCCTGTTCAGCGAGTTTTGGGTGGCCTCGTCAAGGGTAATTTCACCTCTAGAATAGGTTTTCTTAATGGACAAATCATTTTCGGTACTTGCACTGAGACCAAAAATACCACCTACAGCCACAACATCATCCGTTCCTGCGGCAATCGCACCACCGCAAGATCCATAGGAACCAGAAACATTCCCAATGGTGTAGGAATTGTCAACAACAACCATCACAGGATCGCCTGCATCAGATGCAATCTGACCAATGAAACCGCCCATCGCAAATCCAGAAGAGCAGCTTTCGCCAATGGAGCCCATAAAGGAACTTCCTCGGTAAATCTTGAATATGGGCAAATCAGCAGCTCCAGCCACCGAGGAGCCTTCTACAAGGCCAACCATGCCCCCCATAAGGCTCGCTCCGGAGACATTCGCCTTAACAGAGGTTTCAGTAACATTGACAATATCATTGTTGGAAATCAAAACGCGCCCCACAAGTCCACCAGCCCTAGTATTGCCAGCAGCAGTCACACTAACAGAAGAAGTCCCATTCTCATTCTGCCCAATATCTACCCGGGTAAATTCCACAGAGCAATTTTTCATTTCGGCAA
The DNA here is from genome assembly GCA_045616805.1 of Fibrobacter sp. GTDB lineage: Bacteria > Fibrobacterota > Fibrobacteria > Fibrobacterales > Fibrobacteraceae > Fibrobacter. The sequence continues at coordinate 48,298 of JAZLHK010000044.1, forward strand.
CAGCACCACCTGCAATTGCATTTTCCCCACTGCCAACAACATCCACGTGATACAGCACATCGGAGGAAATGCTGAAACCCCAGCCATTACCATTTAGCTGTCCTACAAGGCCTCCAGCAAGAACACTTCCTGTCACCTTAGAGTCATAAGCAGACACGCTACTGAAATAGTTATTCGTTGCAGTCAGAGACACCACACCGGATATTAAACCTGCAGCAGTTCCCTTTACCGTAGAGGAATAGATTTTGACATCATAAACCCTGGAATTGCCCAAAGCTGCAGTCAAGAGGCCCGCAGCACCTTCCTTCGATTCCACATAGGCATTATTGAAGTACAGGTTTTCTATTTCCGTTTTTCCATTCAAGACGGCAAAGCCTGCTGGAGGATTCCCATCTGCAGGCGTCGTACTCTCTACGATGTAGCAGAAATTTTCAATTGTGTGATAATTACCCAACAAATACACACCATCACTCGTAGCAGGCATCTGTATCGGGAAGAATTTTTCCTTACAGGTCACACTGCCATCCGCATTCTCCGTATATCCACCTAAATCCAAATCAGAGTCAAAACGAAATGAAGTTATATCAAGGGCATGTTGTTGCAAGTAGTAGGCGACAGTTTGGTCATCGTCAACATCATCTATAGAGCCCCATTCACTAACGCAGTGTTCGTCAGCGTCACTGGGAACATAACCTTCATCCTGCTGAGAAATATGGAACTCACCGTATGCATTATAAAAAGTCACACAGAATTTTTTTCCATCAATAGCCGCATTAGCCATCCCCACAAACAGGAAGGCAACCATCCAGAACAACAGGGCTTTTTTCAAACTCATACGAACCTCTGGTTATGAATTTGCTTAAACACATACACCGAAGACCGCACAGCGGGCTCCGTATGTAAAAAATATACATTATGTCCCATAGTTGTGCGATGTTCCATGTCACACGATACCCAGCATATCACGCAAAAAGGGCGTTCCATTTTACAGGAACGCCCCTTTCACAAATTCAGCAAAATTCAATTACTTTACAATGACCTTGCCTGCTGCCACCTGACTTGCCACCTGGACTCTCACGTAGTAGAGGCCACTCTTGGGAGCATCCAAAGTCACAGCATTGTTGCCGGCGCCGGCAGTCATCACCTTGCTGGAAACCACCTTGGCATCCACGCCGATGAGATCCACGCGGGCCTTGGCTCCGTTCAGGTCAGAGGACACGGAGAAGTTCACATTCATGAAACCTGCAGCCTGACGAGTACGGAGGCCACTGATAGCGGACTTCACAACCTTCACGGCAGCACCTTCAGCCACACGGACATTGACCTGCTTACTGGACTTGGTCAATGCGACCTTCACCTTTTCGGAGCCAGTCACCTCGGTTGTCCTGCCATCAACAGTCACATAGAGGTGCAGGCCCTTCTTGGCCAGACCATCCACACCAGAGAAGGTCAGGAAGCCATCGCGAGCGCTGGAGGCATTCACTTCCATATCCCAGCTGTATTCATCAGCAGAAGCCTTCACACTCTTTGCAAGACGCTTGCCGCCATCTACAATGGACAGGTTCACATGATCGCCCATGCCCTCGGGAGGTTCTTCCCAGGCATCAGCCTGCTGATCAGCACCCAGAACATTCCAGCGGTCGCTCTTGCCGAAACCATCGGACAGGGAAACCTGAAGGCTCCAGTCGCCATTGGCACTTGCCTTTGCAAGACTTTCCTTCTTCTTGACGGTAAATACCGGCTTAGAGGAGATGGTCCAGGCGGTGGGCTTGGAAACCTGAGCCCAGACAGCTTCATAGGGTTCCAGAACTTCAGCCACTTCGTAGTAACTGCTATCTGCATTCCAGCGCCAGAACTTCACATCGCCGCCCTTTCCTTCGGTAAGGTTCAGGCGCCAGCCATGGGGATTTGCCACCAGATTCCAGCCACTGTAAAGGCTATCCAGTTCCCATGTGATTTCAGAATCCATAGAAGGAGTCTCATCACGGAGAATCAGGGGATCACCCTTCATGGTGCCATACCAGAAGCCGCGGGTAGCCTCATACTCTTCGCGAGCGTCATAGGAGCGATACTGCCAGTATTCACCAATGGGGTTCTGTTCATCCCACCAGAAGAAGGCCGCATCTTCACCATAGGCCTCAGACATGTTCAAAGCTGCAAGAGAAACCATCTGCCAAGATCTGGGAGACACAACAATTTCAGAAGCAATTTCGAATTCCTTTTCGCAGCTGTCTGCAACAAGTTCATTTTCAACAATCAGCTTGATGGTGAACTTGCCCACAGGTGACGGAGCCAGCTCCCAGTTGCCAGAACCGTTTTCGTCCGTCAGGGAATCAGCCACCAGCGTATCAAGCAGAATGCCATTTTCACCAGACAGGATCACTCGTGCAGAAGTCTTGACATCCGCCTTGATTCCCTTGGTACCGAAGGTAAAGCGGACAGCATTGCCAGAGAGTTCCACATTGGGATTTACAATCATCAGGTCTTCCACAGGAAGAACTGTATCGGGGTCGCTGGGTTCCTCCGGGAGGACCTTCAAAGTTGAGTCATATACCGGATGAACCACCATATCAGAGGTCAAAAGGCCAAGTGCAGGTTCCCAGGCGACAAAGGTGTAAGTGTATTCATCTGTTGCAGCGCGTTCCAATGCTGCTGCAATGGACATGTCTGCATTGTACTTGAATTCACCGACATAGAAGACTTCGCCCTTATGGTCAAGGAATGTCACAGTGAACTTTGCCGTATCATACAAAGCCTTGACAACCAGGTCATTGCGAACATCCTGATAGAAATCGTTATTCCAGCCAGTAAATACACGACCTTCGCTGGCAGGACCTTCAGGAGCAACAGCAGCAGCGCCATACTTCACCTGCTGAGATTCACCGATCTGGTTACCATCATAATCCACGAAGGCAACCGTGTAAAGGACATCCGTAGAATCATACACAGCAGTAAGCACCAGGTCTTCTGCAGGCATCGTCTTGATATCCTCCGGAGACCAGCCCTTGAATTCGTAAGTATAAGCCATGGTGGCAGCTCTTGTTACGTCAAAGTTGTAAGTGATTTCTGCACCGTATTCCAGAATGCTTTCACCCAGGAGGCTTCCATCATAGTTTTTGAAGGTCAAGCGATAGACACCTGCCTTGAACACCGGTTCAATGGTAAGGTCCTTAGTCACCAGGTTGAAGGAGGAGTCACTCCATCCAATGAAAGTGTAGCCTTCCTTCGTCAAATCCTGTTCGTACTTCTCCATGCTAGGAGCGGCAACAGAAGATCCGTACTTGGCATTGGGATAATATACGATATCCTTGCCGGATTCATTTACAAAACGAACCTTGTAAGTCAAAGTGTCGTAGGTTGCATAGACAACCATGCTGGAACTAACCTTGGAAAGATCTGCAGGATCCCAAGCCTTAAACTTGTAGCCTTCATGTTCCGGCACTTCCGGTGCATCAGCATCAAAGCCATCAGGAACAGAAATCGTAGTCAGCAAAGTTCCATCAAAGTCGACAAAAGACACAGAATAAATCATGCCTTCAGCAACAGCCGGATAGCGGCTATCGGCAAAGAACGGAAGATTTTCATTCAGGGGACTCTTGTAAGTCCAGACAAGTGGAGCCTGATCAATATTCAAGGTCTTGGCGAAGATAATGTTTTTCATATCGGCCTCAACCATAGTTCCATTGAAAGAACCATCGGTCAAGTTCTTTGACGCACCATTGCGGACAACGTACTTAACACCATCTTCCAGCATCCACAAGTCATCACTCGGAGCAGTTTCTGCTTCAAGCTTTTCCCTGATACCCTTCGTCATGAAGTAGCCGAAAGGTCCGTAAGAGTCCTTGTCACTGTAGTGATAGGATGTTTCGACATAGCAGTCATCCTTATCCTTCTGCAGGTGGCCCACCAGGTATCCCACGTTGGCAATCACGCCATCGTTGCTCTTCACATCGATATCACCAATAGAGAAGGTATTCTTCAGAGTCGTTGTCTTGATGCGGTTAACGGTAACATTGCCCATCAGTCCACCCACTTGAAGGGTGTCGCCAGCATACCTACTTGCATCCACATCGATGTTACCAACGACACTTGACGTTTGTGCCGAATACATTTCACGGCAGTAACCACAAAGACCACCAATTCTTGCAACCTGCTTAATGAAACCACGGGAAACCTGATTTGCTGCTGTTGCTGAATATTTTACCACATTGGCATTTTCAACAGATACGCTCTTAAAATCAACAGCAGTACCCGAACCACCAGTAAGTTCAGAGAAGTCGCCTACAGCACCACCGACAAATACAGAATTCAGACTATCCTTGATTTCAATGGAACCGGTATAACGAAGGTTAGACAAGGGAAGCGGTTCAGCAGTAGCAGCGTTCACATGACCAGCCAGGCCACCCACGGCAACCGTATCGAAGAAGGCGTTGCCATCCATCTTGTAAGCGGTCTTTGTTCTAACGCTAATGTCTACAGAAGAAGTATCCTTCTTAAGCCCGTTTCCATCGTAGGCAAGACAAGCAAAACCAGCAACACCACCGACATAGCTTTGCATGCGCAAATCCCTAACAGCCTGTGCAGATCCGGCAAGATCAATATAGCCGGAAGACTTGGAGCCAACAATTGATACATATGCAGAACTATTTTCTGTACTCTGGCAATTATTGCTGGCACCAAGAATACCACCAGCCATATAGCGGTAGCTACCAGGCACCTTGACAGAGTCAACCAGGGCAACATTGGCAGAACTATTTCTAATACCCAGAGAAGAAGACTGCCAGACATAATCGTAGCCGACAAGGCCACCAACGGCAACAGTCTTGAATTCTACACCATTCACAGTTTCAGTGATAGAAGATGCATTGCCAATTTCACCGTCGAAGGACACCTTGTTCAGGATTACCTTGCCTTCTTTATAATTTCCATTATTGAAATACGGTGCAACGGCACCAATCAGGCCGCCCATGGAACTACCGCCAGAAATCTTCGTCGGAATAGTTTCATTGTCCCTGTACTTTGTGTAGACAGACACGCTGTAAATGGAGTCCATCGAAGCGCTCTCCATACCCACAAGGCCACCCAGGGCAGACTTATGACCGGTGGCGGAATCCACCACAGAAGCCAGAATATTTATTTCGTGGAAAGATGGACTGGCGTTGGTTCGAATATTATAGCCAACAAGGCCACCGACAAACGCATTATAGCCCTGAGGAGCTACGCTTATGTCCAAAGTGCCAACCTTCATTTTAGAACCAACGGAGCCACTGGCAATAGAAACAGAGTTCGACACGACAATGTCGTCATCGGCAGTAACGTGCATAATGGTAGAGTTTGAGTCAAGACCGACAACACCACCGGCGAAAGGCGCACTGATGGAAACATCCTTCACACTAACAGAATCCATCGTGGCAAACTTCAAGTACCCCACCACAGAACCTACGGGATAGTAGTCTTCACCGACGCCAGAGCCCTTAATGGAAATCTTGACATTCTGAAGAGCCACATTTTTGATTTCGTTGTCGCCATAGACACCAAAAAGGCCCACAGGAGCAGTCATCTTCGCAGAACTGATATAGCACAAATTTGAGATGGTGAAGCCATTGCCGTTAAAGCCACCCTTCTGCGGCCAGGGCTTATGATTTTCCTTACAGGCAGTTTGGTTAGGTCCCATTTCCTTAAGGTCGATGGGAGAGCCAAGCTTCAGGACGCCGCCACTCCACTTGGTATTAAGCAGGTCGTAAAGCTTAGTCGGCGTTTCATCAGCTTCGCCAGCAAGGCTAAAACCCTGCACAACCGGACAAGCAGGAGCCTGACGCAGCTCATACTCTTGCGCCACGAAGCCATAATAATTACGGGAGTACAAACAATATTTGGCGAACCCATTAGTCGCAAAAGCCAACAGTAGAACTGTCGAAAGCCAGATGCTAAACTTTGTTTTCATAGGGACCTCACAAAACTTTTTTTACATAGTAAAGATAGCCTATAATAAGGGCAAAATCAAACAAAAGGGGGCAAAAACTTTTCTGCTGTGATAGGGAGCAAAGTTTAAGTTTTATCACACTTTTACGATTCCCTGGCACTCGTATCCCGACCAACCGACAACGCAAACCCTGGCAGGCGGCACAAAGACACAACTCATTGAGCACCAATAAGTTACAAAAACAACCGTCATGCCTGAAATTTTGTGTTTTTCATCACAAAAACAAATTTTCACCATTGCATGTTCCAAATTGGAATATTAAATTTGAACCATAAAACATCCATCAAGGAGAATAACGATGATCAAAAAAATCGCACTCGCAGCTGCAGTTGCAGCAACCGCATCTTTCGCAACTTGGGACAAGTTCCCCGTTCTCGAAGCAGGCAAGGGCCAGGCAAAGGTCGGCGTCGACTATATGATGCACGGCGACTGGAGCGGCCTCGATATCTATGGTGGAGCTCGCTACACCGTTATCCAGGGTTTGGAACTCGGTTTGAAGCTCCCGTACCGCGTCATGTCTGATTGGGACGGACACGATGGTGCTGATGGCCTCCGCAACCTCCCTCTCATGGTTCGTTACCAGTTCATGCAGCCCATGAACGTATTCGTTGACTTCACCCTCCCCATCGGTGAAGAAGAAATCGACGGCGACGGTTTCGGTCTCCACGCTGGTGTGCAGTACTCTCAGGCATTCGGCATGGTTAACCTGGGTTCCGAACTCGGTCTCGCTCTCGAAACTGAAGGCGACGACAAGTGGAGCGGTCCTTGGACCCTCAACCTCGGTGTTGAAGCAGACTTCGCTGTGAACCAGATGATCACCCCGTACGTTGGGATCGATCTTGCTATGTGGCTCGGCGAAACCACCTTTGATGGCGAATCTGAAGAAAAGCTCACCAAGATGGACTACAATGGCGAAGAAAGCGGTACCCTCGGTCTCTGGCCCTATGTTGGTATCAATGTCGCCTTCACCCCGATGATCTCCCTCGATGCTAGCTTCGGCTTCGGCATTGGTGAAGACATGTACGGCAGCGACACTCCGATGACCATTGACGTAAATGTCGGCTTCAACTTCTAATTTCAGTTAGTTGAATAGATTTTAAAGCCCCTGGCGAAAGCCTGGGGTTTTATTTTTACATTTCGCAGGAATCCGTATATATTTACAAAGAATCCCATTCCTTTCTAAAGTGCAAATTTCTTCTACAAAAGCAACACTACTCTTTTTGCTTGCCGGTGTAACCGCAGCCACTGCCGATCCGCAACTGGCCATGTCCACCATATCCCCAGAAGAAATTAGTGCAAGGATTTCCCAGTTGAACACCTTGCGCCAGAGTGAAACACTTTCCGATCACGAAAAGGAACAGCTGGACCAACTGTGGGAAAACGCCGCCGCCATCGAAGAGATGAACGACCGATGTGGAAGCATTTCCTTAACAGAGGAAATGGACGAGGACTGCGGAAGGTTCTACCAATACGAACTTCCAGAATTCGAAACGGAATTCTTCAAGGTCACTGGCGAAATCCGCCTGAGCCCCACGAGACTTTCCAACGCCATAGAACAGCGCAGAAACGCAATCAATCAATGCTTCGAAGCTCTGCAGATTGAAGCGTTCCACCCAAGCCGTTACCTGAGTCTTGAAGGCCGTTATTCTCCAGAACCCTTAACTCAAGGTATCGAAGTCAGCTACAATTTTACACTGGAACAAAACAGGGAAACCTTAAACCAGTTAAAACAGCAGCTGAGGCAATGGAACTCTGTGTGCGGATCCATCGTACTTCACAGTGACAACAGCGGAAATCTCGCCCCCGTGTTCAAGGACCTAATCCAGAATAGCAGAAACGGCGCCAAGAATACCAACGGCACCCTTTATTTTGACATCTCCCGCAGCGGATATAGCAGGTCAACCATCCTTGTCAAAACTGCAGAGGGGATTGACGGCAACTACTACCTCAACGGGAAACTGCTATTCCAGCACAAGATTGAGCCCAACGAAACCATATTCGAGATCAACATTGACGAAAATCATTCCAACATCAGCCTAAGGCAAGGCAATCGTTGGAAAGACAAGGCCATCTACGACGACAAGGACGTCTCTCGCGGCCTCGTTGGAAGATTCGTCTGGGAAGGCCGAAAGCGAAAGCACTTTCCGGGCAAGCCTCTCAGGGAAAAGCCTTCTAGCGCCAGCTATGCACCAAGCAGCACGGATTACAGGGCTGCATTACGTGATGAAAATGACGACGATGAAATCAACCCTGTTCGAGAACCAGATTCGAAGGGAGGAGTGGACTGGGCTTTTCAGCTTGTTGGTGGAATCAACTTAAGTATGAACAAAGCCAGCGAATCTACCGAACGAAATTTCGGTTACATGGCGGGCGACAATGACTCCCTCACCATGGTGACCGGCATGATCGGGGGCCTTTTCACCCTGGAGTTTAGGCAGGACCTCGCCCTGGCATTCGGCGGCGGCATCGCCTGGAATAACCTAACCCTCAGCCAATGCGACAGCTACGAAGGCTGCGACGACGTAAACCTGTTCAACCACTCCGTGGTTCCCATGGCTCAAGTAGAATTTTCGTACGGCTATGAAATTCTAGGCGGTCCCCGCTTCACCTACATTTTTGGCAAGAATGCCCCCACTTTCTATCTGGGGGGATTCATTGAACTAGCAAATCTGTTCGGTATAGAAATGGGCTGGGTACACGCAGACAATGTCTGGAATAATTTCTACCTCGGAATTTATTTCAAGTTGCTCCCAAGGCACTTTTCCGAAAGAATGAACAGCCTCAAAAGCAACAAATAAAAAAAGCTGGTCAATAGACCAGCCCGTTTCTCATTCCCCTCAGGGGATTACTTCACGTCATACTCAGGAATCGGCAAAGACTCACCAGCCTTCATGGCCTTGTCGAGGGCGGCAGACTTCGCCGGATCCACCCACCAATAAACAGGAATAGCATCTTCGCGATTGAAGTTGTCAAAGACCTTTTCCGGAGTTCCGAAACGGTTCCAGTAGAGAATGCGGTGATGATCGCACTGCCACATCAAAACATAGGGAACAATTTCGGAAAGACGATTATCCAAAGCCTTTAGAATTTCATTTCGCTTGGCCAGGTCAAACTCAGTCTTCTGCAAGTTGATGAGGCTATCCACCACGGGATCCTGCAAGCCACTCAGGTTATTCGTACCCTTGTCCATTGCAGTTGAGGAATGCCAGCTTGCCTCCGGATCACGAAGACGGCCTGCACCCCAGTTCACCCAGTAAAGGTCGAAGTCAGCATCGTCCAGGCGCTTGCGCAAGGTACTCTGGCTCATCTGTTCGATGGTTGCCACCACACCAATCTTCTTCAGGTCTTCCTGGAAAAGAGTCAAGTGACGCAAATCTTCGCTACTGGTGATGAAGTTGATGGCAAAGGGTTTTCCATCCTTTTCAAGAACACCCTGTCCATTCACCTTGTAGCCAGCAGCAGCAAAGAGAGCACGTGCACTATCTGGGTTGAAGTGGTACATGGTGGCCGTAGGATTGGTATTGTTGGGCCACAAGTCCGGGTAGTAGCTGTTCTGCAGGAAATACTGACCGTACATGTACTTTTCGTTCATGGCTTCACGGTTCAGCATGAAGTTCAGAGCTCGGCGGACGCGAACATCCTGGTACTCGGGCTTGCGCAGGTTGATGGCCATGCCCTGGAATCCGATGGGTTCCTTGTTGAAGATGCGCTGCTTTACAGCCCAACCCTTCTGCACGGCATCGAAGTCAGTCTGCTTCATCCAGATGCTGCTGGTGTAGATGGCGTAGGCGTTGAAGTCCTGCTTCTTGAATGCTTCAAGAGCCTTGGTCTGATCGTTCATGAAGCGGTAGCGGATCTTCTGGAAGTTGTACTTTCCGCGGTTCCAGTTCTTCTTGAAACCCCACCAGTCGGCGCGGCGTGCCAGTTCCACATAGCGGTCCTCGCGGAAGGTCTTGATGATGTAGGGGCCAGACACCACCGGGAAATCATAGCGGATCTGGTTGAAGTCCTTGCCCTGCCAGGCGTGCTTGGGGAACGCCAGCATACCGGCGGCTTCCCAGAAGTTACCCCAGTGGACTTCCTTCGCTACCATCTTGATGGTCTGCGGGTCAACGACTTCCGGACGGTCGAAACGGCTGAGGCCCACCTTGAAGATGGGAGTCAAGTTTTTCTCGTCCATGATGACGTCGTAGTAGTACTGCACGTCTTCGGCGGTAATGGGCTTGCCGTCGCTCCACTTGGCGCGGGGGTCCACATGGAAGGTGAAGGTCTTGCCGTCTTCGCCAACGGTCCAGCTGTCAGCAAGAATGCCCACTTCCTTGTCTTCTGTACTGTGAAGGCTGACCAGCGGTTCAAACATCATGCTCATGAGTTCTGCAGAGAAACTGTTGTAGTCTTCCCACATGTTGAAGGACTTGGGCATGGCAGAACCCCACAGGGTGATGGCGCCGCACGGGCGAGCATCCTTGGAGGCAACCGGGTCAAACTCGCCCGTAGCCGTGGTGTCCAAAGGCAACACGGGGCAGTCTGCTTCGGAGACTGCGGCGGCGCCTTTTGCAGAGGAACTATTGGAGCCGGACTTCTCATTGCATGCTGTAAGACCGAATGCTAATGCAGTCACGGCAACCAGGCTAAATACGTTCTTATAGATTTTCATACTCTTTCTCTTATAGATTCCGGCTCGAAGTCCGTAATTCCTTTAAGCTTTATCCTTTACACTCTACACCTATTTAAGGGCGTCCCAGATAACGGGGAGGCTTTTTCGCCTTCGGAGCCTTGTCGGCCTCATCTTCCTTGGGCTTAGCAGCTTCAGCCTCAGCCTCTTCGCGTTTCAAAATTTCAAGAGATGTTCTTGCGGCTTCCTGCTCCGCACGTTTCTTGTTGGGCCCCTGACCCTGACCAAGGACTCGGCCATTCAGTCGAACCTGTGCAGTAAAGACCTTCAGATGTTCCGGACCATCTTCACCAATGATTTCATATTCCGGAGCAGATCGCAACTTGCCCTGTGCATACTCCAGCAGTTCGCTCTTGTGGTTTACGAAGTCATCAGCCACAATAATTTCCTGCACGCGGGGAAAATGGAACCTGTTCAGAATTGCTCGAACTTCTTCTAACCCACCATCCAGATACACCGCCCCGAGAACAGCTTCATAGGCATCAGCCACAATCGTTTCCTTGCCCCGGCCACCCATCTTTGCCTCGGACTTTCCAATCTTAATGTACTCGATCAGATCCCATTCCTTACTGGACTGGGCGCAGGCATGGCCAGACACAATGGCACTCTTTCGCTTGGAGAGTTCACCTTCGGAATCCTCCGGATACATCCTGTACAGGAACTCCGTGGTCAGCATGTTCAGGACAGAATCGCCCAGAAATTCCAGGCGTTCATTGTTGCTGACATAGGGCAAGTCCTTTCCGGAAAGGAAGGAGCGATGAACAAGGGCGTGGGCAAGCAGTTCAGGATCTCTAAACCTGTACCCGAGCTTCGCCTCAAGCCCGTCACCGGACTTCTGGCGAAACCAGAGATCAAGCACTTCGTGAAGTTTCTTTGAATCTTCCAATGCTGGTTTCTCCTATTTTGAATTTTTCTTTTTTCTAGAAGATAACAAAACCTCGGCAGATCATGCCGAGGTCTTATCAGTAACTTCGCTTAACTGATGTAAGCAAAATTCTTTGTTCGCTAAAAATTAGCCCTTCTTAGCTTCGAGGAAAGCGACGACGTCAGCAACCTTCTGGAACTTTTCAGCGTCGGAGTCGAGGATTTCAACTTCGAATTCGTCTTCGAGAGCCATGACCAGTTCAACGCGGTCGAGAGAGTCAGCACCGAGGTCGTTGCTGAATTCGGATTCCGGCTTCACATCTTCAGCCTTAACTTCGAGCTTGGAGACGATAACGTCGGTAACCTTCTTGAAAATTTCTTCGTTCATTTTATACTCCATTTTTTGGATTAAGTGTTTGTGTTCAAATTTAGTAAAAAAAGACTAAGCGTTCAAGCCCCCGTCAACACCCAATACCTGTCCGGTAATGTAGCAAGCGTCGTCGGATGCCAGGAAAGCCACTGCCTTAGCCACATCTTCAGGATTTCCAATGCGCTGAAGGGGAATACTTGCAGCGTATTTTTCCTTGGTAGCGTCATCCATGGCTGCAGTCATGTCGGTGCCGATAAAACCAGGGGCAACGGCGTTCACGGTAATGCCGCGAGAAGCCAGTTCCATGGCATTGGACTTGGTCATACCGATAATACCGGCCTTGGCTGCAGCATAGTTTGCCTGGCCAGCCTGACCGCGGATTGCGTTGATGCTAGTAATGTTCACGATACGGCCGGTACGCTTGCCCATCATGGTGCGAGCCACGGCGCGAGTGCAGAGGAACACAGAGCGGAGGTTGGTCTGGATAACGGAGTCGAAATCTTCGTCCTTCATGCGCATCAGGAGACCATCGCGGGTAATACCGGCGTTGTTCACCAGAATATCAACGGTACCCATGTCAGCAATGATCTGCTTGAACACGGTCTGGACAGTTTCAGAATCACCAACGTTGCAAGCATAGCTCTTGACCTGCACACCCAGTTCGGCGCTGAGTTTTGCAGCAAGATCTTCCTTGACGGAAGTGGAAAGGATGGCAACGTCTGCACCCTGGCTAGCCAGTTCGGTAGCGATAGCGAGACCAATACCACGGGAAGCGCCGGTAACGATGGCTTTTTTACCTGTAAGTTTACCCATTTAATAGTTCCTTTATAAAAAAGTTGTGAGTAACGAGCCTTGAGCGATGAGTTTTTATAATCGCGCCTTCGGCGCCACACATTAACTCAATGCTCATAACTCATAGCTGATAGCTATTAGCCCTTCAGGGCAGCAAATGCTTCAATGGTTTCGACCGGGGTGACCTTCACGTCGCGGCTGATCTTGCGCATGAGGCCCATGAGAACCTTGCCGGAACCCACTTCAACACCCTGGGTTACACCGAGGGAGATAGCCTTGTTCATGCAGTCGTTCCAGCGGACCGGGGACACCAGCTGGCGGACCAGCAGGTCTGCAATTTCCTTGCCGGAGGTGACAGGTTCAGCAATCACGTTTGCGATGACCGGCTTAGCCACATCGTTGAAGGTAGTCTTTGCGATAGCTTCGGCGAGACCAGGCTGAGCGAACTGCATCAGCGGAGAGTGGAAAGCGCCGGACACTGCCAGAGGAATGGCCTTGATGCCAGCAGCACCGCAGTTTTCGCAGAGCTTGGCAACGCCTTCCTGAGCACCGGACACGACGATCTGGCCCGGGCAGTTGATGTTTGCGGGAACTACGACGCCGGCATCCTTCACGGCTTCGCAGAGTTCCAGAATCTTAGCTTCTTCCTGGCCCATGATAGCAGCCATGGCACCCGGATTCTTGGAACCGGCAGAGGCCATGAGTTCGCCGCGGGTGCGGACCAGGCGGAGACCGTCGGCAAAGCTGAAGCCGCCGGCAGCGTAGATTGCAGAGTATTCACCCAGGGAGTGACCTGCAACGTAGTCAAATTCAAAACCTTCGGACTTCAGGAGTTCCATGACCATTGCGGACACGGTAAAAAGAGCCGGCTGAGTATTGTCGGTGCTCTTGAGAACATCTTCCGGACCTTCTGCCATGAGCTTGGACAGGGAGAAGCCGAGGATTTCGTCAGCTTCCTGCATGATCTTCTTTGCAGGTTCGAAAGTAGAAGCGAGGGTCTGGCCCATACCGACGTACTGTGCGCCCTGGCCAGGGAAAAGAAGAATAGTCTTGGACATTGTTTATTTTCCTTGAATGAAACAACGATTCTGTTTAATCACTACAAACTTACAAAAATACAAGGCACCTTAGGAGAGCAAAAGAACAAAATCCATCTTAAAAAAACGCGTCCAAAGCCTTACGTTGCAGCCTTAGCAAAACAAAAAAAAGACAGGATTTGAGTCCTGTCTTTTTGACGCACGTCATGGCGGCGAAAGCCGCCATCTCATCGCATGGAGATTCCGACTCAAGGCCGGAATGACACGTTTGTCGCTACGGGCGCTCGGAATAATTAAGCCTGAGGAGCTTCGGCAGAAGCTGCGTCGTCCTTGATTTCGGCAAGGCGAGCGTTCACAGCCTTGGCCACGCCGAGGCGGGCGTACTTGGCAGCAACTTCAACAGCCTTTTCGATAGCCAGAGCATCGGAACGGCCGTGAGCGATAATGCCGGTACCGTTGAGGCCAAGCAGCAAGGCGCCACCAGTCATGCGGTAGTCCCACATTTCGTCGAACTTGCGACCAGCTTCGGAATCAATGTTGCCGAACATCTTGTGATGCATTTCGTAGAAGCCTTCGATCATCTTGAGGATTACGTTACCTGTAAAGCCAGAGGTAACAGCCACGTCGGCCTTGCCCATGATCAGGTCTTCACCTTCGATATTGCCGATGAAGTTCACGGGAGCGTTCTTCAGGAGCTGGTAGGCTTCCTGGCAAACTGCGGGGCCCTTGTGTTCTTCTTCGCCCATGTTCACGAGGCCGACCTTCGGCTGAGTACGACCAAAGTAAGTTTCAGCAAAAGCAGAACCTGCAATGGCGAAGTCAACGAGTACAGAAGCGCGTTCGTCTACGTTAGCGCCAGCATCCACAAGGACGATAGGCTTTTCGGCGGTGGGAATCACGCAGCCGATAGGCGGACGGCCAAACTTTTCGGTGGTCTTGCCAAGAAGCATGAGGCAGCTAGCCATCATGGCGCCGGAGTTACCGGCACTGACGGATGCATCAACCTTGCCCATCTTCTGGAGGGCAACGCAAGTCACCAGACCAGAGTGAGGCTTCTTCTTGAGAACCATGACAGGATGTTCGTCCATGGCCACCGGATCCGGTGCATCGACGACGGAAATACCATGACCAGTGTAACCACGCTTTTCGAGGCCAGCCTTGACCTCGGCCTCAGGTCCGCACAGAACAATGTGCAGATCAGCATCCTTATTGGCTGCGTTAATTGCGCCGTCAATCACAACGTCGGGAGCAAAATCGCCACCCAGAGCATCTAGAGCCACTTTAATCATGATATACTTCCTTATACATCAAAAACTTTCGACCTTTCAGGTCTTCAATAAAAAAGGTAAGCCCCGGGCACGCCGGAACTTACCTTAATATACACTAAAAATTAGGCTTCGGCCTTCATGTCGACAACTTCGACACCATTGTAGTAACCGCAAACCGGGCACACGCGGTGCGGGCGCTTCACGGAACCGCAATGATCGCAAGTAGCCATAGCGGGCACTTCCATCTTCCAGTGGGTGCGGCGCTTGTCACGACGAGCGGTGGAGGTTTTTCTTTTAGGTACTGCCATTTTTAACTCCTGTTTTCCATTTTGCTCTTAAGAGCTTTGAGTTTTTCCCAGCGAGGGTCCGTCGGCTTATCGCCTTCTTCATCTTCTGGTTTGTTGTTTGTTACAAAGATAAAATCTTCGTCAGGATTTTTCACGGGGGCAAGGGGCTCTTGAAGGATAATAAGCTCACGAACGCACTCGGAAACATCCACGAAGTCCTGTGCCTGCGGAATACTGTATGCGTAGACCTCGTCGTCCTCGTCATTCAGCTCCTGCTTCGCCACCTGGGTTCGTTCCACTTCAATGACCATTTCTGTGCTGAACGGGCGATCGAAGGGCTCCAGGGAGCGGACACAAGTCAGAGTTTGCACTCCAGAAATCGAACCAGTCACAAGACACTTACTCGAGCCTTCGGGGCTAACCAGCACCTGAGCTACCAGATCGCCCTTTAGGTGCAGTTCGTCAAAGAGTTCCGGAGCGTCGGCATGGGACCAGACCACTCGGAGGTCTTCGGATTCTGTAAGTTTTTGTGCAATATCGAGTTTCAAAGTGGCACAAATGTAGTAAAAACAGGGAAACAGGTCAATACATTGCCCAAAAGCTCCACGCAAAGGGTATTTTTGAGGAAAATCACCATATATATAGAGCACCGCAAACACCCCCTTTTTCTGAGACGTGTTTTTCAAACGTCATTTTTCTTGAACTACATTTTGCGCCAAAATGGCATTCGACATAGTCACATATGGAGCAATTGCGCTCCTGGCAGTCTTTGGATTCTTCTACCTCTGGCTAGAAGTCCGCTTCTACCGCGCACTGGGCACAGTCCGCGTTGGCGAATCCGACGTGGAACCTAAGCCCAAGATTAGCGTTTTGATAGCCGCCAGGAACGAATCTGCAGGCATTCGAGCCACATTGGACTCAGTTTTGGCACAGACCTATTCCGGAGAATGGGAAGTTTGGGTCGCAGACGACCGTTCTGACGACGACACCCCAAAAATTCTCGCTGAATATGCAGAAAAATACCCGGAAAAGCTCCATATCCTAACCATTTCAGAAATTCCCGAAGGCGTCAGCCCTAAAAAAAACGCACTTTCCAAGATGATTGCCGCCTGCAGTGGAGACATTCTCTGCCTCACCGATGCAGACTGCCTGGTTCAGCCCACCTGGATCGAAGGAATCGTAAGGGAATTCGAACCAGGAATCGAACTGGTGGCTGGCCACTCCTACATCCCCACAGCGCCCGGCAAATCCAGCGTGCTCATCTGCATGCAGGCCGTGGAGACCCTAATCTACCGTGTGGCCGGCACCGCCGGTTTGGCAATTCACCTGCCCCTGACAAGCACCGGCAACAACCTGGCCTACCGCAAGAGCTTCTTTAATAGTGTCAACGGATTCGACAACGTCCTGAAGATCCAGAGCGGCGACGACGACCTGCTAATGCAGAAACTTGCTGCCGACAGACCCTGGGCCATGCGCTACTGCATAGAGCCAGGCACCTTCGTTACCACCAACGGCAAGGAAACCCTGAAAGAACTCTGGGAACAGCGCAAGCGCTGGGCTTCCAAGACCATCTATTATACCCCGAAAATCGTTTTCGTGCTCTCTATGGTATTTATGTTCCTCGTCATGCAGTGCGTGACAGCGGTGCTCGCTCCCTTCAGCATGGCAGTCCTCATTGCGGCCCTCATAGCATTCCTGCTGAAGTGCGCCGGCGACATGATTTTAATTATTCGCGGGCTCAAGGTTTTCCACCAGGAGCACCTCCTCAAGTGGTGCACTCCGGTAGAATTCATCCATGCCCCCTTTACCGTACTAGCCGTCCTTTTCGGCCTGTTCGGCAGATTCAAGTGGAAGTAAAATGGCAACAAAAACAGCGACAACAAAGACCACGACAAAGGCAACCAAGGCAAAAGCCACTAAAGCGCCCGTCGAAGGAAAAACTCTCATTATCGCAGAAAAGCCCAGCGTTGCAGCCGACCTGGTAAAGGTCCTGGGGGCAAAGTCCTTCCAGAAAGGTACCGGCGTCTACGAAAGCGACACAACCATCGTAAGCCATGCCATTGGCCACCTGGTCACCATCGCCGACCCCAAGGACATCGACGAACGTTTCAAGGCCTGGGACATGAAGACCCTTCCCATGCTGCCAGAGAAATTTCCGTTAGTAGCCACCCCGGCCACCAAGTCCCAGCTTTCCATCTTGAGCAAACTCATCAAGCGCAAGGACGTCACCACCATCATCAACGCATGCGATGCTGGCCGCGAAGGTGAACTGATTTTCTTCTACATCCTGGACTACGTCCTCAAGGGCAACTTCAAGAACAAGACTCTGAAGCGCCTCTGGATGCAGAGTATGACACCAGCGGCAATTAAGGAAGCTTTTGAAAACCTTCGCACCGCCGAAGACATGGAAAACCTGAGAGACGCAGCCCTCTGCCGATCCGAGGCGGACTGGCTGGTGGGCATGAACGGTAGCCGCGGTCTTACCGCCTACAACAGTTCCATGGGCGGTTTCCAGATTACTCCCTGTGGCCGCGTGCAGACACCCACACTCGCCATTATCGTCAAGCGCGAAGAAGAACGCCACCAGTTCAAGCCCAGGCAGTTCTGGACGATTACCGCCGATTTCGACAACGACGGCAATTCCTACCAGGGTAAGTGGTTTGAAGGCGAAGGCAAGGACCGCCAGAAGCAGATCTTTGACGAGGCTCGCGCCAAATCCATTATCGAAAAGTGCAAGGGCAAGGCAGCCTCCATCGAGGAAACCACCGCCCCTAGCCTGCAGAAGTGCGGTCAGCTCTATGACTTGACCACACTCCAGCGTGAAGCCAACAACCGTTTCGGTTTTAGCGCCAAGACCACCCTTTCCATTGCCCAGAGCCTTTACGAACACCACAAGGCAACCACCTATCCCCGTACCGATAGTCGTTGCCTTCCTGAAGACTACGTGGCTCCAGTAAAGGCTACCCTCGGAAAGATTGAAGGCCCCCTGGCCAAGTTCGCCCAGGAAGCACTGGACAAGAATTATGTAAAGAAGACTCCCAAGGTTTTCGACAACACCAAGATTTCAGACCACTTTGCCATCATTCCCACAGGCATTGTTCCCAGTACTCTCTCTGAAGCGGAAGCAAAGATCTACAACATGATCTGCCAGCGTTTCATCGCGGTATTCTTCCCTCCCGCACAGTACCTGAACACCACCCGCGTAACCACCGTAGAAAAGGAAACCTTCATCACTGAAGGCAAGATTCTGGTGGACCCGGGCTTCAAGGCCGTCTACGGCAAGGATAGCGACGACGAGTCCAACATTCCTCAGCTGAAAAGCCCTAAGGCAAAGACTGTTTCTATTGAATCCGCAGAAGATTTCACCAAGCCCCCCGCACACTATACAGAAAGCACCTTGCTCTCCATGATGGAAAGTGCAGGTAAATTAGTGGAAGATGACGAACTTCGCGACGCCATGAAGGAACGCGGCCTTGGCACTCCGGCCACCCGCGCAGCCATCATCGAGAAGCTGGTTAGCGACAAGTACGTGGTCCGTGACGGCAAGGAAATGATTCCTACAGCCAAGGCATTCGACCTGATCAAGGTTCTTTCCGCCATGAACATTGAAGCCCTCACCAGTCCTGAACTGACCGGCGAATGGGAATACAAGATGGACCTGATTTCCAAGGGCAAGGAATCCCGAGCAAGTTTCATGCAGGGCATTGTGGAAATGACCCGCACCATGGTAAAGAATATCAAGGGATTCAAGGAAGAAAGTACCACAGGCGAAGCCAGTTTCAGTCCGGTCAACGGCAAGAAGGTTTTTGAGACCGTCAGCCGCTACTCCACCGAAGACGGTATCGTCATCCGCAAGATGATTGGCGGCAAGCGACTCTCCGACGAAGAAATCGTAGAACTCCTGACCAACCGTAAAATAGGCCCCCTCACCGGTTTCCGCAGCAAGAAAGGTGCAGAATTTTCCGCTGTGGTTATCATCAATGACGAAAACAAGATTGAATTTGTCTTTGACGAAAAGCCTGAAGAAATCGAGGTTGGTGCAAAAATTGGTCAATCTCCCATTGATGGCACCGACGTCTTCGAAACCCTCACCGGCTACGTTTCCCAGAGTTACATTGACAAGCAGCCCTCCGGCCTCTCCCTGCCCAAAATTCTTCTTGGCAAGGAGCTGCCCCTGGACGAAATCAAGAAACTTCTGGAAGGTAAGAAGACCGACCTTATCAAGGGTTTCCGCAGCAACAAGACCCACCGTCTCTTTGATGCATTCCTCCTGCTGGAAAAGGGCAAGTTGAAATTTGATTTCCCGCCTCGCGAATTCAAGCCCCGCCGCTGGGGAGCAAAGAAGCCTGCGGGCAAGAGTGAAGAATAACGCCCGTTTTCAAGAGAAACAGACATGAAGAAAATATGGATGTTCCTTGCACTCGCTAGTGCCGTTTTCGTGTTTGCGCAAACGGACACTTTGGCTCTTGCAACAAACGAGCCCTCACCCCAGGCGAATTCCACTGTAGCATTACAGGATACGGTAAAGGTCGCAGATTCCGTCCCGCAGGTTCCCTACGGTCTTCCCGATGAACTGCTCCCGCTATGGGAGTCCCTGTCCATCAAGCAGAAAGCGGCTCAGATGGTCATGGTGTATCTCACTCCCGCAGACTTTCTGATTGAGCATGAATTCGGCGCAGTCCTCGTGATGAAAAGCCACCTAAAGGATCCCGAAGCCTTCAAAAAGAAAATTGCCACGGCAAACGAAGGCTTAAAAATTCCCCTGCTTGTGGCCAGCGACCAGGAAGGCGGTTTCGTCAACCGCCTCGGCAACATTTCCGAAAAGTGGCAGCACGCTCCCAGTGCCAAGGAAATGCGAGTCATGCCCACGGATTCCATCGAAAACATTGCTCAGGAAATCGGTGCAGAGCTAAAGGAACTAGGAATCAACATGAACCTGGCTCCCGTCCTGGATCCCGCCTACGATCACCGCAAGAAACGTTCCTTCATGGAAGAATCCCATCGTTCCTGGGGTGTTGACAGCACCCGCGAAGAAAAGGTGCGCGCCTTCGTCGGCGGCATGCGTAATAGCGGAGTCATCTGCGTTTCCAAGCACTTTCCCGGCTACGACAGCTGGACAAACAGCGACCATCAAATCGCCATCAGTTCCAGCCCCAAGAAGGTCATGAGCGACAACTACCAGTTTTTCAAGGACCTTTCCGACGTCATTCCCGTCACCATGATGAGTAGTGTCCGCTTTGTCCGCGTATCCAACCGCCCCGCGGTTTTTGAGCCCAAAATTGTCCGCATGGCCCGCAAGATGAGCGACGAAACAGTCATTCTCACAGACGATCTCTGGGGCGTTTCCTTACGTGCCTGGGTCAGTGGTACAGAACGCGTGACCAGCAAGAACTACCCCAAGAAGGACTTTAGAAAACTGATCCGCACAGCCCTGGAGGCAGGTAACGACATGTTCATGATCACCTACCCCGCAAAGGCTGTAGAAATGATCAACTATCTAGATTCCATGGCCAAGCAAAACGGCAAGTACAAGGACCGAATTGAGGAATCCGCCGCGCGTATTCTGAAAATGAAATACAAGGCGGGTTTGATCAAATAAAAAACGGCGGCTCAATGGCCGCCTAAAATTTTATGCCAGGGCGGTTGCCGATGCCTTAAGGATATTCTTTATTTCCTTTCGGATTCCTTCGGCCCCCACCTTGCCCATGGCTAGTTTCAGGATTTCTGCTGCAGCCATAGTATCGTCCAGCGCACGGTGATGATTAAAATCCGGCAAGCCAAGGCTTTCAGTCAAGTTGTGCAAGCTATAGCTGGGGAAACCAGGAAATACATGACGGGCAAGTTTCACCGTACAAAGGCGAGGAGGTTCAAAGGTAATACAGCTCCGTTTCAGTTCAGTTCGGATCATTTTCAGATCGAACTGAACATTGTGTGCCACAAAAATTCTGTCCCGGAGCAGTTCTGCGATATGTTCCGCAACCTCGGAAAACTGCGGCTGTCCCTGGACCATTTCATCCGTAATTCCCGTAAGATTCACTACAAAAGGAGTGATGGGCGTTCCAGGATCAACCAGAGTGTGGAATGTTCCAACAACTTCAAAATCATCCAGCAGCACAATTCCCACTTCCGTAATGCGGTTCAGTTCTCCCGCACCACCAGTGGTTTCCACGTCAACGACAGCAAATTTCATTGGACTACTTAATGGGGATGTCAATATCCAGCGTGGCCTTGCCCTTGACACTTTCCACGCGAGCCTTCATCACCTTAGCCTTGGGACGGCCATACACCGGCACAATCATCAGGTTGCTCACGCTAGAGTCCTCGCTGGGAGTTGCTTCTGTTTCAGACGCGGTCTTCGTGAAAATAGGCTTCTTGCCACCATCATAAAGTGAGTAGACAAACTCTCGGTTCAGGCCCTTCTTGATCTGCTTGGTGGGAACCTGGAAATAAATAATGCCTCCCTTGGGCACCTTGCGAAGACTATCCTTAATTTCTTCTTCAGTGGCAAAGTCCGCCTCCATGGCCAGGCGTACGTTCTTCTTGATTTTTTCAGGAGTTTCATACAGCACGGAGACGTTGAACTTGGCATCTTCAGGCATGGCCTCGGGACGCACATCCCGAATCTTTGCGTTATTCTGGTAATATTCCCAGCGGCCATTATCGTGAAGAATCACCGTAGAGCCGTTAGAGGTTGTGGCAATCACATCTTCTGCGAAGGCAGACGTCACAAAGGCAAAGGCACAAAGAATCAGAAACTTAAATTTCATCTAAAAACACTCCATTGCAGCAAAAAACTTTATGTTGCAAAAATGAATATATATTAAAAAATCCGGGAAAATTTATCTTTAGTCCGTGTACGAAAAAATAAGATTTGCCCCAAGTCCTACAGGTTATCTTCACGAAGGACACCTACTTTCAGCCCTTTATGTCTGGGCTGCCGCCCACAAGTGGAACCTACAGGTGCACCTTCGCATAGAAGACCATGACCAAAGCAGGGCCCGACCAGCCTACATCCAGGGCATTTACGAAGACTTGGCCTGGTTCGGCTTCGAATACCAGAGCAAGAGCATCCAAAGTGAGCGTAACGGCATCTACCAGGATGCACTGAAAAAGCTTCAGGAAAACAATCTGGTCTACCCCTGCTTCTGCAGCAGGAAACAGCTGGAAGCCGAAAATCCAAAAAGCGAAACTGGAGAAATCATCTACCAGGGAAAATGCCGCGGTCTAGACGAAACACTTACGGAGCAACCCCACAATCTTCGATTCAAAATCACAGACAAAGTAATCAGCTGGACAGACTGGCGTCTTGGTGAATTCTACGAAAACCCCAAGCAACAGTGCGGAGACTTTCCCATTAAGGACCGCGACGGACAGTGGACATACCAGTTTGCCGTTTGCGTGGACGATCTTGAAGAAGGTATCACCCACATAGTCCGTGGGGAAGATATACGAAACTCAACTGCCAGACAAATTGCCCTTTCCGAAGTCCTTTGCCAGACTGGCGCCGTAAACAAAAATTATACAAAGCCATTCTATCTACATCATCCCCTGATTGTGGACCCAAATGGCAAGAAACTGTCCAAGAGGGAGCTGGCCCACAGCCTGAAACAGGACCGTGACGCAGGCATTTCTGCAGAAAGCCTCCTTGGACGGGTCTGTTACAAAGCCCGTTTGCAACCGACACCGGACGGCATTTCCCTGAAAAGCGCCATACAGCTTATTGAGAACATTTTGTAAGAAACTGGGACGGCCAAAAAAAATTATATTCTTGGCATGTCTCATGCATCTACATCCGAAATCATTAACCAGATTTGCAAAGAAGCAGAACTTTTTGATTCAAAAGACCGTCTTTTGAATTTCTCCACCAAGGGCGAGTATCAAACGCCCCTGATGCTTGAAGCTGGAGACCTGTTCTACGAAAAGTGGATGCAGTCCAAGGGTCCCCTGACCCTTGATTCCTTCCTTGTGGAATCCCCCACCTTTACCGCCCAGCAGAAAATCACAACAGAGGACCAGTTCCTCCAGATTTTCAAGGGCAAGTCCGAAGACGTAGTTTTCTCGGACCTTTACCTGCTTCTGGGCTTCCTGAAATGGGACGGCAATGCGCTTGCCCCCAGTCTTCTTGTTCCCATTGATGTAAATGCCCAGAACAATACCTTGAGCATTTCCAAGCGGGCTCCCATTGAAAATGTAATCCTCCGTAAGCGACTGGAAGATACCATCCAGTTGCCGCGAGTGGAGGACGCAACAATCAACGGCCAGTTCAGCATTCTCCTGTACTTCTCCCTTTTCGAGAAGGCTATCGCCCAGGAAAAGAAGTGGAAGTTTACCCGCCATGGCATCTGTCTCGCCTTCTTCAACACAAATAGACTCCGTCTCAAGAAACGTCTGGAACGCAATTTTTCTGAAAAGATCGCCAACAATTCTCCCTTCCTGAACGCCTTCCTGGGTCAGGATGGTTTCCAGTTCAAGGAATCTGTATTTGAAGAAGCTGACTTTGACCAGGTTTTCAATCCTGCAGATCACCATTTCCTCTACCCCACCGATTCTCACTCCACAAAAGTGACCATCGATGCGCTAGACGAACAGGCATCGGCCTACGCCATCCAGTCCCTTCCAGGCACATCCAAATACAAGGTTGTAGCTAACATCGCTGCAGAATCCATAGCCACAGGCAAGCGTACATTGGTGGTCACCCGTAGGGCAAATACATTCCAGAGTTTTAACGAAGCGTTCAAGCCACCCTTCCGTTCCTTTGACGGCCCCGAAAGAGAAAAGATCGAAGCAGACCTTCGCAAGGAACGCGAATCCTTTGCAGCCTACTACAGTTCCGTCAACAATGACCTGGAATCCGCCAAGGCTCCCCTTTCTGAAGTCCTTCAGGAATTCCGTCAGTCTCCTGCAGTCAAGGTGAAGTTCCCGGAAAACGTTTTTCAGAGTGCAGGCAAGCTAGGTTTTGAGGACTACAAAAACGTCCGCGCAAAACTCGAGGAAATCATATCCCTGTATTTCGAACAGGATGGCATTAATGCCCGCAAGGCCTTTGAAACCATCCGCGTCCCAAGCCTTAGCGACGAAGCAAAGGCCGCCATCGCCAATGACCTGAACGAAGCCTCCACAAAGGTGGACGAGCTCAAGCCGGTCATTGACATTTTCGAATCCATGGGTCTTTTCCCCACAGGAATCTACCTTTCCGGTCTGGCAGACATTATCGATCTCATCCAGAAAAACTTCAACGCAACAACTCCTGTGTTCGAAGGATGGGAACTCCGCTCCAACAACTGGTCCGCCTATCAGGACGCACTGAAATCCCTTCCTGAAGCTGGCGACAAGTGGGTCCGTTACCGCCGTCAAACCTCCGACGTCTATGTAGATAGCGCCGTTGACGAAAACATTCTCTCCACCCGTGAAGAATTTGCAGAAAGCCTCAAGGCTACACTGAAGGGACTTTCTGACCACTATCGCGGTTCACGCAAGAGATTGCTGAACCTGCTGAAGAATCCCAAGTCCGTCACCTCCGACGGCCAGTTGCTGAACCTGATTGACACACTTATTGAAATGCAGGAAAATAAGCGTGTCTACAAGGATACGTCCGTTCTCGGCAACCACCTTCTGGGCAAGGACTGGCTCTACGAAAAATCCAACTGGGTAGAACTGAATAAGAAGATTCAGTTCCTCTACGATTTTAGAGAAGCTCACGCCAACAGCGGAAACCTCGATCTCTTGCTGCAGGTTCTTGAAAACTGGCACAACCTGAAGGAACTGCAGCCGAAGTTTGCCTCTTTCTTCGAATCCGTCCAGTCCCTGCTTGCTGCGGTCCGTCGCATCACCAAGGAACTGGGTCTAGACACACCGCTAGAAAGTCTCATTATCAACAAGTGGCTGGACCAGGTCAAGTCCTGGAACAACAACTGGGCACATCTGGACATTCATCTCCAGCTCAGTTCCATGATCAAGACTCTAGAAGATCTTGGATGCAAGGAACTGGCAGACTACGTCAGCGACGCCAACACAATCCACCGCGATGTAGCAAAGGCTTACGCCCACTACTGGTCTGGATACCAGATCCAGCAAGCCACAATGAAGTGTCCCGACCTCTTCTCCCTGTCACCCAAGGCAAGGTCCCAGAAGGGCAAGGCTTATCGCAACCTGCTGGATCAATACTGCAACCTGAACTTCAGGGAAGTCCATGCTCTCGTAGAAGAGAAGACGGACATGCTCTCCGTCGTATCCCTGGATCAGACTTTTGATTTCATAGATACAGATCAGTTTGACATCGCCATTCTGCTAGATGCAGACAGCATTACTGTTGCCGAAGCACTCTCCACTATTTTTGCAGCGAAGAAAGTTGTATTCGTTGGCGACCCGCACATGCCGTCCATCGAACCGCAGCCCCTTGACGCCTTCCCCAATATTCTGCCAAGGCACAGCGCATTCTTCCAGGAAAATATTTTGGCGGCAGCGCTCCGTAGAGGCATCCCCACAAGAGAACTCTGGTTCTCCAACAACTACAGCGATATTGCTCTCATCGCCTTCGCAAACGAAAAGATCTATAACGGATGCATCAAGCAGCTTCCAAAATCTACACGCGAGCGTTCTAAGAGCGAGACTATCCGAGAGGTTCCCGACAAGATTATGGCCATCGCCAAGGCAGCCATTCAGCATGCCGAAAAGCACCCTGGCCAGACCCTCGGTATCATAGCATTCCATCAGGCTCGCTGCATTGAAATTGAAGCAGCCATCAAGGCCATGCTAGCCAAGGATTCTCCTGCAGCAAGATTCTTTGCTCAGCCCAACGTTCAGACCCGCTACTACGTAAAAACGCCCGACCGCGCCGTTGACAAGTACCGCGACACGATTCTCGTCTGTGCTGAAGCCGAAGGAAATGACAAGCCTGCGGCAGAACGGAAGATTGCCGTATGCACCACCTTGGCAAAGCAGGAACTCCAGGTCTACGTTTCCCAGAGTGATATGGACAAGCGCAAGACCTCCAAGCCCAACCTGTTCTGGGATTGGGTTGATTACCTGCAAAAGAAATTGACGATTCCTGCGCAGGAACCCACCGATGTTGAATCCAATATCAGCGAACAGGTTATCAGCGCCCTGAAGGAAGAAAATCTCACTGTTGAAAACCGCTACGCCACAGCAGGCATCGCCGTTGGCCCCGTAGTCGTTGACGCAAACAATTCCAGACGATTCCTGGCCGTCATTGAAGACGACTGCACCACGGAACGTTTCCGTGAATCCATTGAGGACAGGGAATACATCCGTCCGCTCCTGCTTCGTCAGCTTGGCTGGAAGGTTCTGAACCTGTGGTTGCCCTTCTGGTACATGGCAAACCAGGATGAAAAGGGGCACCTGATTGCAACTCTGGCCATCGAGCAAAGTGTCGCTCCTCCGCCGCCAGAGGACAACGCAGAGGACAGCGAGGAAGAAGTTTTCGGAACTGAACCTGCCTTGAATATTGAAGCCTACCAGGTTGTCCATCCAAAGATTGAGGGAACCCCCCACGACAAGCCCATCGCAGAACTTCCTGCGGCGTCAATCATTACGCAGCTGAAGTTCTATGTGGACTATGAAGCTCCCATTCACGAAGAACTGCTCATGCAGAGAATTCTTGAATTGCACCATGTCGACAGGGCTGGTCCCATGATTCTGCAGGCTCTGAATGACGCCATCAAGCAGGGCTTCCAGAAGCAGAAGTTCATCAAGACCGGCAAGTTCTTCTACTCTACGAAGAATCCCGACGTAAAGCTCCGCGACCGCAGCATGCGTCCAGAAAACGAGCGCAAGTTCACCTACGTTGCCCCCGAAGAAAGAGCTCTGCTGCCAGCCTCCATGGACGAGCACGCCATCAAGCAGGCGCTAGGCGTTCTTGAGTAACATGAAGCAGGGGAACGCTTCGCTGCCCCCTCCTTCTAAATCAGAAGGCAACCATAATCAAAGCAAACAAAAAAGAACTGCCTCAAGCAGTTCTTTTTTTTGCAAAACTTCGTCAGCGAAAAACTAGCGAATCTTCACCACAAACGCAGGAATGTTGTAGGCAGACAGTTCGCGAGCCTTGTCATCTGCAGCCTTCTTGGTTGTCCATCCACCACCACGAAGCTTGTAGAAGGGAGCATCAAACACGACCTGAATGGCGTAACCTGTGCTTGCAGAAAGCTGTGCCTTACGACGCTGAGCAGCATCAAAGTCAGCTACCGCTTCGAACTGCAACATGTAATATCCCTCAGACTTGCCCTTAGTAGCAGACTTCTCTGCAGCAGCATTCTGCTTGGCAGAAGAAGTGTCGCGCAGAGCAGAACTCAACTGGGGCTTGTATTCGTTACCACGGAACAGGGAGTCCATATCAGTCGGATCACCAGCCCAGGCCATTCCAATCATAGTAAGAGCAATAAGCAGTTTTCGCATATTCCAAATTTAATAAAAAACGTTCATACAAAAAAGGGCAGCCCCGAAAGGCTACCCTTTAAATTTTGGAAAACCTGCGTTAGCGGCGAACACCCCAGACGCTGGTTTCATCAAACTTGGCCTTCTTACCGAATTCGCCGAGCTTAACGAAAGAAGTCATCTTGGTGATGTAAGCACCGGTACCCACAAAGCGGCCCTTGTCCGTCTTCATGTTCCAGGCAATGTAGAAGTTCTTTCTGTTTTCAGTCTTGGTGCAATCACCGTTGAAGTAAGTTTCATCCGTGCACTGGATCTTACCCTTCTGGCTTGCAACGTAGTTACCCAAGTTAGTGAAGTAGTAGACTTCATAGTTGAAGTAAATATCCTTCGGATCCACATTCTTGTACTGATCACTAGAAAGCTTCAAGGCACCCATGTCAGACTTCAGGATGTGACCCAATGTATTCGGATAGGCAGCAACAATGTCATCCTTACTTGCCGTAGTAGGAATACCGATCACCTGAACAGCAGGAGCAGCAATCTTTTCCGGGTTCAGGACATCCGGAGTACCGAAGTTGATTTCAGTAACGGTAATTGCAGCAGCACCTTCCAGGAGAACCCAGGGGCTGGGCAGACGGCCAGTGGAATTGTAGTCCGTCGGAGCATTCCAATTGAATGCAGAGACTTCACCACGAATAGAATCACCAACAGCAACATCAATCGTATCACTCCAGGCATCTGCACGGAAACGAGCATAGTCACCCACATGCGGAGTCGGATTTGCCGGATTATTGTTCTGGAACATAATGCTGATCTCGCTCTTATTCTGGTTCGGAGCCTTCACAGCCTTCGGATTGCGATAGCGGTCTGCCGGGTTGCTAATTTCCGTAGCAGAATTCAGATAGATGCTAAAGCCTTCAAAGCCATCGCCAGTACCAAGGAGGGCTTCATTGAACTTGACCGGTTCGGAGAACTTCAAGGTCATCACATCAATGATGTTATCGCTATCTTCAGTCTGCGGGACCACAGTACCGGAGACAATAATCGGAGCAATACGATCGGTAAGAGCTCCAGGGAATGCAGCAATAACCTTCACACCCCTGTCTTCGAACTTAGCCCAGGAACTAACCAGGCCTTCGCCAGTCGTCTTCACAGTCTTAGAGAATTCCTTTCCACTGAACACGAGTTTAGACTGGCAGCGGGTTTCACCCTTATCACCTGTAATATCGCACTTTGCAGCAGCCTTAATTTCATCGAAACCAATGCCAAGAGAATCGCCACTATCATCCCAATGAACAAAGATGGAGTCCGGCAAGGAGTCTACATGGAACGTTCTGTTATAATAGATAACCAGGGAGTCTGCAATACCATCCAGGAATTCGCTAGCCGGTCCAAATTCATCAGGAATAGCCAACGGGGATGCCGGAGCCTTACCTCTCACGTCAAAGATGTCAGCCAATACCGGGTACGGTACAGGAGGATCACGGAAATGAAGCGGAGTATAGACAGCTCTTGTCAAATTCGGATTTTCACCAGCAACCACCAGAACAGCGGTGCTATCACCATAACGATATTCCTTCAGAGAACGGATAGAAACCTTTGCCACACCGTTTTCGAAGGTAAGATTAGAACCAGGAGCAACTTCAAGGCCAGCAGAGGAACCATCTATGGAGAAGCTGAAGTTACAGGTTTCGCACTTGCTATAGCTGGTACCATCGGTATTCGGCCTGAGAGCCATCAGATCAAAGGTATAGAAGCTACCCACCCAGCGTTCCAGAGTATCCGGGTCACCGGCAATAGCCTGTCCAGCGGAGTCCACGATAGCAATCTGCGGTGCATAGAAGGTTATTGCAGCAGTCAGATTTCTACCTGACAGAGTTACGCCATAGGATTGAGTGGGGGTTGTCATTGCCAGCATGGAGGCAGTCACATAAAGGGTATCAATACCAGTTGCACCAACAACGCGGGTATATCCATCCGGTGCAAGTTCTGCATATTCTCCAGTAGCAGTCTTCTCATAAACCTTCAAACCCTCTGCAACGAAGGTATAAGTCTGATTAACAGCAGAAGAAACGTCAATGTTTATGGGACCCGTACCCGGATCATCCATTGCGGAAATGTAAACCGGAACAAGTTCGCCAGCCATAGCGGCAGCAACAAAGGAATACTTACCTCCCGGAATTTCAGTACCGTTAGAGTCAAGTGCGACACCGTCTCGAGTAAGAACTTCCAGGTTACCAGAAATCTTGAACGGAATCTTCAACGGCTTGTTGGAGCCTTCCACTTTCATCACCAAGTTGTAACGGCCCGGCTTCAATCCAGCGAGAGAAGCCTTATCAATCTTCGGGGAAGTCTTGCTTCTCAGATCAACACCGCCATAATAGACACTGGTAGGCTGACCGGCAACCAGATTATCGGCAATAACCTTATCCGTTGCAGTCTTAGAAGCAGTTTCGATGGAGTAGCTAATAGCCTTAGGAATATCATCACCGCACCAGGTCTTGGATTCGGTAGAACCACTTGCAACAGCCTCGCAGGTACCGTCACCAGATTCAGTATAGCAGAGATTATAGGAGGTCACCGCACCAGCCTTGCTAGCTTCGTATTCCAAACCGCTGGTCTGCTGGATGTACATATTCGTCTTGATACGAACGTTGCTCATGTCCGTACGGCGGTCGCAGAAGAAGATATCGATATCATACTGTTTACCGATAACAAGGGGGCCGGAGGCACCGGCATAAGTATCAAGATCCACGTAACCCGGAGCAGCCAGGTGAGTACCACCAAGGTCCACAGCCAGCTTATTGTCAATAAACACCCAGATGTCATCGTCACCACGGAAGGAGAACTTCATGCCAGGGCGGAACTTGAAGTTTGCGTGGGATTCAAAGCAGAAATGCTGGTTGTTCAAGCCCTTTTTACGCAAATCCCATGTAGTATTATCGTACACGTCGGGATTGGTACCAGAGTCAAATTCACCTGCAGCAACAGGATAGCTGTCAATATACGGCAAACCCGTCGCCGGATTAATTGCGGCCCAGTTTGCAACCTTGCCAAACATCTGGTCAGCAGCAATAGAAACCGTTGCGGGAGTACCAGCACCATACCCAACGTTACCCAACCCATCATGAGGAGTCGCAGCAGTACGGCAATCACCTGTACAGCCGATAGAGTCCTTAAGATCATTCAAGATCGTAAAGGCGCCTGTAGGTTCATTATAACTATCGTATTCCCAGAGAGCGTCCTTAGAAAGTTTGAAGGTAACATCACGACAGTGTCTAAAGTTTACGCCCGGAGTTTCCTGGAACATCACGTCAAAGGCTTCCTGACTCACAAAGCATCCACTTGCAGGGTTATAGGTCGGCTTTTTTGTAACAGGATCGAGCAATTCATTAACAATGCCCTTAGTCACACCGATACAGGGGACAGTATTCGCCCCTCCATTACCGGGATAGTTATACCTCGCGGTCGCAGAAAAGCACTTGTTAGATGCCACAGTCGGATATGCATCACAAGTAAATGCACCATGCATTGTCGGGTCAGTATCATACAAGAGTGCGGCCAGGGAATATTCACAACTTCCCTCTAAACCCGGGTCAGTGATGGAAAGACCCTTATCGGCTTCAACTTCCCACAGAGCAGGATCGGCAACATAGTAAAGTGTATTGGACTGGTACAACTGGAAATATATGTCCAAATTAAATGGAGAAAAGATATCAGCGTTCCAGCCATCTGCACCAATGGCATTTTCCAGGGTGGAGTCACTATCCATAAAAACAGAGAACAAACTCGGAGACGGTTCATCCAGGAAAAGCGCGTAGTACCAACCGCACATATCGTCATCAACAAACAAGTTTTTGCGGCTTGCAAAAGTACCATCAGTAGAATACATAGGAACAGAAGACTTCCAGTCCTTGTCTTCGGGAAGCAAGACATAGAAGCGGCGTTCATTGGGTTGAGACAGGCTATAGTATGATTGGCCAGACTTTGTAGGATCAGGATGTTCCTGAATCCAAATTTCAGTAGAGGAACCTACATGCGTGCAGGAGAAGCCCTCAGATCTAGGATTGTCCGTATGAACCCCAGCAGAAAGCCTAGTAACACAATGGTTGCTGTTGCAGTCATTTTTACCAGTTTCCTCAATATAAAACAGGTCATCGGAATTGCTCACTGCGGAAGTGGAAACTTTGTACCAACCCTTGTGGTCAGTATCAGCAGCCATCTTAGCATTTTGGCCACCCATAACCAAATACGCAGAAGCCCAACCACTAGGCAGTTTAAAGTACACATCCGCAGTACACATCGTATTCGTGGAAGGATTTCTCAAATCCGCCCATGCACCCTGCACCCCTGCAAGGAGCATCATCATACCCAGAACAAACCCAAACAGGGATGTTTTATTCTTTTTCATAGACTTTCTTTCCATTTTGGTTCTCCAGCCAAATAGCATAGCAAAAAGACGGGCCTCTTGCGATGCCACACCGCCCCCAAATTTATCCTTTTCTTTTTAAAAAGGGGAATTTTTTTTCTTTTTTATATGTTAAAAAGCGGTTTACCAGGCATAAAATACGTAAAAGCAGCAATAAAGTACGATTCATCACACTTTTTCGCACCCAATCCGCCACGGCTTTGTAAAATTCAATAAACATTCCTAAAATCATCACGTCCCAACACTGCCCAAATGTTCCATGATCTTTCACCAAAAATAGCCCACACCTATGAAAATTATCTAGATTTCCGTTGAAATCGGAGAATATCAATGCAAGACCTCGACCAGACCATCGCGACCCCGGGCAAAACCCTTCAGTTCAAGAAGTTCGAGTTGCGCCCGCACCTGATTGTCTTGTATCCCCAGGTTCAGTTCAAGCAGATTCCCCTGGAAGTGGGAACAGTCGTGCTGGGCCGTGGCCAGGATGCAGACATCAAGCTGGACGACGAGCTGGTCAGTCGCAAGCACTGCGCCATCCATTTTGACGGCAAGACCGTTACAATTTCAGATCTTGGCAGCACAAACGGCACCTACGTGGACGGCCAGGCTGTGCAGACCTGCGCCCTGGAGCCGGACAATCGTCTACAGATTGGCAAAATGGTCATGAAGATTGATTTCAAGGACCAGGACGAGGAAGCCTTCGACCGCGAACTGTTCGAAGCCGCCACCATCGATCCCCTTACCAAGATTTCCAACCGCCGCACCTTCTTTGACCGCAGTCTCGGAGAGTTGGCCCTTGCCCGTCGCAACAACCATTACGTACATACTATAATGGTAGACGCAGACCACTTCAAGAGCGTCAATGACACCTGGGGACACCAGGCCGGCGACATGGTCCTGAAGGAAATTGCCCGAATCCTGAAGGATGAAAAGCGAGAATCCGACCTTCTTGCCCGTTATGGCGGCGAAGAATTTGTGCTCCTCCTGTCAGGAATCGGCCCTGAAGACGCCAAGAAGAGCGCCGAACGCCTCCGCATGGCCGTGGAGCGCCACCGTTTCTCCTGGAAGGATGTCATTATCCCCGTCACCATTTCTCTTGGCCTTGCCAGCAAGGCTGGGGAGGAAATCCCGAAAATCGAGGAAATGATCGCCGAAAGCGACAGATTGCTCTATGTTGCCAAGGAAGGCGGCCGCAACCAGGTGGCCACAGCCTAATTTCCGGTGATTCAACGCACTAATTTGAGAACGGCCACTTAAATGTTCTCAAAAATTTTCTCATTTTCTAAAATTTTATTCTATATTTGTTTTCGTGGAAAACTATATAGACATTTACCAGTTTACGCACTTCCGTAAGTATCTGGAAGAATACCAGGCCGCCCGCGTACAGCAGGAGCCCAGCTTCACCCGTACAGAAATTTGCAATCTGATGGGCATGGAAAAGAGCCGCAGCTACTTTGCCGACGTTCTTAGAGGCAAGAAGGTGAGCCCACGCATGGTGACCAAGTTCATCGAAATTCTGGGATTGGACAAGAAGGCTGCCAAATATTTCGAGACCATGGTTCAGGTAGACCAGGCCAAGAACGACACCATCCGCAAGGCCGCCATGGAGGAACTGCTCCGCCAGCACCCCAATCCGCAGCACATTATAAATACAGACGCCTACGAATACTACAATCACTGGTACCATAGCGCACTGTTCGCCATTCTGGATGCCATGGATGTTGGCGACGACATGGCTCCGGTGCAGAAGCGAATTTTCCCGAAGGTACCCCTTGGCAAGCTTTGCGATAGCCTGGAACTGCTGCAGCGTCTGGGTCTTGCCCGCAAGAACGAGAGCGGTTTCTGGAAACCCACCCGCGAATCTATTTCCAGCGGTCCCTACAACAATGCAGAACTGATCAAGCAGTATCAGTTGCAATGCTTTGAACTTTCTAAGCAGGCTCTGATTACGCCGCCTAAATCCCCCACCGTCATGAGCACCATGACCTTCAGCATTTCCAGCGAAGCCTACAAGGAACTGGAAGCAGCCGTGCAGGAATTCAAGGCCAAGGCCCGCCGAATTATCGGTGAAGACAAGGCCAAGGCCGACAGCGTATACCAACTGAATTTACACCTGTTCTCTAACCTAGATTCGGAGGGCAAATAGCTATGAGTTTTGAGTTACGAGCTATGAGCAAAATCGCAGGTTTGACCCTCGCAAGCTTGAGCCTTGCAGGTTTCATGGGCTGTTCCGAAAACAGCACCACCGCAGGCGTTATCAGCGAAACGGAATCTGGCCAGACAGCAAGCCTCACGGTGGCAGTTTCCGGCACCGGCAATAATTTCGCAACCGTCAAGATGGCACTCACAAGAACCATTGACAACCGAACAACCGTCATTGATTCCGCAATCGTGGACAGCAACATGCAGGCAACCTTCGCAAAGGTTCCATACAGCGATTTCGGCATTATCGCCACCGCCTACGACAAGAACGAAAACGCCATATCCTACGGTATAGTTTCCAGCGACGAGTTCGCCAAGGATTACCTGCTGACCGACTCGGGATTCGTCAACAGTTTTGTCAAGATGGAACTGCACAAGCCCGCACTCCTCCAAGTCCGAAATGACATTGCAGAGTTCAATTTGGGCGACAGCCTCTGCATTTCAAGAACCATTTCTTGCGGAGTCTATGACGAAGCCGCCAAGGAAGCAGGCTACGTTACCATAGACGCAGTACCATCCAACGCCCGCTACAGCCAAATCGAAATCGTCGGCGTCCAAGGCGTCCAAACTCAATCAGTGTCATGGTACGTCGCCTCTACAGACACGCTCCTTGTCACCCATCAGGGCCTTTCCCAGGTTAACGAGATTCTTGAGTTTACACTGCCCAAAGTTTCGTATTTGGACAGTCTCAAAGACAAGACCTTGGATTCCCTACTTGTTCCCTTCAAAGTGAACAAGGCAGATTCAGCAAAGCACGATTATGACTTGGAATTTTTCCAGGACGTAAATTGGAATATGCTACCTGACGTGGCCTTCATAACAGACGACGGACTGTTCTACTGGATAACCTTTCCATCCATGGATTCTTCCGTCCAAATTTACCGAAGCTCCACGGAAATTGCCAACGGTGAAACCATAGGCACAACCCGCGCCTTTGCATTCTGGCCGTCATTAAACGCTGGTGACACCGCCTGGCGCAAGGGAAACATCTTTGACGAAGACAGCAGTTTCGCCCTTAGTTTCTGGGCCACGCTGGACAGCGCCAAGAGCGATACCATTATTTCAGCCATCCAAGGCGACGTAGGTTTTGAAATCCGTCGTTGCGACTCCAATCCCAACGCCATCTGCACAAAGATTTACAACGGCGTTGACACTGCTGCCACCGACACGGTTGAATACGGCAAAATCAAACTCTTTGACGGGGAAAAGCATCATTATTCCCTTGCCATTCACAAGAAACACCTGAGCATCGTCGTTGACGGGAACGTTGTCCGCAGCACGGACTTGAAGCTTAGCGAAAAATTCTATGAACTGACAGACGTCAAGGTTGGCGCCGACATAGAAAACCTGTTGTTCTATTCCTTCGGAGACTTTATTCGTAAACCCGAAGACAAGGGTTGGGACAGAATGAATGCCTGGTTGCAAGCCTTCTACGAATTACAAAAAAGTGTAAATTAGGTCAAAATTGTAGTACTCACAAGGCGTTCCCCTGCGGAACGCCTTTCTTTTTTCGTATATTTCCCATTATGAAGAAACTCGTCCACGACAAGTCCAAATGCTTGAGATGCGCCGGCTGCGTCGGCGTCTGCTCCAAGATGGCCCTAGACATGTACGGTCTGGATCTGCAGATCGATTACGAAAAGTGTGTCCGCTGTGGCATCTGCACCAACACCTGCCCCGTAGGCGCCCTCAAGATCATGGAGGTGGACAATGCTTGATAACAAGTATGACGTAGTGGTTATTGGCGCAGGCCCCGGCGGTTCTGTAGCCGCCCGTAACGTGGCCAAGGCTGGCTACAAGACTCTGCTTCTGGAAAAGCGCGAACGCATCGGCTACCCTGTACGCTGCGGTGAAGCAAGCACCAACCTAGAAGACCTGCAGACCTACGGTCCCATTGACGAAGACTGCATCGAAACCATTATTAACGGCTTGTACATTTACGGCCCTAACGGCGTAAATATTGAAGTCCCCAAGCCCGGCACCGGCATTATGCTGGACCGCGAAAAGTTTGACCCGTGGCTTGCAAAGCTTGCTGCCGACGATGGCGCAGAAGTTGTTACCGCAGCCCGTGCAGAATTTGTCAGCGACGTGGAAACCGTAGGCAATGACGGCTACCGCAAGATTCGCGTGGTTCTTGGCAAGGGCAATGGTGACGGTTCCGTCACCGCAGAATCCACCCAGGAAATTTTGACAAAGATGGTCATTGCTGCAGACGGTGTAGAAAGCCGTATTGGCCGCATGGTAGGTCTTGATAGTTTGCAAAAGCCAGGCCTCACTTGCACCGGCATCGACTTCCATGTAAAGGGCATGCTGACCCGCCCCGACTACCTGACCTTCTGGCAGGGCCACGACTTCATTAACGATGGCTACATCTGGAGCTTCCCCAAGCAGAAGTCCAACATGACGAAGTTCGGCGCAGGGTTCCTGATTCCCCATAAGAACGAGAATATCTACGACGTCACCATGGAGTGGCTGAACAAGCTGTTCCCCGGTGCAGAAATTGACCATGTGGTCGGCGGTGTGATTCCCGTTTCTAGCACGCTGAAAGATTATACATTGGACCGCTTCGCCCTAGTGGGCGACGCCGCCCATCATACCAACCCGCTTACGGGCGGCGGCATTGCGGCAGCAATGCGCGCGGGCCGTTTCTGCGCCCAGACGGTTGTGGAAGGCCTTCAGGCAAACGATCTTTCTAAGCAGTTCCTTAAAACATACGAAAAGCGCTGCTATGACAAGTTTGGCAAGACACACGACTTTGAATACAAGTTCCGCAAGTTCCTGCTGGAACTGAATCGCGAAGACCAGGTAGGCCTCTACAAGGTTCTGCAAGGCTTTGCCCTCAGCGGTTACAAGAAGTCCGCCTTCCTGAAAACTCCGGTTCAGACAGCCAAGTACCTGTGCAAATTTGCCAAG
This sequence comes from Fibrobacter sp., assembly GCA_045616805.1. Classification (GTDB taxonomy): domain Bacteria; phylum Fibrobacterota; class Fibrobacteria; order Fibrobacterales; family Fibrobacteraceae; genus Fibrobacter. The sequence goes on from JAZLHK010000044.1 coordinate 85,508, forward strand.
TTCAAGGCTTAATCTTAATCAATCTCACATTTTAGGCTCCCGATTCATTATCGGGAGTCTTTTTTATTTCAAATAAACTATATCTATACAAAAATCCAGAGAACATACAAAGGATTTTATGAAACAAGGCTTCACCCTTATCGAAATCATGGTGGTCATCGTCATCATGGGTATTCTCGCGGCTGTCGGCGTACCAAAACTATTTGGTTCCATAGCCAAGGCCAAGGCCTCCGAAGTTCCGGTGGCAGCAGGCACTTATACCAAGTTACAGGATGTCTTCTTTTCCGAAGGCTGAAGAAGAAGCTGCAGCCGCAGCCAATAGTTCCAATAGCACTAGTGAAAACGCAGACACAGTAACCGACAGCAACGGAAAGACCTGTTCCAAGGAAAACTACAATTCCCACAGCCAAAAGTGCAATAAATAGGGTCCTGAAGCTATTAAGGCGTCCCATTTAGAAAAAAGGCCTCGCTGCGTGCGAGGTCTTTTCTTTTTTAAATGGCAGCATTGCTTCAGCAACGAACCATGTTCAAAGCCTTAGAACAGTTGGTCCACTTTCGTCTTGGAAAGAGTGCGGTTGTAAATGATCCGTTTACCCTTCACACCATCGGTAACGCATACGTGATCCGTTGGCGGGCTTAGGAGGGATGCCACCAGGTGAGCAGCCACCGTTTCGGCGTGAACCGGCCTAAAGAAACTGGGCACCAGCATGGGATTCTTTCCAAAAAGTTTTTGCATCAGCTCCTCGCCAAGACGGCGATCACTGTGCTTGCCCAAAAGAAGCGAAGGACGAACCAGCGTCAGCGTCTCAAAATTCATCATGGTAAGGCCTTCTTCCAGCATACCCTTGAGACGGTTATAGAAGAACGGAGAATGGGAATCTGCACCCATGGCACTGACGCAAAGGAAATTCTTCACACCAGCCTTCTTTGCAATCGCCGCCAGAGTCAACGGCAACCTGGTATCAACGCGTTCCTGTTCCGCCTTGGAGCCAGCCTGTTTGATGGTCGTGCCAAGACAGCAGATTACAGCATCACAGCCCAGCACACCTGCTAGAATCTGTTCATAGGCGGCAGACTCCGGCGTTCCCACTTGCAAAAAGTCCACCACATCGAAATCAATCTTGGATACCCCCTGCAAGATACCCATCGAAACCGGATCAGGAGTACTGCGAACGGGGCAGTAAACCCGCACCACCTGTTCAAGGCGCGCAAGCAGCTTAAGAACATTTTTTCCAACAAGCCCAGTGGATCCAAGCAAAGCTACTTTCATACAATCCTCTAATCATCTCTTTCCAGAAGTCAATTTAACATTATCCGTAAATCGTAAACCTGCCGTTTTTTTTCAAACCCTCAATTCTGACAAAAAACACATTCTTGAAAAGAATAACCCACCACAAACCGCGTAAATTTTTCTAAACTTGTGAACGGAAATTTTAAACCCTAACCCATAGGAAATCTTATGGCAAAGACTACTAAGAAAACTGCCGCTCCGGCTCTCGGCACCGACGCCGAAGCCTTCCGCAAAGCATTTACCGACCATATCAACCATACCCTTGCTCGCGGTATGGATACTGTGACCGACCACGAAAAGTTCCTGGCCGTTGCATACGCAGTTCGCGACCGCCTGGTTGATCGCTGGATCAAGACCCAGGAAACCTACTACGAAAAGGACGTGAAGCGCGTCTACTATCTCTCCCTGGAATTCTTGATTGGCCGTACCCTCGGTAACTCTGTGCTGAACCTCGACGTTGAAAGCGCTGTCCAGGAAGCTCTCGACGAAGTGGGCATGACCCTCGACGAACTCCGCGAACAGGAAGTTGACGCAGGCCTCGGTAACGGTGGTCTCGGCCGCTTGGCTGCTTGCTTCCTCGATTCCATGGCTACCCTCGAACTCCC
>JAZLHK010000045.1:0-22711 GCA_045616805.1 Fibrobacter sp.
CGGCTCGTATTGCTACGTCCTCGCTCGACTTGCATGTATAAGACACGCCACCAGCGTTCGTTCTGAGCCAGGATCAAACTCTTCATTGATTTTTTAAAGTCTTGGTCCCGTTTGTCACTTTCGTAATTGACTTCTGCAAGAATTTCTTCTTGCCCCGTCACTAAGCACATCTCCGATTCCTTCAAACTGCCCGGCGACCTCTCTGGGTCTCCGTTTCCTTCTCAGAGGCGTTCGTTTCGTTGTTTCAGCCGTCCGTTTCAGGAACGACGCCAATTATAGAATTTCCCGCAGCATTTGCAAGGGGAAATCTCGAAAAAAATTCACTTTTTTTCAAAAAACGGAATAAAAACGACTTGTATTCCACGACTTATACAGGCTATAAACATTCTATTCACAACAGCCTTCCGGAAACCCAAAGAAAAACAAAGAAAAGGATGAGACCTTCCGGTCTCATCCCCGTAACTTAATATATAACAGCGACTTACAAAACCCTGATTTTTGACCAGAACGGCCCAAAATACAAACAAACTAAATTCTTTCCGGATGAAAATCTTTAGAATTATTCGTTTTCAGGTCTACTCATTTACAATCTTCCGTCTTCACCTTACGCAACTTGTTATTTATACAAATTAATTATTTTATCCGTAATTTCATTAAGTGGATTTTTTGACTTGTCGAGATCTATTTCCGTAGACTCCACCTGCCAGCGAAACCAGGTCAACTGACGTTTCGCGTAGTTGCGTGTCTTACGTTTCACTTCATCAACGACAGTCCCCACTTCAGCAGCGCTGTTCGCCTGCAGCAGTTCGCGGTATCCCAGACTGAGCCACGCAGGAGCCTCGAGTGGCACTCTCTGCGCCAGGGAACGGGCTTCCTCCATCCACCCGTCGTCCATCATCTGGTCAACCCTCTGATTAATTCGTGCGTAAAGGTTTTCGCGGGAGCGTTGCAGCCAGAATATCGGCAGCTTTCCAATTCCCCCCACCCGATCCTTTTGCCATTCAGACAATTTACGACCTGTCGCCTGCCAGACTTCCACAATGCGGGTCAATCGCTGAATATTCAGCCCTTCCACAGCAGCCGTCGCTTCGGGATCGGCCGACATGGCCATCCTATATAAGGACTCGCCACCAGATGTAGCCACAACCTCGTCCAATCTTGAACGAATTTCCGAATCTACCTTTGGAATCTGAGGCAACCCCAACATCAGGGACTGCAAATAAAGCCCGGTGCCCCCCACCATTATATAGTTCTGTTCGGGGTGAGCCTGCACCAGATGCTTCACGTCACGGCAAAAATCCCCCGCAGAATAGGGTTCCCGAGGATCCTGAAAGTTCACCAGGTGGTGGACAACCCTGTCAAGATCCTCCTTTGGAGGCTGCGCGGTTCCGATAGCAAAGTCCTTATAAATCTGCCGGGAATCAACGCCGATGATTTCTGCGTTATAATGTTCAGCAAGAGAAATGGAAAGCCTCGACTTTCCAATTCCGGTAGCTCCAACTAGGGCGAAGAGGATAGGCATGGCTCCAATGTAGTTATATTTTATATAGATGAATAAGATTAAGCACGTTATTGCCATATTTATTGTTTTGGGAATCCTGGCTACTGCGGCCTATTTCCTTCCTAAGACTGAATTCGGCGCCAATATTCTGCAAACCAAGCCGGAAGAAAAGGAAGTCATCGCCGATACGACGACAGCCGTCCAGGACGCCCTTCCCTTCAAGGAACGCTTCCAAAACTATCTGGAAATGGTTCAATACAAGGCTCCCAGAAAAAAAAACAACGAAGTATGGACCCTGGGTAAAGGCAGGACCATTATCTATTACTTGCTGCAGGCTCAAAGATTCCTGGATGCGAACGGCGGCAAGGTTCTTTACATGGAAGAACTGAACGACGAAAACCAGTCGGCAAAACTAGAGGCGCTGGACAACAACGGGGACACCCTGAAAGTGACCCTGGAGATTTCAGACAACGTCTTCCGAGACAACGCCTCCTACCTGACGGTCGGCTTTCAGGTAACTAAGCTTACCCCTGAAATGATTGTCGCCCTGAACGAGCTGGATTTCCCCTACGACCTTCTGATCAACCCCTTCTACGTTTCTGACAACTTTTTCCCCGACCTGGACCGCATCAAAAATAAGGAACTTGCCCTGTGGATCCTGATGGAATCCCAGAGTCTAGACTCCCGACACAATAGACTCCGCCCCATCCGCATTCACCATACGGAGCAGCAAATCGAGAAAATCATCACGGACGCCAAGATGCTTGTACCCAACGCAAAGGGAATTGCGACTCGATTTGCAGACCAGGCTGTTGAACACAAGCAGCTGCTTCAGGCAACCCTGCAGCCGGCTAAAAACAATAACCTGTGGTTCGCCGACCTCTCCATGAACCAGAAATCCAAGGTCATGGAAACCTGCAGGGAGATGTCCATCAAGTGCATGGAAATCAGCCCCTACAATCCATCTAACAGCGCTCTGGACGACTACATCAAGAAAAAACTGAAGAGCGCCTCCAAGAGCGGCAAGGAAGCAATGGTCCTTCCCTTAAGTGAAGGCAATGTCGCAAAATTGAAGTCCCTGAAAGAAAAAGCAACCAGCCAGGGAACTACGATCGTAAATTTATCTACCTTTATGCAGTACTAATATAAGGAGTTTGGAATGACCGTTAAACTCGCTATCAACGTTGACCATATCGCCACCATCCGCGAAGCCCGCAAGATTAGGGAACCGGATCCGGTAACAGCAGCCCTCATTGCTGAACTGGCAGGCTGTAACGGTATCACCGCCCATCTCCGTGAAGACAAGCGTCACATCCAGGATCGTGACATCCGTCTTCTCCGCGGCATGGTCACCACCAAGCTTAATCTGAAGATTGCCCCCAATGGCGAAATGCTGCAGTTCGCAACCAACGTCCAGCCGGACATGGTCACCCTGGTTCCTGAAAACCGTCAGGAAATCACTACGGAAGGCGGCCTGAATGTTTCTGCAAAGATTGATGAACTTTCCAAGTGTGTCATGACCCTGAAGAATAACGACATCGCCGTATGCGTATTCATTGAACCGGAAACAGAACAGGTGAAAGCAGCCAAGAAAATTGGCGCAGACTTCGTGGAATTCAACACAAGCAAGTACGCCAGCGCCTGCGATCTGGGTAGCATCCAGGAAGTGAACCGTGAAATTTCCGCCATCGAGGACATGACCGTTCTCGCCCGCAAGTACGGCCTCCGCGTGTTAGCCGGCCAGGGCCTGAACTACCGCAACGTAGGGGCCATCGCAGCAATTGAAGGCATTGAAGAACTGAACGTAGGCCACAGCATTGTGGGCCGTTCCGTTTTCGTCGGTATGGAAAAGGCCGTCAAGGAAATGCTGGAAGCCATCAAGGCCTAATCATCAAAATCGCATTTGCAAAAAAGACCTTGGCTTCGCGCCAAGGCCTTTTTTTAGTAATCCTTGTATTCCACATGATGCAGGACCAAGCCCTGAGGAGGGGCCCAGGTGCGTTCCCCCTTAAAATTCTTTTCAAAGATCTGGTTCACGGTTCCTTCGGGATAACGACCTCGACCCACGTCAAACAGCGTTCCCACCATTGCGCGAACCTGTCGATGCAGGAAACGGTTTCCCTTTATGTGGAAAATACAGGTCCACTCGTTCACCCGTTCCAAACGAAACTCGCTCAAGGTGCAGAGGGTAGACTTTCCATCGTTTCTAGGGATACAGAAGTCAATGAAATCATGTTCCCCCAGAAAAGACCGCGCCTCCCGCTCCATGGCATCCAGGTTCAAATGCAGGGAACCGCACTCCCAGCCAAATTCACGCATCAACGCCACAGGACGAGTAAAGATGGTATACTGATAATAGCGCAGCAATGCATCGTAACGGGAATTAAAGTCGTCAGCACAGGGTTCCAGATCGCGAATACGGATCAGGCGCTTTGTCAGACCGTTTATGGAGTTCACCGTTTTAACCGGATCCAGTTCGCCATCATAGTCAAAATGCACGCACTGACCGCGAGCATGAACGCCCGTATCTGTACGCCCAGATCCAGTGATATGAATAGGAGTGCGAAGAGCGATGGAAAAAGCTTCTTCCAACGCAGACTGAACGGTTACAAACTTGGTCTTTCCACCTTCGTTCTGTACCTGCCAGCCATAAAATGCACTGCCCAGGTATTCACAGCGGAAACGATAGCGCATTAGTTACCCGATTCCAGGGAGTCCTTGACTACGGCCTCCACCTGCTCCTGGGGAATACCCAGCTTTGTAGCAATAGCGGATGCAGGGAAACCACGACGGGACATCTGAAGAATCTTGCTCTTTTCGGTAAACTCGCGATCGAAACGGCTGGTTTCCAGCGGATGGGAACCCTGAAGGCTAGGATCGCCAGTCACGTTATGGCTCTGGGCACGGAGCTTCATGGTGCGGTCACGGGCAAGACCACGGGGAGAACGCAGCACATCGGAAAGGGACTGCATTGCAGAGGTGATTCGTTCCTTTGCAGTCGGACGGAGGGTGGGCTTGGAATCCAGATCCTCGGACATGATTCTATTTTCTGGAACGCCATTTTCGTCTTCAAAGGCCATCTTCGGCGTTTCTGCAGCACTGGGAGCCTTGGGAGCTTCGCCCACGACATCATCAATGATGGAACGCTTCTGGGGACGAGGACGGGGAGCAAGAGTCAAGTCATCTTCAAAGCCGTTCTTCGGTTCCTTGAATCGCTGTTCCGCCTTCACAGATTCCATCTTCTGAGTCAAAACCTTCTTGCGATGTCCCAGGGCAATAAGCAATACGATACAGATAACCACAACGCCGGCACCGCCAGCAATCCAAATGATGGTATCGTTAGAAACAGCCTGGGGCTTGTTTTCTTCGCCGGGAACGTTCACTTCGGGAGAGCGCATGGCATTCAACTGTTCCCAGGAGGAGGAAAGTTCCTCACGAATGGCCAGCTGAACATCAGGTTTGTCGGAAGCTTCCCAGAGAGCAACTTCCAGGGAATCGATCCTTGCGCGAGCCTTCAGGTAGGCATCGGCATCAAAAGAAGAGCCGGAGGCCTTAAAATCCGTCAGCAGATAACCAACTACACAAGCAGCCAAAACAAACAGCACAATGGGTGCAATAAACTTCTTCATAACCCAAAATTTAGCAAAATTTCAACTTCGGAATGTTTTTCACAACATGAACAACGGCGTTTTTCGCAAAATTTGAAGGATTTCGAGTTTCTGCAGCCGCTAACCCATTGAGAATTTCACAACACTAAAAATCAACAATGCAAAAAAAACTATACCCCAGCCCACCTCCTTTTTTTATCTTCATGTCCAAGAACTCTTTGTTCTCCTCCTAACCCCCAAAAAAATACCCCAGCTTTTAGCCGGGGTATTTTTATTTATTGTACTAATCGACGCAGACTACTGTTGCAAGGCATCTGCAAGAATGACCCTGTTACCGCCATTCTTGTATGCAAGCTGCATGGAAGCTTCTGCAGCATAAATCAGGGTACCGGCATCCGCTGCGTGGACCGGCAATACTGAGACACCGATACTGAGGGATGTCTGCAGAACGGATTCACCATAAGCCACGCGAAGCTGTGAAATTTCATAGCGAATCTTCTCTGCACGTTCGCGGGTGATCTTGAGTTCAGCACCAGGCAGAATCACGCAGAAAATTTCTCCATCATAACGACAGGGGATGTCCTCGTTACGGATATAGCCAGGCAGGCGCTGTCCCAATTCCCACAGCATCTGCTCCAAGGCATGACGGCCCAGCTTGCTCTGGATTTCCGCAGCACCATCCGGATACATCATGATGATGCCGATAGGGGACTTGTGCCTGTTGGCTGCAGAGATTTCACGAACCAGGGATTCTTCCATGTAACGGCGATTGAAAAGTCCCGTTAAGTTGTCCCTAATGCTATGCTGCTGGAAACGAATATTCAGGTTCTGGTTAGCCACATAGAGTCCAAATGTTGCAGCCACAATGCTGACCTTGGACTTCCAGAAATCAACGGTCTCGCCTTCGGGCAAGCTGTCAACCTGAATGGTCAAGATACCAAAGTGCTCTTCAAGGCCTTCGATGGGAGAGCAGAATGAAATTCCCTGAGGGTGATGATGAAGGTGCGTGCAGCCTCCACTCAACTTACCGGAAGCAAAATCCGTCACTTCGATTTCGCCCTTATGGAAGCTGGCGCATTCCGCGGGCATGATGACATCGTCGCTAATGACATAGTCACCAAACGCAAAGATCTTACGGAGTTCCGACTGGACTTCACCATACATGTAGAGCACACCTGCAGCTCCGGGGAAAAGCTGGGGAAGCACCTTGTCCAAAGTTTCTACAACTTCGGAGAACGGACGGTTTTTGAGGATTTCCCTGCAGAAGTTGTTCCAGGGTTCCAGAGGGAACACGGGCTTTGCAACCTCATCCATCTGCTTGAGAGCTTCCTTCACAGGCATGGCTCCCGGCGGGAGAATGCTTTCAAAGGGACTCTGCACAGGAACGGGAGCGTCGGCCTTCGGTTCATCACCTACGGAGGGCACCACGGGAATGTATTCCGTCTTGGGACTTTCCTTAAGGTCGTTCAGGGATTCCTGAAAGTCCTCTTCCATGGACTGAATCTTTCGCTTGGTGATGCTGTAGTAGAGCAATCCCAGGAAACCGCCCCAGGCGCCGATAAAAACAAACTTTCCTACGAGGGGAATGGCATCCTCAGGAATATTGTAGGATGCCACAACACCGGCCACAAAGGCCACCAGCCAGATGATAAAGGATAACAAACTCATATCCTTAATTTACTTAATTACGCAAAGAGTGGAATCTCCTTATTTGAATTCTATATTTACAATATGACAATTCTTGAGAAAATCGCCCTTGCCCTCCCCGCTGTAGAAAGTCCTGCCCGCTATATGGGCGGTGAAGCCAACAGCGTCGTCAAAGACCACAGCCAAATGCTTTGCCGAATGGCTTTCGTGTTCCCCGACAAGTATGAAATCGGGATGAGCAACAACGGCATCCGAATCCTGTACCACGTCATCAACAGGGAACCTGACCTGCTGTGCGAAGTGAGCTTCGCCCCCTGGGACGACATGGCCAAGGAAATGGAGAAGTACGACATTCCCCTGTACAGCTATGCCAGCTACACGCCTGTCCGCGACTTTGAAGTTCTGGGCATGACTCTCCAGACAGAATTGAACTTTACCAACGTCCCCTACGTCCTGGACCTGGCCCGCGTCGCCGTGTGGTCCAGGGACCGTAAGGAAGAAGACCCCATCGTGGTAGCCGGTGGCCCCGCCATGGCAAACCCGGAACCAGTGGCTGACTTTTTTGACGCTTTCATGATTGGCGATGGCGAAGACATGATTGTCAAGTTCCTGCGCTGCGTGGGCGATGGACGAAAGGCGGGCCTTCCACGAAAGCAGATTCTCGAAAACCTGTCAAAGATTGACGGCGTGTATGTTCCTAGCCTCCGCCCCGTTGTGACGAATGAGTTCGGCGACATCGTGCCTGCAGAACCTGCAACCGGCATGTACGAAAAAACGAATGGCGTACGCCGCCAGTTCATCCCGGTCATGGACCCAAAGAACTACCCCATCAAGAACCTGATTGCCAACATGCAGCTGGTCCACAACCGCTTTAGCGTGGAAGTGATGCGCGGCTGCGCACAGGGTTGCCGCTTCTGCCAGGCAGGCATCTGGTACCGCCCCTGCCGCGAACTGGATCCGGACGACGTTCTTGACATTGCCAAGGCAGGCATCCAGGCCACCGGCGAAAGAGAACTGGGACTTCTCAGTCTCTCCACCGCAGACTACAAGCCTGTGGAAGGCCTCACAGACTCCATTATTGACGACCCGTTCTTTGATACCGTAGACGTAAGCCTTCCCAGCATTCGCGTCAATGCCTTCGGAGAGACTCTGGCACAGAAGATTTCTGCATTGAAGGGAGGCCGCAGCGCCACCTTCGCTCCCGAAACAGGGTCCGAACGTATCCGCAAGATGATCAACAAGACCATCAGCGACCAGGACATGTACAACGCCGCGGAACACGCCTTCAGCAGCGGCTTCAACAAAATTAAGTTGTACACAATGATTGGCTTCCCCACCGAGAATGAACAGGACATGGAAGCCTTCTGCCAGCTCATCGAAAACCTGGTGAAAATTGGACGTAAATATCTCCGTGGTTGCCAGATTGCTGTTTCCATGGGCATCCTCATTCCCAAATCCTTTACGGGTCTACAGTGGGCTCCCTTCATGGACAAGGAAACCGCCCTGAAGCACATCCGCTTTGTCCGCGAAAGATTCTTCCGTCACCCCAACGTAAAGGTAAACTGGGCCGGCTGGGAAATGAGCCATTTGGAGGCAATTTACAGCCGCGGTGACCGCCGTCTGGCACCTGTCATCTACGCCGCCTACAAGAAGGGACTCATTTTTGAAAGTGATTCCTACCGTTTCAATTACGACTCATGGCTTCAGGTCTGGGATGAATGCGGCTATGACACCAGCTGGGTCTACCGCACCCGCGAAAAGGACGAGGTGTTCCCCTGGGACTTCATCCATGCAGGAACCACCAAGCAGTACCTCCGCCGGGAATGGGAAAAGGCCTTCAAGGAAGACTCCGCACCTGTCCCCAACTGCAAGTGGGGTGATTGCCAAAAATGCGGCATTCCGGGCTTTGGCCAGGAAATACACCTTGCCAATGACCCTGTCCGCCACAAGGCACCTAGCCGCACACCCGAAGAAATCAAGAAACTGGTGGAAGAACGTCGCCCCAAGCAGAAGGACTGCTACAGTTACAGAATCACCTTCAGGAAAACAGGCATTAGCCGATTCCTGCCCCACCAGAACATGCTGAGTTTCTTTGAACGCACATTCCTCTGCGCGGGCATTCCCATCAAGTTCAGCGAAGGCTTCAGCCCGAAGCCCAGAATTTCAAACATGGGCGCATTACCCCTTGGCCTGGAAACCTACTGCGAAGTCATTAGCGTGGACCTGCTGCAACCTCTGGACATTAGCAAGGAAGGGCTACCCAAGACCATTAGGCAGCTTTCAGCCCCCTTCCCCCGTGGCATGGAAATCGTAACCATCGAACCCATGAAGGAAAAGCTGAGCAAGCACATGCCTACCGCCATGATTTACAGCTTTACCCCCGAAGCAATTCCCGCAAACCTTGAAGAAAGCTTCAGGAACAAGACCATGCCCGTGGTATTGAATCACCGCGGCCAGGAAATCAACCTGAATGAGCAGATCCTGGACCTGCAGATCCAGGGCAAGTCCATCATCATCAAGGTAAAGTGCAACCAGATGGGCACCTCCCCCAGTCCCTTCAACATCTATGCAGGGCTCATGGGCGTCCAGAACGACCCCAACAAGCTGGACGACGAAAGCAGGCGCTATCTCATCAGCAAAATTGCCATGGAATTCGCCTAAACCAGCCAAAAGCCCCTTGAAAAAAAAACTTACATATTGAAAAGGATTTTTTAAACTATATTCTAGCCATCTAACCGTTGCCCCGCGCAACACCATGGGCAACCCGTTTACCCAAATCTCAAGGAGTTAATATGAAGAAAATGTTTCTTGCCGCTCTGACGGCTATGGCTCTGTGCAGCTACGGCTACGCACAGGACGACGAAGACGAATACGAAGAAGACGAAGCTCCGGCTCGCGTCGAAAAGAAGGCAGCCGTCGAAGACGACGAAGATGAAGACGAAGCTCCGGCTAAGAAGTCTTCCAAGAAGGAAAAGAAGGCTCCCAGCAAGCCCGTTGAATCTGGCGCAGGCTTCATGGCCCTCGGTCTTGACCTGGTAGACGCTCTTGACGGCGATGGCCTCCAGAAGTTCTACCTGACCTTCAAGCTTGCTCCGAACATGGAACTTTCCGCAATCATCGGTTTCTACCACCATGGCGAAACCACCACTGAAGTGAACGGTATTGAAGCTAAGGGCGAAGATGACTATACCCAGCTCCAGATTGGCGCAGGTTTTGACTACTTCGTTGCTCAGAAGGTTCTCCCGATTTCCATCGGCGGCGAACTCCTCTACAGTTCCTGGGGTGAAGACAACAGCCAGATTGACATCAATGTTCTTCCGGGCTTCCGCGCCAACCTGGTTGGCGGCCTCACCCTCACCGGTAAGGTTGGCCTCGGCATCAACTACAAGATGTGGTCTGAAGGTCTCGCTGATTCCGACCGTCTCGACTTCGGTCTGAAGACTGCAGCACAGCTCCACTGGTTCTTCATGTAATCAGTTGGGTTTGCCAACAAATTTAGCCGTTCCTTCGGGAACGGCTTTTTTTATTCAAGGCGATTCCGGGTCGAGCCCGGAATGACGTATGGACGAAATCGGATTGACGTACGGACGAGCCCGATATGACATCTAGACGAGTCCGGTATGACATCGTCATGGCGGCGAAGGCCGCCATCTCCCTGTGGAACGCATTACTCCGCCGGGAGGATAATTTCAATATGACGGGTACTTACATTCAAAAAATGCGTACGGAACAGGTCCTTCTCACTGCGGTCGCTGACGCGGACCTGCGTCACAGCAATGAAGTCCTTATTTTCGCGAATGTAGTCGGTAAGGCGTTCGTCACGAAGAGTGTCGATTTCGCCTGTGATGATAAAGCTGTCTGTCCAAATTTTTACGAGCATGCTTTAAATATAAAGTTTTTATTCCAATTAGGACGATTCACAAGTTTTTTTTAACGCGGTTTTGCATTTTAAAGCATATATTATCAAAAAAAGAGGACTTTATTATGGCTAAGAAAAAACAACTTTCCCCCGCCCCCGGTCAGATGATGTATCACAATCCGGAATTCATGGACAGCGACATTGGCCGTCCCATCCGCATTCTCTCCGAATTTTTGGGTCCCCACCAGGTTTTTGAACAGGAAGATGTTCGAAACACCATCGTGTTCTTCGGTTCCGCACGCACGCTTCCCATGAGTGAAATCAAGAAGCGCACCAAGGGCTGCACCAACAAGAAGGAACTAGCCCGCCTGAAGGCCCTTGCCAATGTAGCAGAATACTACGACGCAGCCCGAGAATTGGGCGCAAAACTTGGCAAGTGGGCAAACAAGCGCAAGGAAGGCTACGCCATTATGACCGGTGGTGGTCCAGGCATCATGGAAGCGGGCAACCGCGGCGCAAGCGACGTGGGAACACCTTCCATCGGTCTCAATATCAAGCTACCCTTTGAACAGCATCCGAATCCCTACATCGATGACGAACTGAATCTCCAGTTCCGCTATTTCTTTGTTCGTAAGTACTGGTTCCTGAAAAAGGCCCGCGCCCTGGTCGCCTTCCCCGGCGGTTTCGGCACCATGGACGAACTTTTCGAAATGCTCACCCTGGTGCAGACCAACAAGTACGCACAGACCATGCCCATCATTGTTTTTGGCAGTGAATTCTGGAAGAAGACTGTGAACTGGGAATACTTCGTAGAAACGGGAATGATCAACAAGGAAGACTTGAACCTGTTCCATTTCTGCGACGATGTGGACGAAGCATACAAGATTATTACGGAAGCTTTGGAAAAACAGTCTGAAGCATAACCGTTGTTATAATCGCCACTATTATTGAAAGGGACCCCTGCCGGGTCCCTTTTTTCATGCACTTAAAAAGTTATCTTTAATACATGCTCCGTAACTTCTTTGCAGAAACACTTGACCGCATCTCGCGTAACCTGGCTCTCAGGCCAAACTATACCATGGAGGAATACCAGCGTTGGTTTGACCAGAACCCGGAATTTCTGCATAACGGATCCAAGGAGAAAATTGACCTGCTGGAGCCCCTGACACTTGAGGGAACCAACAATCTCTATAGGGCCAACTTCTACATCCTTCATCCAAACGATGAACGCCACTATGCAGAACGCGAAATCGTTGTAAAGATCTGCAAGTTCTGGGCCCCTCCTGGAAAGAACCGACTCCACCGTCTAAACATGCTGTTGAGCGCCTTCCAGGACGAAATACGCATCAACAATCTTATCCGCGCCACCAATATTGAAGGCGTGGTTCAGAGTTTTGGCGGAGGCATTGCCGGAAGACACCCTTACCTGAAAATGGAATTCATCAAGGGATGTTCCCTGGACAGAACCTTCAAAACAGGATTGACGGATGACGAAGTCACCCACCGCGTAGCCCAGCTGGCCTATCTGGCAAACACAATCAGTCAGCTGCACTATTACCAGGTCGTCCATAAGGACTTAAAACCGAAAAACCTGCTGCTATGCCAGAATCCGGAACACAAGAACAACCACAAGATTCTTGTTTGCGATTTTGGCTATGCCCAGGCAAAACTGAGAGATACCGTAAGTCAGTACGGCGGACAGATTACGCCCTACTACAGCGCTCCGGAGCAGGCGATCATGGGAGAAAACCTTTCTTGCTCCGTAGACTATTTCAGTTTCGGCTTAATCGTACACGAATATCTCACAGGACACAAACTGTTCCCAAAGGCCATGGATATTTTTATTGAGGATGACTACAAGGTTACAGACCGATACCTGGATTACCTGAAAACTGGTAGGGAAAATACATTCCAGGATTCCAGATACCCGGAAATCGCCCAATGGATCGACAGCCTCACCATGTTTGACAGTTTCGAAAGAATGCAAAACTCTCCTAACCTATTCGACATTGCACACAAGTTGAGAGAAAGGGTCAACGCTCAGGGATACCGCGATGTCAACACGGACTTCCTGTGGAACCAACTTGGGGAATATGGTAAACGATGAACATTATTAAAGAATTTTTCAAGAATCTGAAGGTTCACCACTACATTGTATTTGCGATTGTTCTGGCCATTGGTATTTTCAATGGCGTAACAGGCATTACCCCCACGATCAAGCAAAGCCAGCGCGAGTCAAACATTGAACGCACCTTCAAGAAATGGTGGGAAGAGGAACGTGCAGCCCAGTTCTCCGCTGTAGGCCTGGAAGCCAACGAAAAAATCCGGAACGAAGAATTCGAGCAGTACCGTGAACAGTACAACCGCCAGAACCACACCTACATCATAGAAGACCGCGTTGTAGAAATGCGAAAGGATTTCCGTGAATGGTGGGAAATAGGCGGTGGCCGAGAACAGTATGTCGAAGACCACAAGATTTATCCCAACGAGGAAATCTTCGAGCACGAATGCCACAAGTGGATTAAGCACTATACGGACAAGTTCCTGCGCTACCGACTAGCTTATGTTCCCAGCGAAGGCGAATATGAACGACTGTTGACCAGCTGGATTCTTTTTCCAAGCGTCCCCACATTCCTGATTTTCGCCTTCTTCTTTGGCTTTGCCTATATGAAATTAAGCGAGCGTTGGGGACTCATTGTCACCCTGGCAATTTTCGCGGGCATCACCTTCTGTAGCGGCTTTATAGTTGACTTCTGGACAAGCACCAGTTTCTTTGACCACTATGCAGGCCAGCGCTATATGGGCGCAAGCATTTCCCTGGCCTTCCTGTTGGGCGCCACTACATTTGGGCTGAACAATCGTCCCGTTCCCAATACGGTTCGTACCATCGCCGCCATTGGCATTATGCTGGATGTTCTGGTAAACTGGTTCCTGAATCCAGGAATTTTTGGAGCCGTTGCACTGACATCCCTGATTTTCTTTGGACTCGGCATTCTCGGCGGTCTAAAGATTCCTCATAGAATGCGAAGCGAAAGTGAACGCCAGGCTGCCGCCCTGGAAGAACGCCTGCGTAAAACCGCCAGCGCAAATCCTGTTGCAGAACGCAAGGCAAAGACCCGCGCCCTCATTGATCAGGGTCTGAGCGACGCACACAATACCCACTACGAATCCGCAAAGATCAATCTTGTCCAGGCCCTGAACGCCCTGATGCAGGAACGCCCCATCGATACGGAGCTTCTCATCAAGCTTTCCAAGCAGATGACAAACCCCGTAATGTACATTGACGTTTCCAGCGCAGAATGGCTGGAATGGGGTGAAACCGCAAAGGCAAAGAATGTACCTGAAGCAGCCCTTCTCCTTCTAGAAAAGGGACTGACCACAGAAAAGAACGAAACCCTTGCCCGCAGAGCCCTTTTCAGCATCGGAGAAATCCGAGTCAATAAGCAGATGAACGTGGAAGAAGGCATAGCCCGCCTGAAGAAGGTGCTTCAGCTGAACGACAAGGACATTCTGGCCATGCAGGCAAAGAAACTCATTGAAAAGAACGAAGTTGCAAAGGATTAACCTGCGACATTTTCGGTTCCCTAGTTTCGGGGATATTCTCAGATGAAAAACGCCGCGGAAGCCCGCGGCGTTCTTTTTTGATTTTTTGAAAAAACTGACACTAAAGAATCAGCATGCCATCGCCATAGCTGAACAGTTTCAACCTGTTCTCCACGGCCATCCTGTAAGCGGCCAGGGTGTTTTCACGGCCATAGAATGCGGACACCAGAAGTATCAGGGAGCTCTTGGGCCAATGGAAATTGGTCAGGAGGCCATCGACGATCTTGTAGCGGTAACCCGGATAGAAGAAGGCGTGGGTTACACCAGTCTGGGCGCGT
Source organism: Fibrobacter sp. (assembly GCA_045616805.1). Classification (GTDB taxonomy): domain Bacteria; phylum Fibrobacterota; class Fibrobacteria; order Fibrobacterales; family Fibrobacteraceae; genus Fibrobacter. The sequence continues at coordinate 14,497 of JAZLHK010000045.1, forward strand.
ACAGTGCCGTCATCGGCAGCGATGGTTTCCACCACGCGGGTGCTGGTGGTACCGACGGTAACAACGCGGCCGCCTGCTGCTTTTGCCTTATTGATGAAGTCTGCGTTTTCCTGAGTGAGTTCGTAATGTTCCCCGTGCATCTTGTGCTGGGTGAAATCATCAACAGAAATATTCTGGAAGGTGCCGGGGCCCACGTGAAGCGTGACTTCAGCGACAGAAACACCCTTGGCCTTCAAATCCTCCAGCATCTGTTCGCTGAAGTGGAGGCTGGCCGTAGGCGCAGCCACCGCCCCGGCATACTTTGCGAAGATGGTCTGGTAGGCCTTCTTGTCTTCTTCATCATCCGGGCGGTTAATGTAGGGCGGCAGGGGAACATGTCCCTGGGCATTCATGACCGCTTCCAGTTCCACCGGAGAAACCGCAAAGCGCAGCACGCGGGATCCATCCTCGTTTATGGATTCCACCGTCGTTTTCACACCGGCAATGTTCAGTTCACGGCCAATCTTGAACGCCTTTCCAGGGCGCACCTGAGCCTCATAGCGGGCATCACCATTTTCTGCGGGAATTAAGGCCTGAACCAGCAAAGTTTCCACTTCACCACCGTGCAGGGTATTTCCGTAAAGTCGGGCAGGAATCACCTTCGTATTGTTCACCACAAGGCAATCCCCAGGGCGGAACAAGTCCACAATTTCAGGGGCCTTCATGATATGACGCTCGCCACCATCCTTGGGGCAATGCAATATACGGGTCTTGCCCTTTCCTGCCGTGCGGCTGGCAATCAGTTCCGGCGGAAACTCAAAGGTATAATCGGAAAGGCTATGTTCCATAATTACATATCCTCAAGAGTCTTCTTGAGTAAATCCTTCATTTCGTTCTTAAGAGATTCCGGTTTTACGATCTGCACATTGGGAAGAATACCCAGAAGCCAGGACTTGAAATCCGGAGTCAGGCGAATTTTCATATCCACCAAGTCATTCCTGTTACGATCCTTGCGCAGCGTGACCGGCGGAGAGAAGTGTGACTTTTCAAACTGGGTACGGAGCCACTGGGAATTTGGCTTGATCATCAATGTCACTTCCTGGGGAACATCATTGGTGGTGTACTTGCCGAACGTATACTTGTAGTGAATGGCCGGATCAAAGATCAAATCCGACTCTATCGGCTGTGCCAGCAAAATCACATTGGAAATGTGCTCCACGAGAAAATTTTTGAACACACCCTTTTCAGCGAAAGTATCGTCTGCGGCAACAAGATACATAGTATCAATACGCATGATAACCTTCACCGGGCTCACTTCAATAGTCTGAGAAGCATCGCTGGTGGAGGACTTGTAATTCATACGGATTCGCAGTTTCTTGTGGATGGCTCCAAGAATCTTGTTTACCATCAAATCCTGAATCTTGTTATCGCTAAAGGGACCATAGTCCAGAACCAGGTCTCGGTCAGTAGTGATGGCTTCCGGTTTGAAATCATCCGGATTCGTGGTCTGCAGAGTTTCAATCAGTTTGTCCAGAAGCTTGCGATTCTTGATATCTGCGGGAGTGGAATCAGACATATTTTTCTTGATTTTTTCAAGCTGCTTTACCGCACTTTCATTGAAATTTGTCTGTTCCTCAGTGCAAATGACAAAAACAGTTTCGTTACTGGAGTTCTTGTGACTACGAAGACCGCAATTCTGATCCTGAAGTTCCCTAATATAGCGAAACACCATGCGTTCGCTACGGCCAAGGGCAGCAGCCAGCTGTTTTACAGTTCGTTCGCTTTTCAGCAAGTCTTTCAGGTTACTGATGGTATTGTAGGCAGCCATATTTTGGATCTCCTGGAATTAGCAAATTCTTAATTTGTTATCAATGGCAGAGGTTTTGCTCACCTTCAGCGTATTGATAAACGCCCACTGACGCTGGAAGGCATTGGAAACATGACCTTCGATCAAATACTTGTTGTGGAAATAACTAATGCGAATCACGCATCCCGACAGGCGCTGGGCATTTGCCAAATCCGTTTCGATAATCTGGCACACACCGCGATTTTCCAAGGACGCTTCAGGCACAGATTCTATTTCATAGGTTAGGTCCTGCAACCCCGTCAAGTTTGCAATGCGGGTTTCAAGATCCTTTGGAAAATTTTCGTCCGTACAGCAAAGGCGAACCGTAGCCTTGCTATCCTTTACAGAAACCTCGTAATTGAAAATCTTCATGGAATGAGTTTCAATCAGGTTATAGATAGCCGATTCCAGACGTTCGTCAGAAATGTAGGTTTCCATCTGTACACGCATGAAATCTACGCATCCACGAACTCTTGGCATACTGTTAACGCATGCACAGAGAGCACGCTTCACCGCCAAATTTTTTACAAGGCCATCAAGGTACACAATGCCCTGCCCCACCGTTATGGAAATCCGACGAGAATCTTCAGGAAACAGCTGGCGTAATTTTTGCCAGACCAATTCAGAAAGTTTGTCATTGGGCAGGTTTTGAACTGTCTGGGGGATGGTTATGAACAAAAGGGACTGGTCATCTAGCATAATAACCAGTTTGTCCTTGCCAGCATCAGTCACCAGGCCAACTGCAACACCGAACTGGTCGCGAATGGTATGGTAGACATGATCACCAAAAAGTACGTAGGGCGTCTGTGCAGGAACGAGACGATATCCATCGGGAGCCTCCTCCCTGTCAATGGTAATCTTCGGGCCTTCAAATTTCTGTTCTGCACCGGAACCATAGTCTACAACCACCACTTCCCTATCGCCAGACTGGAAGAAACTTTTCACGACACCGGGCTTGATGGCGCCCTTGAAATAAATCCAGTTGCCAGGAGTGATACGGTTTCGCCCATAGACCTTTGCATATTCCGTGCCACGAAATTTTTTCCCAAATTCAAATTCATGGGAAAAGCAGATGAAGGTGGTATCACATTCGTCACAAATGCAGAACAGCGGGATATGATCGCTCATGCCCCCATAGGTCGAATAGGGCTCTTTCGCAAACAGCCCGTGGTTCGTCACACGACGACAACGGCGGCAGAAAAGCCTTTGTGTGTACAGCCTATGAGGAAAAAGAGCTCTCATTTTACAGCCTCGAGACACGAGCAATGAGACCGGGCGCTTCGCGCCCTGTGAGCTAAAACGTCGCAGCCATGCTGCCTGACTAAAAACTCAAAACTCATCGCTCGTAACTCACAGCTCATTATCCCATCAGCGGAAGGGCAACGTCAATACGGCGGAGCGTTTCTTCCTTACCGAGAATTTCGAAAAGCTCCCACAGGCCAGGGCCAACAGTAACACCAGACACAGCCAGACGGGGAGCACCCACCAGTTCACCAACCTTGTGGCCAATGCGTTCGGCGAGAGCGTAGAATTCCTTTTCGATCACAGGAGTCTTGAAATCTTCAATGGAGGCGAGCATGTCACGGACCTGCTGGCAGAGGGCCTTGGAGCCTTCACCAAAGTGCTTCTTGGTGCCCTTTTCGTCGTAGGTTTCCGGAGCCTTGAAGAAGTAGGTGGACATTTCAGCCAGATCCTGCACGAAGTGTGCACGGGGCTTCAGGTTCTTCACGATTTCCAGGAGACGTGCTTCCGGTTCGTTGGAGAGGTCAAAGCCCTTGGCGGCAAGGCCTTCCTTCATGATGCCGAGGAGCATGGCGTCATCGCACATGTGAATGTGCTGGCCGTTCATCCACTGGAGTTTCTTTTCGTCGAAGGAGGCGGACTTGGGATTGATGCGGTCCAGCGTGAAGCATTCGCACATTTCCTTCACGGTCATGACTTCGCGGTCATCACCCGGATTCCAGCCGAGAAGTGCCAGGTAGTTGACGAGAGTTTCAGGCAGGTAGCCGAGATCGCGGAAGTCGCCCACGGATGCAGCACCCTTACGCTTGGAAAGCTTACCGCCGTTCTTGTCGAGAATCACCGGCAGGTGGCACCATACGGGAGGTTCCCAGCCGAAAGCCTTGTAAAGCAGTTCGTGCTTGGGAGTAGAGGAAATCCATTCGTCACCGCGGAGAACATGGGAAGTGCCCATCAGGTGGTCATCCACAACACTTGCAAAATGATAAGTGGGGAAACCGTCGCGCTTGATGAGAACCAGGTCATCCAGCAGTTCGTTCTGATAGGAGATGTGGCCGCGGATCATATCGTCGAATTCGGTGACGCCAGTTTCGGGAACCTTGAAGCGGATCACAGCCTTTTCGCCGGCAGCAATGCGGGCCTCGGCTTCTTCGCGAGGAATGTTGCGGCAGTGACGGTCGTAACCGGTCACGGAAACGCCGGCCTTTTCCTGTTCGGCACGAACTTCCTGGAGACGTTCTTCGGTGCAGAAGCAGTAGTAGGCGTCGCCAGAGTCCAGCAACTTCTTGATCTGTTCATTATAGATGGAAAGACGTTCGCTCTGGAAGTAGGGGCCGCAATCCTTTTCGCAACCCGGACCTTCGTCCCACTGGAGACCAAGCCACTTCAGATCGCGCATCAGATCGTGAAGTGCGGTTTCGTTATAGCGCTTGCGGTCGGTATCTTCAATACGGAGGTAGAAGGTGCCACCCATGGCCTTTGCAAAGAAGTAGTTGTAGATAGCGGTACGGGCTCCGCCAACGTGGAGGTAACCGGTAGGGCTAGGTGCAAAACGCACACGGACAGGACGCTTTTCCTTACAGCAATCGCACATATTAATTTCCTTGGTTAAATTTTTCTATGACAGAATTTAGCAAAAAGAAAAAGGGAGACACAAAGTCTTCCCTTTCTCTACTGTAAAAAAATGACGCTATTTTTACTTCACGTTCACACGCTGGGTCTGTGAACCGACGCGGACCATGTAGCTGCCAGAGCGGGGCAAGGCCACGCTGAAGTTAGCGGATTCCACGGAACCGGTAGTCATGACGCGACCCTGCATGTCGAGGATAGCGTAAGCGGAACCGATACGGGCGCCAGCGATCTGCAGGTTGCGACCTGCAACAGACAGGCTAAACTGCGGAACAACTGCGGTGGCAACGATTGCCTCGGTCTTGCTGGAGGAACTGCTCTTGTCGTCCTTGGCGCTAGAAGAACTGCTTTCAGTATCATTGCGAGAACTCGAAGAGTTCGTGGCAGCCTCGCTGCTGCTAGATTCTGCAATCTTTTCAAAGTTTGCCTTGTAGGATGCGGCGGCGGTTACCTTGACCTTGCGGGTGGCGGAAGCCTTGACGTCGTCTTCCCAGTTGGAGAACTTGTAGCCCTCGGCGGCGGTAGCAACCAGTTCCACTTCGGTACCGTATTCATAGGTGCCGGCACCCTTCACAGAACCCATCTTGGAATCGTTGGCGGCAACAGCAATTTCATACTTGTTGACGGTCCACTTTCCATAAAGTTCCAAATCTTCATTCACTGCTGCGGAGAAGTCGTAAGCGGATTCAGCATCCTTCTGGAACCAGCCCGCGAAAGTGTAGCCTTCGCGCTTTGCAGGTTCTGCAGGGGCGCTCACGGCCATGCCGGAAGCAACCGTCACAACATCACCCACCTGCACACCCTTGTCATCGAAGAAAGTGATAGTGTACTGAGACTTCAGCGTGAAATTGAAATACGGAGAATATGTTAAAACAGTACCAACTTTAGATCCGTTGATGTATACGGGAATTTCGTCCTGCTCCGTGACCAAAGTCAACGCATTCACAAATTCTGCTTCGGTACATTTGCTAAAGTCACGAACCAATGTATAAGACAATTGATAGGATTTACCCACCTTCAAGTCAACATCAACAGATCCAGACACCCAATCCTGAGGACCAGCCATGGGTAGCCAAGATCCTGTGCTATAGCTGTAAATCATCTCTCCAATTTTGCAGTTTCCAGATTCATCAAAAGAATTGCAATTTGCCCAAAGGATGTTCTTTTTTACAGATACACAAGACGCAGCATTTGTCGAAACAAGTTCCACATCGCCACCTACGGCATAGGTTGCAGCCAACTGAATTGACAGAATCTTTGTACTATCCAAAACAGCCTTGTAGGAAACGTCTTCTGTTGCAGGAACAATCATCGGGCTCCATTTCACGAAATAGTGATACTTCTCGGTATCTTCCTTAACAGACAAAGACGGAGCTTCGGGAATTTCTCCGGCGGCAGCAAGTTTTGACGAAATCTTTTTGCCATCAAAATCAAGGAATGTGATGGAATACTGAGGCAACGATCCCAGCGTGAAATTGAAATACGGAGAATATGTTAAAACAGTACCGATGAGAGATCCATTTATGTAGACAGGAATATTTGATTTGACGGAAACAAGAGCCAACCTATCCACAAATTCCTTCTCGGTACAATTAGCCGGTTTAAAATTCAGACCATATTCCAACTGATAGGATTTATCAACCTTCAAATTGACATCGCCGGTACCAATCGGCCAATCCTGAGGGCCCTGGTCAAGCATCCAAGAGCCCTTACTATACTTGTAGAGCATTTCGCTTGCCAGGCAAAGTCCATCTTCATCATAGGAATCGCAGTTTGCATTGAGGTAACGTTTTGTGATAGTCACGCAAGAAGCGGCATTTGTCGAAACAAGTTCCACATCGCCACCTACGGCATAGGTTGCAGCCAACTGAATCGTGGGAAGTTTTTCGTCAGCAACTTCCACATCAAACTCATATTCAAAACCGTTGTTGTAAACGCCATCGTTATGTTCAGAAAGGAGCATACGTTCATTCTTGACGCCATTTACATAAACAGGGATAGCGGTACATCCATCAAAATGAAGCTCAGATTCGTCTGCGCAAGTCCACTTAATGGTCTTGGCCAATTCATCATTTGCGCAGTCTCCGTTGGTATTCAATGTGACGTCAAAAAGCAAGGTATGAGCACCGCCACTTAACTTAACCGCAGAATTTGAACTATAGCTAAAACCATCCAAGGATTTCTTGGTGACGCTTACGCAAGACGTCTTATTTTCAACAGACAAGGAAATGTCGCCACCGGCCTCGTAATCTGCAGCCAGGTACACATTGAAATCCTTCTTTACGCTATCCAGAACAGCCTTGTATGTTGCATCTTCGGTAACGGGAACAATTTCCGGGGTCCACTTTGCGAAGTAACGGAATTCTTCAGAATCTTCTTTGACTGTTAAAGACGGGGCTTCGGGAACGTCTCCCGCAAAGACCACTTTTGAGTTCATCGGCTTTCCATCATAGCCAAGGAATGTGATTGTATAAATTTGAGGAACCGGAATTTTCACATTGTACTGGTAAGTTACTATGTCCAAATTTGTCGTTGTTTTTGCAGCCACCTCTTCTGGATAAATCTCATATTCTTCAGTCAGGGGATCTTGGTATTCAATGCGACGAAACGCAACAACAACATCAGGATAGCCTGAGCCAGAAACATCCTCTAAAATACGGGTCAAATCTAACTCAACGGTTTCGCCGCCCGCAGTTTCCTTGATAAAAACGTATCTATCTGATAGAAGAGTGCTTTTCATTTGACAACTCAAAGATTTACCTTGATAGCATTTTGTTACATCACCACCATCCATATATCCATAATTCAGAACATACGGTAAGTTAGCAGCTTTTATGGATTGGGTTTGTTTAGAAGCTTGAACAAATCTTTCACCATTTGGATCAACAGGCAACCATAAAACTTGAACATGGTTTTCTTGCTTGTAAAAATTAGATTCGTCGGTCGCACCAAAAACAGCCAACCCATACAATCTTTTTACGGGTTTCACAAATTTCTTCGTATCAACAAATGACAAAATTTTTCTTTTTTCGTCATAAGATATTGATGAAATTGTTCCCGCGTAAAGCACGGGTTGGACCATTTCTGTATAACGGATAAAATCTTCTCCTAGAGGGGTGAAGCATCCATATATCCCAATTTCATATCCACACGAGTTCGAGTTTTCTGAATAAATATCGTCAACCGAACGACCCTTAGGATCGTAGTAAAATTGAGCATACCCCTGCACGGTGGCTAACCCTACCAGCAGTAAGGCCATTTTTTTGATTAATGAGAGTTTCATAGTTTCTCCTTGTTATTGTTTAAAATTTCAAGATCCCTCGACTGAGCTCGGGATGACACAAAAGTTGACTGAGCTCGGGATGACACAAAAGTTGACGAGCTCGGGATGACACGAAAATTGACTGAACTCGGGATGACAAAAAAAGCCCAAGAGACAAAGAGTCCTTTGGGAAAAGGGAGAGGGATTCCGGCTCGGAGGCCGGAATGACAATTCGAAAGTAAATTTCTAGTTACATAGGG
>JAZLHK010000046.1:0-41992 GCA_045616805.1 Fibrobacter sp.
GGGGGCAGCCCCCCGGGGGGGGGGTATGTCGGCTGCTGTAGCGGCACCCCCGGGGACCGCTGTGCCCTTTGTAGACATGCCGCTCACGGCACAAAGCCTTGCGGCGCTTGGCTTTACTGCCTGCACCCACTGCACTTGTACCCGCACTTGTACCCATACGGCTGCAGGCTACCAGCTGCCCACGTGGGATCGTATATATAGAGGATATAAGCAGCGCATGATCATGCCCGCGGTCCGTGTGTGCCGCCCCTATGCCGGCGGCATGCATGCCCGTGTCTCGGGGCTGCCTTTTTTTGTCGGGGCAGCCGACACGCTGGGAGTACTTCCGGCAGACTACAGGCGCTTTTCCGACACACGCACTTGTGCGCCGTATCGAATCGGCTTGACACACAGCCCGATTTCGATCTACTTCCCGCTGCAGGAGGATTACATATGGAAAAGCCCACGTGGAAGTTGCAGGCAGAGGCGGAACGCACCAGTCTGCCGGACTATTGGACCATAGCCGAAACGTCAAGGTTGTGCGGTTATGGGGGTTCGAGCTACCTGGCAAGGCAAGCACAAGCGGGCAAGTTTTTATCCTATAAGGTAGGAAAAACGACGGTTGTACCGAATGCCGTCGCGGAAATGCTCTACCTGAAAAGCATGGCTAAAGGATAAAAAGATAGTCGAAACGTATTGACTAGTCGATTCAATTCGACTATACCTGTACCTACAGGGAATGAGTGAGGGCAAAACCCTTGCAAAACCCTGTAGGTATTTTTTTTGGAGGCAAAGACAATGGCAAGAAAAATTACTTTTCTCGGGGCAGGCGGATTGACCTGCAGCGCTGAAAAGAAAAGCCGTACGCACTACTGCTTTACGTATACCGACAACTCCGGCGCCGTGATCATCTCTACGGAGTACGAATATTGCCGTATAGACGACAAGTTTCGGCCTGTTGCCGGTATGCAGCAGATTGCAGTCTGTGACCTTGGCAACGCAATTGCCCGACTTGGCTAGTACCCTATTTTTTTACCCATACGGTCGAATTGATTCGACGAAGGAACCGCTATGAAAGCTATCTTTACCCCCGCTGAATTGAAGCGGCAACTCGCTGCCATCTCCGGACTCCGTATGTCGGCTATCCGCCGCATTGCCTACGCCAAGGCCGCGGGCGATATGGCTGCAGCCCGCAGCGCTGAATCTGAGGCTGCCCACTACGAAAGCCGCCGTTGGGAAGTGATCACTGAACTTTACTCCGATCTGCATAACTGCATCCGCTAGGGAGTTTTTTATGTCTGCTTATGTAAAAACCGCATACGGCAATCAGTCTCTTATCGGTATCCTGCAGCCTGGTGGTAACAATACCAAATATACCGGCGCAACGGCTGCCGGTACCGTGATCTATACCTATTCCGACATGCCCGGCCACCGTAAAGCTTTCCGCTTTACGGATGCCGTCACGGGGAAAGCCTACTCTTGCACTGGTACTTGTGCATGTAATTGCAAGGGGTGCTATGCCTTTGGCATGGTGTCTAAGGGCGCTCACTACAATGCAATTGCGTTGTCCGCTGCCAGGCATACGGACCTTGCAAGGCACAACGTAGATGCCCTTTATGATGGCATCACGCGGCGCATATCCCGCATGCATGCCGGGGAAATTGTCCGCCTTTATGCAATGGGAGACATCCTGAACCAGGATGTCGCGGATATGTGAGCATATGTCGCCAACAAGTACCAGCACGTCCAGTACTACGGATACACTAAAAAAGCCGGTATACTGGACGTTTCCGGAATGCAAGCCGCGGGGATTAATCTTGTTACCGGCATCGTGCGGGGGGGGTGTTAGGAATTCCCTTGCCTCCTGCGCTATGGAATGGTTATTATGAAGTCAAAGCGTGAAGCCTTCTCTGAATGGTGCATGACTCTAAGCGCTGGTTGTCTGCTGATGGGGTTCTTTCAAGAGCCGTCGCGGAAAGTGTTCGGCGACTTTGCAGAAAATGCTTCCCTTGTTCTTGGCGCATTTCTGCTACTGTTGGGACTGTGGCAATTGCCCGGCATTAGCAAGGAGGGAAAAGTAGATGTCTACTTATGCAATTTCGATAATGGTTCTGGCCCTCTGTGTAGGCGTATACTGCAAGTTCTGGGGATAGTCCGCCGCTATCAACTGAAACAAATAGCAATGGCATTTCTGTTGCTCGCGCTGGTCATTGCTTTTGCTGAGTACTGCAAATGATGTGGTTCCTTACTCTGGCCCTTGTGATAGCTCTTGGATGCTACGGCCTGCACATATCGTAACGCACGAAAAGGCCCCTGACATTTCTGCCGGGGGCCTCCAATAAACCACTACGCGCGCGGGTCAGGAATCAGATTCCGAAGCAGCGCTTGAAGATCTCCGCCGCCACCGCGCCGATGACCGAGGCAATAGCAACAGCGCCGGCCATCCACCCCGCCTGGAAAGTACGCGCGCGCTCAAGAGTCGAGACGCGTTTCTCCAGCCGCTCCAGGGTTTCCAGCTTGCGGTTGATGGTGTCGACTTTTTCTTCCAGTCTGCTCATCGCCTTCACGAAATCCAGGTCTATCTGCCGCAGAGATTCATCGCCCATTGCCGCCCCCTTTGAGGAACTTATCCTTAACTGCGGAGCCTGACGAGCTTCCGATGTAATAAGTCACGACCGCGTTGAAGCTGCCGCACAATACGCCCACGAGCATGAGCCCTGCCTCGCCAAGTCGGGCCGCATCAACGAACAGCACGGTGAAAACCACAGCGCTAAAGATGCACACGATGAGCAGCGACACGGTGAAGCGGCACACGCTCATCCAGTCCACGGTTGCCTTCAGTTCTTCCCAACTCATGGCTTCCTCCGGTTTTGCTTGTCCAGTTTGGCAAGCGCTACCATGACATAGCAAAAGCCATTCCATGCGCACGTCAGGAGCCGAATCAGTCCCTTCATCACAGCCCCCTTGCCGCCATCTCATCACGTCCGGCCGGCGTCCACGGCGTGTGGTTCATGTTGAAATGCTTCACGCGGTCCTTCTCTTCTGCGGCCTTGCCGTTGTTGAAGCGGTCGAGTGTTCCGACAAGGTAGCCGGTGATCCTGCGTATGCGCTCAAATCTCACGCCGTCGCCTATGATTCCGTCTTTTACAAGCAGTCCGTTGTATGTCATTTGGAAATCTCCAAGGCTAGAGCGTTGCACCGGTTCAGCCAGCCTTTCAGAAAGCACTTCGACGTGGGCCGGGAGTCCACAATCTGGAGATACCGGTTCTTGCGATATTCCAGCATGGCTGCCGATGCCATGAAGTCACCGCTATCCCTAACCGCGGCCAGAGTCTTGGGACCGATGATGCCGTCTTCCTTCACGCCGACGGCCCGCTGGAGCAGCTTTGCGGCCGCACCCTTCCCCATGTTTACGCCGGTGTCGTAAAGCACCACAGCGAGACGCGGAGAGCTCTTCTCCACATCCGGGCAGTGGTTGCCATCCCAGAACTCATACTTGAAAATACGCCTGGCCTGGTCCTTCGTGAGTCCCTTGATGGTGTCCCGGGTCACGGGGCCGACTACGCCCACGCTGCCGCAGAAGGTCGGGTTCCGCTTCGCAAAGTCCCGCAGAAAGTTGATGCACACGCCGTACTTGGTGATGCCGCCCGGGTCGCGGGGATCATCATCAAGGCCGCCTTCCCATTTCGCCACAAAATCATGCGCCTGTTCAAAGCTCATGGAACACCTCCGTGTTTTTGTCGGAGGTTACCCCTCATGGGAAGCGCGGCGAAGCTCGCTATTCTTTGCCCTTGTGTTTGCGTACCCCCCCCCCTATAATCATCCCACCAGGATTCAAAATCCTTGTGCCAGTACAGGTGTTGATCCTTCGCGTCATACCACGCTTTGCAGGCATTTTTATACGCGCGCCATATCCCGGGCCAGCGCTCCATTGATGCGGCCTGTCGGGCCTTTGCGGCCTTTCCGGAACCCATCTGAAAAGGGCACACTACGCAACCGATCCTCCCGAACCCTTCATCGTAGAGAGACGGATACGGCAACCCCTCACGCTCGATGAACTCCCACACGGCCCATTCCGGCCAGTCGAAGATGGGTTTCAAGGTCGTTTGCAAGTATCGACCTACCTTGAACTCTGAAATACGTCCGCGCTTTGCCCTGGCCGAGGACTCTTCCTTGCGGATTCCCATGATCCTGTACCGCAGATTGATGTCAGCCGTCGGGCGCTTCTTGATATAGTCACAGCACCATCTAGCGATCCTGCTGGGGGGGCCTTTCTTGGTATTAGTGCATAGATGGATTCTTTCGGTTTCACTACATGGACTTCAGGGTATTCCCTGCGGATAAAACTAACGACTTCAGGGGGGTCTATACTTGTGAGGCTGTGAAATGCCTGATACCGCACTCCTGCCAGCTTTGCTATGTGAAGTGCTGCAATGGAGTCTTTGCCTCCGGAAAAGCCGACGAAGTACCCCTCCGGCGGCTCATGTTCTTTGAGCCATGCACACGATTCTCGGACATGCTCTTCCAGCGGCGTGTCTGTCAGCAGAAGTTGTCTGTTCGCGTTTTTCATATCAAACTAAGCTGCACCATCTTGAGCGTTTTTCTAGCCGGCGAGCCGTGCTGATGCGCCATCGGCCCGCCCAGGAAATCATCAAGCCCATAGCTAGCGGGCAATGGGTCCAGAGCGCCGAGGGAATAGATGTCCTCGGGCGTCATGTCATCGAGGTCATTCCGCTGCCATGGATCGTCCATCACATAGGCGTCCCGCCGGAGAGCCCGCGTGTACCGTTCCCGCATACGGCGCTCATCCTGGCCCTTGCGGCGGTGATGTACGCAGCACCAGATCTGATCCTTACGCCGGGGCGTGAAGTCTTCTCCACAATACGGACACACGGGCATCTCATGCTTTCCTGCCTTGTCAGGCTCTTACGGAGGCAAGCGGCGTGGACTCTATACGCACGCTCCAGCCGCCGACGGGGTCATCAATCCAGCGCTTCTGTACATTCAGCACGGCGACGCGGTTGTCGTCCTTCCAGAGGCCAGCCTTGGTGAAGACGTCCAGAATGAGCTTGGCCACGTTGTCGATGTCGGGCTTCGTGACCTTCAGCTTGCCGTCAAGGAGCGGGCGGTCCTTCTTGGCAACGGCCTTCGGAATGGGGAACAGCGCGGTCAGGTCCACCTTGATGCAGCCGTCAAGCTGCTGGGCCGGCATCTGGTCCATAAGCTGCTCAAGGATGGCCTTCTCCAGCTTCTGCTGCTTCGGGCTCGGGTATGCGCAGGCGTGCCCGGACTGGACACGGAAGCGCGGACGGGGCTGCCCCGCCGGGGGCGTCTTCAGAAACATCTCATGCACGATCATATCATCTCCGATTCGCATCAACGACGCCGGTTATGAATCCGGCCAGAAAAACCACCATTGTCCACACTGCAAGTCCTACGGGTCCGATCATTAGTCACCCCACACCACATGGACTGTCGTGCATCCAAGCTTCTTTTGAGCGCTCTTGCTCTCCTTGGAGATTCGGATCTTGTCGACGTTGTCCATGCTGTCGGTGATATGGGCATCGAACAGAGAGAGCTCGATGCAGTCGTGGTACACGTCCACGTTCCGGGCACAGGATGCGCCGTTTCGCCCGGCGTGGAGCGTCACGTCCACGCTCACCTTCTGCCGTTCCTGCATGTCGCGTGTCAGCTCAAAGCCTTCTGCCCTGGCCGCAGACACAGCATTCCTCAAGCACTTGCACCACGTTTTGTGTCGGTTTTCGTCAAAAGTCCCTTCCCAGCTCTTGCCGGTCGGCCATGCGTCCACATGGAATGTCTTCTCGATCATCTCTTGTCTCCTGATCCGCCGATGACGCCGCGGGCCTTCCGGCTGCGCAGCTTCGCGGTGTTGGCGCGGGCCACGTCTTCCAGCGCCCAGCCGAGCATCCGGGCCATCTCGGCGATGTACCAAAGGCAGTCCCCCAGCTCGAGCTTCATGGCTTCCCTGCGGTCCTTCGTCAGCTCTTCGCCGTCATCCCGGAAAGCCTTCTTGATGTTGTCGGCCACCTCCCCGGCTTCCCCGGAAAGGCCGAGTCCCAGATACATGAGGCCGGGGTATTCGTACCTGTGCGGATAGACCGCGGTCTCCTCGGTATCGGTCTGGTACTCATTCAGCGTCAGCATTTGCCCGCCTCCGTAGCCCTCTTGAGATACCATGCGGCTTTTTTCAGGCTTTCGTCGCCGCCCTTGTGCCGCTCGCGCCAGGCGTACTTGAGGACATTGCCCTTGCAGAAGCCTCGGAACTCCTCCGGCGTCAGCGCGGCCCGGATGGCATCAATGCACTCAATGCCGCCCTGCGTGTAATGGGCGGGGCGGTTTACAGGGTCGTTTTTAGTCTTGCACGACTCATTGCTCGCGTTTTTCGTTTTCGTGCCTGTACGAGGCGTGTGGTGCAGAAAACAGCCTTCCTGTACCATGTCTTCGTAGTTGTATTCGGACATTCTATCTCCTTTCTTCAAAACCACGGGTTGCCGGTCCATCCGTCGTGCAGCTGGTTGGCCACGATGCACTCGGCCTTGATGACTTTCCACGGGTCGTGGTCCCATGGTGTGTACCCGTTGGTGTTCATCTGTTTCGTGCCTCTGATGCTGATGCGCTTTCTGGAGCACGACCGGCAGGCTCGTTTCCCATCGGCGTAATCGTGCTTGAATCCCCTCACGTTTCGCGTCTCCCCGCAGTCGGGACACACGACCTCAATTGCTTTGACATATCCCATCAGCCGGCCTCCTTCATCCTGTCGGGGCAGTTCTTGGTGCATGCCCCTGCCACCTGTCCGCACGGCAGCGTCAGCGCCGTCAGATGGAGCCGCCGGCATGTGTGGAGCCTTCCCTCACGCTTGGCCAGCTCGAATCCTGCATTGGCGTCGCCGCGGCGGGCACGCTGCTTGAGCATGATGAGCTCCCGATGCGCCTCGCGGTACTTCGCCATGTGCTCAAGCCGGGATTCCCTGTTCTCCCGGTAGCTCCTGCGGCTTCGCTCAATCTGTTCTTCTCGATGGGCCGCGTAGTAGCGCCTGTAGCCCGCGTTGGTCAGCAGCCTTCCATTCTCGCTCTGCCGGTACGCCTTCTTCTGCTCGGCCCTCTTCTGCTTCCGGCACGTCGGACACCATGCGGCGTTCAGCGATGCGCCCATGAACTCCCCGCCGCAGCAGCCGCACACATGGATCCACGGCTCGCGCTTTCCAAAGATGATCGCCATCAGAACTCCTCCTGGACCGTGTTCTCCGGTTCCTCGCAGCACTTGCAGTAGTTCTCGATTTCAGCCAGCGCCTGCTTCCGCTCCTTGGCGTTGTAGAAAGCCATGTGCGGGTGCGACGTTGGGCACGTTCCCTGCGGCAGCGGCGCATATTCCGCGCCGTTCTTCAGCGTGTAGAAGTATTCCTTGCCGTCCGGGTTGTTGCGCTTGAAGTTCTTGCACTTCGTCACCAGACAGGAGCCAACAATGCCGTTCGGCAGATGGCCGTGGGAGAAAAGCGACAGCCCGAGCCGGGCCTTCTCAAGCCCGAACTCCCCGCCCCGGCCGAAGACCTCTCCACGTTTCTTCTGGACGCACACGACGGCGATGCCATTGCGGAGCCGTTCAAAAATCTGCGTGATGTATTGGTTCACCCGGAAGAAGTCGTCGGACAGCTCCAGGAAGTCGATGACGTTGATGGCGTCCGGGTCGATGGCGTCGTGGAAATTCTTGTTGCGCTGCTTGAACTCGCAATGGGCCTTCCACTGCTCCAGCGGAATGTTGAAAGCCTTCAGGCGGCCGCGGAGCTCTGTCGGCGTCATCTCCGACGACAGGTAGCGACACCTGTGCTTCCAGTTCTGGGCGACGATGTTCAGCAGCAGGGACGTCTTGCCGCTGTTGGTCTCGCCGGCGATGACGATGACGTTGCCGGGGAACACGTTCACCAGGCCCGACAGCCCGAACGGAAGCCACATGCTGATCGGCTTGCCCTCCGATGCGTCAAGGTCGATATCCTCGACATGCGTGTCGCGTATGCGATAGATCCCGTCGCGGTTTCCGGCCCGTTCGATGGTTCCCCGCTTCTCCAGCGTATCCAGAGCGGCCCTGACCTTCGCCTTGTCGGATGCGAACTTCACGGCCATGTCTCGGTAGATGTCTGCCACGGAGAACTCCCCCTTCGCTCTGCTTACCCATCCCTGCACACCGTCGGTGTTCAGCAGGCCCGGGTTGTTGTTGCCGTGAGTCCGAAGCACACTCCGCACGATGGTTGCCACCTCGGATTCTTGCAGCGGAGGGTCGCAGTGCGATTCGTTCCACGACTTGGCCAGCAGCATCACCATGTCCTCGTCGAGTCCGCGGGCATACCACTCGCCGCACAGCGACGTCAGGCCGGCATTCCTGCCGCCCTGCTCCAGTTCTACCGTTCCAGTTTTCGGAACGATGGGAGCCTTGCCCGCGTTCTGCGGGTCTTCGGCCCAGAACATCTCCGGCAGCATGGGAAGGCTGGCAAGCGTTCCGTCGAAGTCGTCTATCCAGTTGAGCTCATACTTTGCGCCGCTCGGATGGATGGACGGAGCCAGCACGACGTAAGAGCCATCTCCGCGGATGTCGATTTCAGCATGGAAATCCTTGACGCTCGGGTGGACGATGATGCCATTGCCCGGATGCCGATAGAAGGCATGGAACTTGTGCTTGTGCGACGTGTACTGGAACAGGTTCGACTTGAGGCCGTGCGCCCGGAACCATTCCTGGCCGGCCTCGCCGTCTACGTCGACCACGACCACGCCGGAGATGGCCCCGCACACCAGAGCGAGATTGGCGTCGGGCGTCGTGAAAAACCATGCGTCGATTTCTTCATGCGTGGCCGGACGGCTCTTGTACTCGTTCCACTTGAAGAAGGGGCGCTTATCCCTGGGGCGCAGGGGGAACACCGAGCACCCCATGTCGCAGAACTTGTGGGCCGCCTGCACGCAGGATTCAAATTCGATCTTGGCCATCAGAGTAACCCCTCGTCCGCGAGCATGTCTTCCATGACATGCTGAACCGCATACTGATTCTGCCATTCGCCTCTCGCCTTGTAGTACTCAATCATCGGCTGGTACTCGGCCAGGATCTCCGCACGTCTGGCAATCTGTGCCGGAGTCTCCTGCGGCTCGGCATGGACGACCTTGCAGCCTTCGTCTTCCCATCCTGCGCGGTTCAGCCATGTCGCCATGTGCGGGACGAAGCGACCGCCATCCCTCTGCCAGTCGTCATCCAGCTTTCGCCATTTGATGCGGTCGCAGATGTCGGCGGGAATCTCGCACTTCTGCCATGCCTTCCACGCTGCGCCCTTCCCAACCTTCCGGGGGTACGCCGACCACGCCGCCTCGAATTCGGCTGAGTATCCAGTGGGGGCGGAGGCTTTGCGCTTGGGCTTTCCCTGCTTCTCTTCGACCACTGGAGATTCAGCGCTTTCGCACTCTCCCCCTTCTTCGCCAGAAGAGGGGGGGTAAGGGGGGGTATTAATATTCTCTCTATTCTTGTTTAAATAGGCTGGTTGCTTGCTGGTTAGTTCTTGGTTGTTTATCGTTGATTCTGTTGGTTGGTCAGCTGGTGCGTTTTCCTGATAAACATCCCAATTCACTAGAGAAATTATGGTGTATTTGTTGGTTGCTTTGGTGGTTATCACTTGGTTGGCCTTAAGAAGTGAAATCGCAGTGCGTACACTCTGTTCAGAAATGTTTAAATCTTCAGAGATTTTTCTTCGTCTTGTCACGATTTCACCGGGCGCTAGCTCGATCGTAGAGCCTGCCACGATAACCTTGTGAGGCTTCCTTGTGGCGCTCAAAAGGAGATACCCGAAGAGCTGCCATGCTGTTGGATTTGTCAGCAGGCCGCTATCCAGAGTCTTTCTCCAGAGCTTGACGTAACCGCGTTCCATGAGCTATTGTTCTCCACGTGGTTAATTGACGAACCACGTTCCATGTTTGCCCCTGCGAGTCGTCTCACTTGCGGGGGCTTTTCTTTTCTTCAGCGAAGAACTCCGGCCAGATTTCCGAATACGGAATGCCTAGTTTTTCATGGTATACCGCTGCAGACACTCTCGATATGTTTTTGATTTTTTTGGCGTGCCTGTACACGGTGACCATCGTGAAACCAGTTCTTTTGCATACCTCTCGTAGGGGTAATCCGAAAAGGAAAATTGTTGGTTTTCTCATGCGGATTGTTTATCCTAAAAGGCAATAAATAGTCAAGCCTTCCCATTTTTGGACAATTGTATTTCATTGCCTATATGGTAATTTACACTTGTCCAAAAGGAGGAAGCGATGGACGATTATGAAGGCTTCTTTGAGGCCCTTGACGTTGCGATCGAGCGAGCTGGCAACGTGAACAGGCTTAGCAGATACGCTGGGCTTCCTGTGCAGTCCCTGTACAGGTGGAAAAACCGCGATAGGACACCGACTCTTGAGGGCATCGTCGCCCTTCTCCCCTTCATCGATTGGCCCCGGCGTGGCGAAAAGAAAGAGCTGCCACCCCTCATGAAAGGCATGGGCAGCAACGCTCCTGAGAAGGAAGTCGTTGGCGAAGGACTCGTGAAAATTCCGGTCATGATGGAAACCGGCGCGGGTACGGCCGTTGACGTCTTTGAGTCGGAGCCGATCCGTTGGATCGAGGTGCTGCCGGAGTACTATTCTGAGAATATCCGGGCCATGAAGGTCGTCGGGGACAGCATGGAGCCCACGATCCGCAAAGGGGCCGTTGTCGGCGTGAAGCCGTTCCAGGGAGACATTCTGGAAGGCGGTGTGTATCTGTGCCGGCTCCCCTACTTCGGGCTGCTCATCAAGCGGGTGAAGGCCGACGGCATCAAGGGTATGCGGCTGATTTCAGACAACCCGGCATACGACCCGATCATGGTCCCGTTCGAGGACTGTGAGGGCGTCATCGTCGGACAGGTGGCCTGGTGCTGGCAGGGCATGTGACAGTATGGGACTTTACATTGATATAATATTGTTGGTCTGCTGTTTGATAGGTGTTATAACATTCATACATGAAAAAGCTCCGATCAAAGCTATTTTGTGCGCAATCTGCGTGTATATAAAAATCCAATCTTTGATAAATATGTAAAAGAGAGCCCCGGTTCATCGCCGGGGCTCTCTTTTACTGCATCATGCTCGGATTATGCTCCATGATATAGTGCTTTCTGCAAATGTGGTCGCAGTCTCTTGCAACCTCGACCATCATGTGGACCTTGTCCCAGTCGTGGTCTTCCATTGCTTCCTCGGCGTGTTCAAGCGCCTTGTTCATCATGAAATGGAGCCTTCCCTTAGTCGTTTCGTCCAGCATCATTGTCACCTCCCGTATCGCTGCGCGATGGCGTAAATTGATTCGATATCGGAGGCATCCAGAAGGAATCCGAAAGCATCCACCTTGCCGGATTTTTCGATGGCGGCCTGTGCAGCATTGTGTGCCACCTCGATATCTATCATGGACTCCTCATCCATAATGCTGAACATCTTCATTATGGGGCCATATTGCTGCACGATCTTGTCCATGCCTAACCCGACACAAAACAGCGCACCGTACGCAATGAATTTCGCATTCATTCCAGCTTTCGGTGCGAAGTGAGCATCGAGGTATTCTCCAGCAACCTTGGGAAGGTCATGTGCGGAAATTTTCATGGATGCCTCCTACCTGTCACGCGCCGACGTTGACCGTACCCGTCACGGGCTGAGTGGCGGGAGCCGCAGCTTCGGGAACCTGGAAAGCGTTCCAGCGGGGCATCACTTCAGGACATATGACGCTGGTGGGCACATGGATGGCGGTAATGCCGTCCACGACATGCTTCAGGGCAGCGATGCCGGCGGCGTTGGCACTGATACCGCATGCCGCCTTGTTGGCCACGTCGTCGACGCGGCGGTTCATCTCGCTCTGCGCGGTCGCGAAGCGCTGTTCAATAAGCTGCTCGCGGAGCTTGGTCTGCTCATCGGCGCACTGCATCTTGGCTTCGATGGTGGCCAGTCGCTCTCTGTTGGCAGCGGATTCCTGGGCGATGGGCTTAATCCAGTTGCCGAGGATCCTATCGCCGAGATCCTGATTTTCCCTGCGGGACTGGGCGTAGACTTCCACGCCGACCTTGTCGGCATACTTCTCGCTCATCAGTCTGGCAATGGTGGCGTCCTTCTCAGCCATCGCGTTCTGGCCGAGAGCGTTGGCCATCATAGCGGCCTGCGTGCTGCCGCCGCCGAGGATACCGCCAAGACCGCCACCGAGGCCGCCGCTCTGGAGGAATCCCAGAGAGCCGAGGACCAGAGCCGGGATGCCGACGCCATTGGCAAGTCCCTTACTCGCAAATTCACCCATAACAACCTCCAACACTTGAATAATCGGAAATTCCGATTTTTCGGTTTGAACCGTTGCAGGAATTGCAACAGTTGCTTTTGGAGGAAGCGTAGCACTTCGCTAGCGAATGGGAAGCAGCTCCGCGGCCTCAAGACCGATGATGCCGCTGGAAGACGCAAATTTCCTCATCCAGATCTGCACGGAAGCGTTTGAGTAGTAGATCCTGCCATGCACACTGAAGAACGCCGGCCCCAGCAGGGAACTGTCCCATACCTTCTTTCCCTGCCTCCAGTGGCGGAGCGCAGACTCGCTAAAACCTGTCATCGACGAAACGTCTTTCTGAGAAAGCCAAGCCATGGCTGCCTCCTTTGGGGTTGACAGACGGGAGTATAATCCTTCCAACCAAGGTATCACATCCGCCTTGCGCGGCAACCTGTAACATGGAGGATTGAGTTATGGACACCAGAAATGACATCCCTTGTGCGGATGCCGAAATCATGATCGAGGATGCGTACCAGTCGCACGTCGTGCAGTTCCGTGAATTCGCGGATCGGGTGAACGCATGGCTGACGAACTACGAACAGGTCATGGCCCCGCGGGTAATGTGCTTCCTTGAGGCCGTCGGCTCCAGAGATATGGAATCGAACATGCAGATTCTCAGGACGCTCACCAGCCATGCAGAGGCGTTTGCCGCCCACATCAATGATGCGCTTGCCGAATACGAAGAGGCGTACAAAACGGCGCACTCGGTGTTCGTGAAGTTCAAAAAGTAACACAAAAACTTAAAACCGAACGCCAAAAACTGAAGACTAACCGACAGCCCCTGGGAAACCGGGGGCTTTTTTGTACCCTCTTTAGGAAAACGAATACGATTGAAATGTGTCCTATACGGAAAAAACCTGTTGACTTATTTTTTCCTAATAGGTAAATATGAATGCACCGAAAGGAGGAACACATGGACAGATTCAAAATCGTAGACGCAACCGGCGGCGTCGACCTGTCGAACAAGGACTTTGCCGACATCGTGTCTGCGCCGTTCTACTTCGAACGCTTCAACAGCACGGAAGACGTGTGCGCATTCATCCACGAAAGCGGCATGGGCGCGTTCAGGGAGCTCATCAAGAGCTTCGAGACCTACAAGACGAAGTGCTTTCTGCGCGACCTGTACAACGGAGAAGCCGTCGCCATTCGCGAGAAGCACGGCATCCTCGTCTAGGAATTTCCCATAGATCGGCCATAGCTGGCATGGGCAGGCGCCTCGGGAGGGCGCAATACAAGTACTCCCAAAGCTTTTACCACGGGGCGGTCCCGTGGGAGGCCGACAGCGGGGCAGGCCGACGAAGGCGCAATGTATCGCTTCCTCATGAAGACGCCTGGAATGAGTTCGATTGAAAGTCCCCGCCAAATCATCAGGAGAACACAATGCGCGACATCACCGGCCACATCATCGGATTCTCGCTCACCGCGGTCCTCGTCGTCTGCTTCAGCGCGACCATGTACCACCACTACTCCGTCAACCGGAACGAGGTCGTGCAGCAGATCACGAAGGAGGCCCTGGAATGGAAAGCTACGCAGATTTCCAACTGAGGATGGAACGCCGCCGGCTTGAACGCAAGGCGTGGGTGAAGGAACTGGAAGCCCCGAAGTGGCAGCAGTTTGTCAAGTTCATCCATGAACACCGCAAGGCCGTCGACAAGGGCGCAAACTAGGAATCATGGCTTCCGCGTCCGTGAAGACCTGCTGCGGGAACCAGAGAATGCAGGCAGCAGGCTTAGTGCAACGGCGAACAGTGATTCCTCCTGTTCACGACCGACCGGGCGGTATACAAGAACGGCTTTTTACCTCGGGCCGTCCCCGGCGAATCAAAAAGGAGACAACATGGAATACCAGTCCGAATCAATAGGGAACCTCGCGAAGGCCCTGTGCGCGGCCCAGGGTGAAATCACCTTCGCCCTGAAGGACAGCACCGCAGACATGGGCATGAAGGGCGGAAAGCGCAAGTACGCAGACCTCCAGTCCGTTCTGGACGCAATCAAGCCGGCCCTTGCCAAGAACGAGCTGGCCTACACGCAGCAGACCATGCCTAACGACAACGGCATCAGCCTCCGCACAACCCTTATGCACTCTTCCGGCGAATGGGTGTCTGGCATCATTTCGCTCCCGATCGACCGGATGGGCGGCATCCAGGGCATGGGTTCTGCACTGACCTATGCCCGCCGCTATGCCCTCTCCGCCCTTGTCGGCGTCGCTCCCGACGAAGATGACGACGGACAGGCCGCGCAGGACGCCTGGAAGGCCAAACAGGCACAGAAGCCTGCCCAGCGCCAGAACGCCCCGCAGAAGCCCGCACAGAAGCAGGAAATGCCTGATGAACTGAAGGCGAAGGCCAAGGAGGTGTGGAGCGCTCTCGACGCTGCCGGCTTTCAGTCCGCAGAGGATAGGCTTCATGAGATCAGCCGAATCCTCGGGAAACCCGTACAAGGATCTAAAGAACTTACAGTGGATGACTGTGACACCGTCCTCTACTGCCTGAAGAATCCCCTCCCCTCCGAGGCGGAATCCGCAAACGACAACCCATTCTAAGGCAACAGCATGAACGCATGTATACTCACTGGAAATCTGGCCGCTGACCCCGAGCAGCACGGCCAGCTCGTCAAGTTCCGCCTCGCCGTATCCGAGCGCGTGAAGGGCGAAACGCAGACCCTTTGGGTCGATGTACTCTGCTTCGGCAAGCAGGGCGAGACCGCCATGGGCTACCTCCACAAAGGCTCCAAGGTGGGGGTGCAGGGCCGCATCGGCCTTGAGACCTTCACCGGCAGGGACGGCGTGGAACGCTCCAAGCTCACCCTCAACTGCGACAAGTTCGACTTCCTGGACTCCAAGAAGCCCGGCGGCAACGGCGGCTATCAGAAGTCATATAACGCGCCCCAGCAGTCCGCCAACGACGCAATGGGCGACATGCCCGACTGGTGATCACTATGCCAAGCTTCAGCAACATCGAAGAAGAGATCCAGACCATCCTCGACAGCTTCGCCGACATAGAACTCGGAGAAGCCCACGCCGACAACGTGGAGCTGTCTGAGGAACAGAAGGCAGCCCTCAACGCCTACCTCGACGAACTGGGAATGCAGGAGAAGGACAAGATCGACGCCTTCGGCCAGTACCTCCGTTTCGACGCCGCCAAGGCGGAAGCCCTCCGTGCGGAAGCCCAGAGGCTGACGCAGAAGGCCCGTGCCATCGAGAACCGCGATGCCCACATGAAGGAGTACTACATCGCCGTCGCCAAGGCCCACGGCCTCAAGAAGATCGAGGGCAACACATACACCATGTCCGTGCGCAACACCAAGGTCTGCTCCATCCCGGATGAGTCCCTCGTCCCCGACGAATGGTGCAAGATCGAGACGAAGCGCACCCCTGTGAAGCGCGACATCCTCTTTGCCCTCAAGCAGGGAACCGTCATCCCCGGCTGCTCCATCGGCATCACCGAGAGCCTGCTGATCAAATAGCCTCTGTCCATTCCTCTACAGGCTGCCTCCCGGCGGGCATCGTACACCGGGACATTTTCCGCGCGTTGCGGAAAACCCCGTTCGCCGGCTTATCGGGGATAAGGGCAAGGCCGCCCGCCAAACGCATGTCGTACGGCCTCCCCACCCTTGTATGACACCAAGGCAAGAAAGCATGTGAGCCCATCTTCAAGCGGTCTGAAAGCGTTTTTCTCCATTTGGTTTCATAGGCGCTTCCAGGCCGTGGGCGAAAGCCGGCTATTTTTCAAAACATGAGGACGCTATGAAAATCGTAACACCGTCAAGCCGCATGGAGAACGCACCGGTAGACGCCTTGCTGCATGTGTATCTAGCCGCAAGACGCTGCTATTCCGGCAAGGCCCCTAAGGACATTTTTCTTGAGGCATGCAAGACCTCTATAGATGACAAGAAAAAGCTCGTGAAGGCCTGCATCCGATCCGGCCATGAGTCAGTGTTGGAGCATGCAATTTACTCATTCCATCTCTGCTGCAGCCGGGCTGCGTCGCACCAGCTTGTCCGACACCGTCTTGCAAGCTACTCCCAGGAGTCCCAGCGCTACGTCAAAATGGAGGATCTGCCGGTCATCATGCCGGACACCATCAAGGAGACGTGGGCGAGACGCATGGTGTTCCTGACTGTCTGCAAGGTGTGCGAGCTCGGATACAGGGCCCTCATGAAGCTAGGCGCTGCCGCGGAGGACTCACGTTCCGTAACCCCGCAGGCTACGGCGACGCATATCATCGCCACAATGAATGCCCGCCAGCTGCGCCATTTCTTTCAGGAGCGCACATGCAACCGGGCACAGAAGGAGATCCGTGGACTTGCAAACGGCATGCTTGATGAAGCCCGTGATAACTGCCCTGCCCTCTTCGATGACGCCGGCCCCAAGTGCATGAAACTCAAGCACTGCCCCGAGGCGAAGCCCTGCGGCAAGCAGCCGTGGAAGGAACAGGCATGAGGTTCCTGTCCGTCTGCTCCGGCATCGAGGCCGCTTCCGTAGCATGGGAACCACTCGGATGGGAGCCGGTCGCCTTCGCGGAAATAGAGCCCTTTCCTTCCGAAGTGCTGAAGCAACGGTGGCCTGACGTTCAGAACCTCGGCGACTTCACCGCGATTGACGGAACGCATTACAAAGGAAAGGTTGACGTACTCGTCGGCGGCACTCCGTGCCAGGGCTTCTCCATAGCAGGGCTACGCGGTGGCCTCAATGATGACCGTTCAAACCTCTGCCTCCAGTTTGTCAGGCTTGCAAATGAAATATCGCCGTCTTTCGTTGTTTGGGAAAACGTCCCCGGAGTCCTCTCCATGCGGGACAACGCATTTGGCTTCTTCCTTGCCGGACTGGCCGGCGAAGATAATGCGCTGGTCCCTCCAGGGGGTAGGTGGCAGAACGCTGGTTTCGTGCTTGGACCCGAAAGGACAATCGCTTGGAGACTCCTCGATGCCCAATATTTCGGCCTGGCCCAACGACGCCGCCGTGTCTTTCTTGTCGGATGTCCTTCAGCCAGCGGATTCGATCCCAGACAGGTACTATTTGAGTTCGGATGCCTGCGCCGGGATACTCCGCCGAGCAGAGAGAAGAGGCAAAGTTCTTCCTCCGGAGCTGGAGAGACGCCTGCGTACACAGAGCGCGGACGCACAAACTTCCAACCCACAGAGTACAGCAACGCCCTCCGTGCCGGTAACGGCCAGCTGCATGGGGGGGGGAGACCATCCTGTGATGATCTTCCTGTAAGAGAGAGAGAGAGAGAGAACGTCGCTGTGCGACAGTACGCCAGACGGAATAGCCGGGACGGTGAGCTCTAAATGGGCGAAGGGCACAGGAGGCCCGAGTGGAGACGAGTGCTACAACCTCGTATGCGATTGTCATGCGACAGCGTGAAGGAAAACCCGGGGGGGCAAGGGCCCTCTCCTTTCAGAGGAGCTGAGTCTTACCTTGGCAACGAACAATGATCAGGTGCTTTTCTGCTACGAAAGCCATGCGCAGGACGCACGGTGCAACGCATACGAAGAGATATGCCCGACAGTCACAAAGTACTACGGAACGGGGGGGGGGAACGTGCCCATGGTTGAAGAGGAGATGAGCGTCAGACGTCTGACCCCGACAGAGTGCGAGCGGTTGCAGGGCTTCCCGGATGGTTACACGGACATAACCTGGAAGAACAAGCCTGCACCGGATGGAGCAAGGTACAAGGCGCTCGGAAATTCAATGGCGGTTCCGTGCATGAGATGGATAGGCGAACGCATCAGGATGCACAAGATGCTCACAATCGACGACAGACGTAAGCGCTGGATGATGGATGCCATAGAGGCCGGATGCCCGAAGCTTACCGCTGAAGACATGAGCAAAGGCAAGTTCTACGACGAGCTGCTAGAGGCGTTCAATGAGCTGGTAGATGCTATGGAAGCGAAGGAGGATGACCTGAGATGACGAACGTCGACAGCACGCGATGGAATCTGAAATACAACAAAGGCGAGCAGTTCACCCTCGAAGAGCTCTATGAGTTTTTCAAGGCGCAACGACACAAGGATCTCAAGATGATCCGAGACCTGGAAGCCTGCATTGAGCGGGAAAGCCGAATCTCTGCCAAGCTGGCTGAAAAACTTGGTGACGACTGCGCCCCCGGAAGCTGTGTAAACGACTGCAAAAAGCATTGGTACGCCTGGGCGGAAGCACATGCTGAAAAGGAGATGGACGAATGAGTGAAGCGACATGGATGACATGCAAGGACGTTCTGGCCCTGCTCCCAATCAAGAAGAGCGCCTTCGAGAAGCTGGTAGCAGAGAGAAAGGTTCCCCGGTTCACCAAGTTCGGCCGCGACCGCTATTGGAAGTCCGATGAGATCCATGCTTGGATAGAATCATGCAGGCAGTAGCAAAAGGCCCCCATTTCGGGGGCTTTTTTGTTGGGTATGAAAATTTTTTCGCTGCGGGTAAAATTTTGGGTAACTGCAAAGTTAAGTGCAAAGTTTACACTATGTTAGCAAGCAAGTTTATGTCCCCCTCTGACTTATTTTTAGCTTCCGTGATATTCCGTGCTAAATCGTGTAAACGTATATAACTCGCAAAAACATATTAGACTTTTGCCCTATTTTGCTATTTTAGCTTCCGCATTCTTCCGTATTCGTTCGCTTGACACCGTATCAGATTCGGGTACAAAACGGGTAACGCAAACATAACTTTTACCCGAAGGAATCTGCAATGAAGCTCACCGACGCCATCATCAGAAAGGCACAGCCCCAGGACAAGCCCTATCGCCTCACCGACGACCACGGGCTGTTCCTCCATGTTTCCACTGCCGGCACGAAGACATGGCGTCTGCGCTTCCGCAAGGGCGGCAAGGACACGGCCGTCACCATCGGTGAGTATCCTTTCATCGGCCTCAAGGCAGCCCGCGAAGCGGTTATCGAGATCCTCGCCGAGGGCAAGGGCGCTCCGGTGAAGAAGGAACCTGTCGCGCCGCTCTTCTCTGCCGTCGTCGAGGAATGGCTTACCAAGAAGAAGACCGGCCTCCGCGAAGCAACCATGACAAGGATCCTCTCCGCGATCAGGAATGACATCATCCCTTCGCTCGGAGGCATGGTCATCTCAGAAATCAAGCCGATAGACATCCTCAACACGATCCGCACCATCGAAGACCGCGGAGCGGAGTTCCAGCCTCGCCGTACGCTCTCCTACATCTCTCAGGTCATGCGCTACGCCGTTGCCGCACAGTACATCCCTTCCGACCCCAGCAGGGACATCGTTGACGCCCTCAGAAAGCCCACAGCTGGGCACTACGCGGCCGCCACGACAAGAGAGATGGCTGCCGAGGTCATAAAGGCCGTGCGCCGTTCGCAGTGCGCTCTTCCCATCCGTCTGGCACTTGAGTTCACCATGCTGACGTTTGTACGTCACAACAACGTCAAGCAGTGCCGATGGGAAGACATAGACCTGGAAAAGAGAGTCTGGCACATTCCTGCCGAAAATATGAAGATGGGTTCCGCACACGACGTGCCGCTTTCCGAGCAGGCCATCAGGATCCTCCTCGTGGCCAGGGGCTTCGGAACAACCGGCGTCGTGTTCAAGTCCAATCGCTCGCACGACGGGACCATATCCCACAGCGGGATCATGGCGGCGCTCCGGGCCGTCGGCGTCAAGAGCGAAGACATGACCATCCACGGCTTCCGCTCCATGGCTTCCAGCCTTCTCAATGAGGCCGGCGAAGACCCGGATGTCATCGAGAAGCAGCTGGCCCACAAGTCCGGCGACTCCATCCGCGCCATCTACAACAGGGCCGCCTACTGGGAGAAGAGGGTCAAGCTCATGCAGACATGGGCCGACATGGTGGACGAGCTTGCAAAGTAAAGAAGAGCCCCGGCGATGAACCGGGGCTAAGAAGCTAAAGAACGACTTTAGATATTCACTATTCCGGAGTGTATTTGTCGTAGAAATCCATAACTTCTCTCGTTTCGGGTGTGGAGTGCAGTATGTCAAAAGTATTCATCAATGCGCCAAGCACGCCGCCACCTATCAAATCCCACGGGGCAATCGCCTCTTCAAGACCTTCTTCTTCAGGAATGCCGTAGGAGGATTCAGGATACATTGTTGCTGCCGGAGCAACTACCCAGGGCAGGATCTTCTTGCCTACAGTGGAACCTTCTGGCATGGTAACCCCAGATGGAGCGCTGACAGCAGAAAGTCCCGGTTGCTGCGCACGGTGCATCGCGTTTTCGCCTTGCTTAATTTCCGACATGGGAGATAGGGGCCTCCCCAGTGCATCCATCACATATTTTCTTTTCTCAAAATCAGGCTTAAACAAGGTTTTTATAATGATGTCACCATCCTCGTCTGCCTGATATGGGGTAACAATCGGTTCACCCTTTGAATTTATGCGCGCATACATTCCATCGGTATTCTTACCTTGCCTACTTGGGAAGCCGGCAATGACACGAGTGTCGTTGTTATCAAGCATCTCGATAAGATTATCAATGACTTCCTCTTCCGTCATTTCGCCAGTCCGGCCACGCTTGTCAGCGGCATGCCAACCCATATAAGTATTGCTTGTTTTTACATCGGGGGTGCGCCTCATAGTGAGATAGTCGACTGGCGGTTCAGGTTCACCTACATACAGGTTGCCGTTTTTCAGTAGGCCATCTTTTTCAAGTTGCCTCCTCCCTTTTGGGTCCTTCATCTTTAGAAAATTCGCTTTGAGTTTTGGGTAAGTTGCTGCTTCTGCTTCTGCCGGGGCAAGCGCTCCCAAAAGGCCATCAAAAAAATCTGCCATCTAATACTCCTAGCCCCGGTTTCCCGGGGCCTTCTTGTATGCTTACTTGGACTGTTTCTTGCCGTCGTCCTTCTCAATCTTGCCGAGAAGGCCACCCTTTACGCCTGCTGCCGTACCGCCTTTCGCATACGCCGCAGCATCCTGCCCGAAGGTCGTCTTTGGCTTCATCCGTCGCATAGAGACGATTCTGGCGGCATATTCAGGGTCAAGCATGGCATCGGTAAGCACGTCGCCGATTCTTCTGGATATGCCCGTGTCGAGGTGCTTTCCAAGCGTCCTGACGATGGTGTCCTTGCCGACGCCAAGCACGCCCTTGAAAAGAGAATCCGTGTCAGGGCTAGCCGACATACCAAGGTTCTCCGCGAGCGACCGGTTCACGATGGTGTCGGACCCGGGGACGCGGCCATACGAGGATGCCTTTTTGGCTCTGGCTGCTTCCTCCTGCACGGCCTTCAGTCTGCCCTTGTCCTGGCTAGTGAACAGCGGATTGTACTTCGGATGATCGAGGTTGATCTCCGGACGGATTGCCCAGCCCGCATCACCCTTCTTGGACACGGAATGCTTGAACAGACCCTGCCGGGATGACGCTGCGGATGAGCGCCTCACAAGGTCTTCCGCTTCCTTCCACACTTCCGGCGCAAAGTCCTTCATGTGCGGGTTGTCTGCCATCCACTTCGCGGCCGAATCCCTGAACGATCCTATGCTGTCACCCTTGAGCGCCCCGCGCAGGCTTCCGCGGACGTACTCTGTCATGGCATTCCTGGCGTTCGGTGTCGCCCATCGGCCGAAGTCCTCCATGCCAGTCCTGGTTCCTGCGTACAGGCCGGGTACATTCTCATTCGGAACCTTCACGCCGCCGAACTCTTTGCCGCCGGTGAGCATTTCAAGGTTCTTTCCGGTCTCCCATTTGGGGACATAGGCATCTCTCCAGAATGCGTTGGCGTCACGCATTGCCGACACCGCTTCGGGGTCTCCGATGATGCTTCTGGTGTTACCTGCTACCGTGTCGTCGATGTACCCGGTGAGGTTGTCGGCGAAGGTTCCGGCGTAGTGTGCATTCGCGTCCGGCAAAGGCATCCTGGCCTGCTTTTTTGCCTGCTTCAGCCACTCGGTGACGAGCTCATAGTCAGGGTACTGGCCGTTCTTCGCCATCTCTTCGAGGGCCTTCATGGGCCCAGTAACGGAAGACGGCAGGGTCACGCCGGGCTTTTCAAAATCACCCATTGTGCCGCGGAGCTCGACTGGGTCGAACGCAGACTGACCTGCAGCCCTTGCCCTGGCGTCAGCGTACAGTGAATCTGCCACCCACTTATCCGAGGCATTGGCGCTGCCGAACTCCCTTCGGATCGTTTCTCCGGCCTGCTCCGGCGTCTGCGTGACGCCCTTTGTGCTGCCAGTCCTCATCACAGATTCCTGCTCGCGCCCAAGGCGCTCTTCGATGGGGGCTAGCACCCTGCCCTGCTCTTCGGCAAGTGCGTCGGCATTTGCCCTTGTCCTTGCTGCAAGCGGGCCCTGCCCTTCTGCGCTCGCACCAGGGAGGGAGTGCTCCATGGCTGCGATCTTGGCGTTCCCAGAGGCTTGGCCCAACGTGCGCTGGTAGCCCGGGACGGGTGACTTCTCTGCGGCGATTTCGGCGAAGTAGTTCGGGTTCGCCTTCATCTCGTCTTCAGCCATCGAGGCAAGGATGCCGCCTGCCGTCCGTTCCCGTCCGGTCTTCGTCACATTCGACAGGATGTTTCCCGCCGAGCGCGCCACTCGCCCTGCGCCATTTGTCACGGCAGCCGCACCAGCGGGAGACACTCCGGCCGCCAGGGATGCGCCGAGCCTCGCGCCATCACTCCAGCCTTGCTGCCTGCCGTATTCGTCGACGCCTCCCGCCGCAGCTCCGCCGACTACCTGTGCGATGGGGGCAGCTGTCAGGAACGAAGCCACCTTGGGGGCGAACCCGGCTATCGCCTTGCCCGCGCCCATGGGGGTGAGGGCGGAAGCGCCGCCGGCCAAGATCGCAGAAGCCTGCCTTTCGGCGTCGTTCTCCGGCTTTGCAAGCCCCATCTTGTCGGCAGCCCATTCACCGGCATTGGTATCGCCGAGATGAGAGTCCACACCTACCTTTCCTGCAAGATAGTCTACGCCCATCCCCGCGAGCTGCGGAAGGGACGCGACACCGTTCATGCCTGCACGGGCAGCGAGCTGGAGATCCCTGGATGAGACGCCGTCCGTAACCGGTGCTGACACGGCATCAAGCGCGGGGTTGTTCCCTGCGTCGAAGTAGGAATCAAGTGGCGTGCCGGATGCCTGTTTTTCCTCTCCGTGTGCATCGTCTTTTGGCTTGGCTGCCGCATCATCTACGAACGGCTCCCATTTGCCGTTGCCGGTGCTGTAGAATTCGTTCCCCTTGTCGTCGTGGGCAACCTGGATGGGAACCCAGTTGCCTCCGATTTCACCGTACTCCTGTCCCTTGTCGTCATGGGCCACTCTCATCGGCTAGCCCTCCCCATAGTCAGCTTACGGCCATCCGGCAAGGTGACTTGCTCAGTATCCACCTTTTTTTCACCATTGGACACAGGAACATCCTTTCCGTTCTCGTCCTGCCTGAAGTATTTGGCATACACGTTGCCGAACATAGCGTTCTTTCCAACGAACAGGGAATCCTGCTTGTCGTGCCATTCCTTCATGAGCTTGTTGTACTTTGACGGATCGCCGCCGGATTCCATCCACGCGTCCATGGACCTCTGCTGCATTTCCATGTTGCGCTTGACGGACGCAATGGCAATCTGGTTGAGAATCCTGTTGCCTTCGGTCGTGTTTCCAAGAGCCATCCAAAGGGCTTGCGCTCTCTGCGCGTCGCCTTCGGTCTGCACGCCCTTCTGAAGAGCGAGTTCGTCAAACACATTGCGCATGACGAGATTCCGATATTCCGCAACGGCCTGCGGATTGTTGGCTCCGAGGCTCTTTATAAAGTCGTCGCTTGCACCAAAAGTCTTTGCAATGATTCCGGCCTGATCGAAGAACTCCTGTCCGTAGCCGGTCTTGAATCCGTTTTCGAACAGTCTCTCCATCTGCATCAGCCTCGGAAGCTGGCTGCTATACTTTTGATACGTCTCCAGGTCTTTCATCTGTTGCGTATTGATGTTACCGCGATGGGCCTGGTCAAGCTGGAATCCGGGATCGAGCTTCCTCTCTTCAGCAGCCGCTTTCCGCATCTCAGAGCCCGCCTTGAGCATTTCAGAGGGCGAATTGTACTTGAGGATGCTTCTGCCAGCATCGGTCCTCGCAAGAACGGCCTGCTCTTGCGGCGAATACATTCTGAAGCCAGGGATGGCAGACTGTTGACCAATTCGAGGCGCGCCGGTGGTGTCGGTGGGCTGGATGCCGTTTCCGTTCACGACTGGTATGCCAGCAGCGCTCTGCGCGGGAGTGGCACGCCCAAACACTTTATCCGCGTATTCATACGCTTCTTGCGGAATTGCCTGCTTGTAGTAGCCCTTACCGGTCTTTTTGTACGCATTGACGTTGCCACTACCCCAATTGTATCTGAGAAGCGCCTCGTTAATGTCACCACCGGACTCTTTAAGTTTTCTTGCAAGCTCTGCGGCTCCATACCGTATGTTCCCGCGCAAGTCGTATGCGTCTTCTGGCTTGAATCCGTACTCGTGTGCGTCGTTGGGGATAACCTGCATAATTCCAACAGCGTTCTTTGGAGACGTGACCACCTTGCCGTCCTTGCCGATGTGAGATCCGCCAGACTCCTGCATGGCCACTGCCATCATGAGATTGGGGTCCACACCATACTCTGCTGCGGCTTCGCGGATCATGCCTTCGACTTCCGGGGAAAGTCCCTTTACGGTACCAGTTGAGAGGAGGCTCTTGATTTCATCAGCGGTTCGGCTGCCTGGGAGCACCCATGCGCTGTTTTCATCCTGTCTGGCAACGAACGGGGTGCTTGCACTAGTTGGACGGCCTCCAGAAGGTGCAACCGAACCGCCATAGATGATCCTGTCGATGGCTGCGGCATCATCAAGCTCTTTCTGCAGTTTCCTCTGCTTGAGGCCAGATTCAGCGTCTTTGATGCGAAGATCTTCCCATCCGCGCTTCATCTGGTCATTCTGGAACTGTTCCGTCCAGTCCTGCTTGCGAACATTGAGGTCGTTCGCTTGCTTGTCCTTGAACCGCTCGTAGCCGATCTTGTCCGCGGCAAGACCGCGCTCATATCTGGCCTTCTCTCTTGCCTGCACCGCGGTAAGCGCATCGAGGCCGGCCTGACCGACAAGCTGGGTCACGTTACGCGTACCGTCGTTATTGGCCATCATGGACATGGCGAAGGCGATGAGCGTGGTCTGAGGATCTTCCTTGACGAGGTCCCATGCGTTCTTGCGCTCCTCCGCAGCGTCGAAGCCGGACTTGTAGACGTCGGGCGACTTGCCGCCGAAGGGTGTTACCGTGGCCTGCGGAGCCTGCTGCTGCGGCTGGGCTGTCGGCATCTGAGGAACCCTTGCCTCCGCCGACTCCTTCACCTCGGGCATGGCTCCACTGTCATCCTGAGTCATGGCTCCGAGCACACCAGCAGTGGGTGCAAGCGGATTCTGCTTCAGGTTCCAGTCGCTCATGGCGTTGGGGAAACTGTACACGCTCGCCATACTAGCCTCCGAAGGCTCCGAGAAGACCGCCGACTACTGCACCAATGCCCGTGCCCCAGGGGCCCGCAAATGAGCCGAGCTGTGCGCCGGTAGCGGCTCCACCTGCTGCGCCCATGCCTTTGGAGAGATAGTTCACGGGCTGCGTCATGACAGACTCGGTCCCCTGGTTCTGAGCGGCTGGGTTCTTGTTTGCTGCGCCAAGAATGCCTTCAGCCCCGGGAATCATAGTCGGGTTGCTTGCCGTGGTTGACGTGCCCATGCCAGCGTTGTTGCCGTTGACAGGAGCGCCAGTGGCCTCGGAGGAACGCCCGGCTATGCCGTTGTTAGCGAGAAGGTCGTTAGCCTTCTGGCCCCAGTCTGTGCGTGCGAAAGAATCAAAAGCTCCCATGGATCACTCCTACCCGAGTGCAGCCAGAATGGACTGCGTCGTATTGCTGTTGTTGACATTGGAGAGGGTTGAACGGCTTGTGTTCTGGCCTGTGGTCGTGGACGTGCCGCCGTAGGTACCGTTGATGAGATTGATGTAGTTCGCCAGAGCCGTCATGGGCCGCTGCTGTTCGTAGTTGTAGCGGTCGATGTTGGCGTTGATGACTTCCTGCTTGTATTCGTCAATCAGGCTGCCTGCATCGGAGAGCGCCGCGGCATCGGTGTACTTCTGGTTGGCGATGTTCTGAGCAGTGTTAGCCATGCTGTTGAGGTTGCTGGCTCCCTGGTTGTACGCATTTGCGGCCTGCCCTGCCGCTGCCGCCTGCCCCTGCAGACCAGACTGGTAAGTGTTCGATGCGGCCTGCGCAGCCTGCATCTGCTTGTCGTACGCATCGGCGTAAAACTGGTTCGTCAGATTCGTAGCGGCAGCGGCCACTGCGTTCTCATGCGCTCCGCTGCCATATCTCCCAGCCTTGGAGAAGTTGCCGTTCAGCTGCCCCGTCTGCTGGTCTATGGCCTGCCTGAGGAGCTTCTGCGAGTACGGATTCACCGCGGTCGTCATGCTGTTGAGCGCACTCAGTCCTGTGTCACCAGCATTCCAGTTCTTTGCGCCGATGCTGTTCAGCGTTTTCAATCCGGCGTTGCTGGACTGCATCGGATCCGTCAAATACGAGCCCAGCGCTGTTGCAGCGTTTCCGATACTCCCATACTGATCATCTCCGGCCAGAGCGCGATTGCCCTGCATATTGATGGCCTGCGTGGTGAAATTGCTCTGCGGGGCGACAGTGTTTCCGGAGAAATAAGCGGGGGCAAGCGCGTCCGTGTTCTGATAAAGGTTCTGAGCATCCGCAAAGGTCTGCTTCAGATAGTCTTTCTGAGCGTCCCAGGGCTCGCTCTTTGTGTTGGTCGTTGAAGACCCCTTTCCACCCATGTGGGCCTCCTATAACTTCCGAGCCGATTCGGGCACGGAGTCTCTGGTAAGAGTTGTCACGACTCCGGGGACATTCTCACCGGTGTCGCAGAAGAAACAAGCGCCGGGAACTTCCGCAACAAACTGCGCCCCCAGCCGCTGGATGAAGCGCAGGGCAGGACGATTGAAGGACGGTGTGACACCGATGAGCGTATCGACAAGGAAGCCGCCACTGGCATTACGCTCCCACAGACAGTTCGACACGGCATAGAGGCCAGCCGCAAAAGCCATTGGAAGCCGGGCAACCCTCTTCGTCCCCATCGGGAGCGTCAGGAAGTGGCAGTACGCCGTCTTGCCGGCCTTGTCGGTGAGGTAGAACATCCCGCATACATCACTGCCGTGCATGATGACCCATGGTGCGACGTTGTCCTGGCGGAACCACTTGCAGAATGTCTCCTCGTCCACGTTGGGCATGTCGAACAGGATGCTCCTGTCTCGACCGCTCTCCATGACCTGATGCCAGAATGCCTTGATCTGGTTGTCCGTGAGGTCTGTCCTGTAGATTCGACGGAAGTTTCCCATTGGTCGCCTTTACGCCATCGCGCCGAACTGAAGCATCATTTCCGGAGTCATCTCCGCTGCAGTCTGCATACCCTGACTGACCTGCGCAGCCTGATTGGCAGGCATGCCGGCCATGGTTGGCCCCGAGAGTTCCGGACCCATTCCAGCGTTGAAGTCCGCCATGGGGTTCGCGGAAGAGAATCCGTTGCCCTGGGCGTTCTGTGCCTTGAATATGCTGGTGTCGTAAGCATTGGGCAGGTCGCTCATCCCGATCCTGTCCTTGATGGGGTCAAGGTATCCGTTACTGTTTGCCCAGTCGTATCCAGCCTTGCCGGCCATAGCTCCGAGGATACCGGCATTCACCATTCCAGGGTCCATACCGCCTTTGTCATTCTTCTGTTCGCTGCTGCTGGATCCATACTTGGAATACGCATTGCCGGACGTCTTGGCATACTGCGGAACCGTCCCAACGGGCTGAAGCCCTGTCCTTCTAAGTGCCATGAGCACCTCCTTGTTTGATGGTAAAAAGTACCTTGTCATGGATGCGCGGCACACAAAAAAGCCCCGCCGAGGCAGGGGCTATCCATCTTTTTTGCCAGCTACTTCCACACGCCGACGGCAAGCCAGTTGAAGCTTACGGCCTTGGCCATGCTGCCCTGGGCGATAGCCGTGAGCGTGAAGCCGGAACTGCTCACGGTCTCCACCTTCCAGCGGGTCTGCTCCCATTTGTCGCCGCCTGCGGCTATGGAGGCCAGCACGGTGGGCGTGGTCCCCGTCTTGAAGTTCTGGCCGAACGTCCGCGCCGTAGTCGTGCCGGTGGATGCGGTATCCACGTTGAGCGAGGGCGTCGTGCCCCAGCAGACCATGATGCCGCAGGAAAGCTTGACCCAGCCGTCCCCGCAGGTCGCGCCGCCTTCGTCGATGCGTGCGCCGAGGCTGGCCGCGATGGCTGCAAGAGCCTTGGGCGTAGCCGCAAAGCCCTCCAGCACGCCCCTGTCGGCGTTCGCATAGTCCGACAGTTTGACGTGGCCATACAGTCCGCCCGTGCCGACACCGTAAGTCGTGGCGGCGGTCGCGTGGCTTATCGGGGCCTTGGCGTCCGCTGCGGCCTGCACGTCTGCGATGCTTGCCGTCAGCGTATCCACAGCCTTCTGCACGGCCTTGGGCGTGACGGCAGTACCCTCCTCGATGCCCTTGTCGGGGTTGGAGTAGTCCGAGAGCTTCACATGGCCGTATTTGCCGCCTGTGGCAACGCCGTACGTTTCCGCAGTCGAGGCATGGTTCACTGGAGCCTTGCCGCTATCGGACGTCTCGCTCATTGCCTTCACGTCGGCCATAAGCTGGCGCAGAGCGTCGTTCATATTGCCGGGAGGGCATCCCTCACCAATATTGATGCCGGAGATGGAAGTGTTCTCGCCCGGCACTTTACTGTAGTCGCTGACTGCCATTTACGCCCCCTTCGCCTTGAGCTCGGCGATCTGTTTCTTGAGTTCTTCGATTTCCTGATTCAGCAGTATCAGGCATTGCAGGAGGTTCGCGTCCTGCGTGGTCGGTATCGGAATATTTTTCATCACATGCCCCCTTCCGGCTCCATGAGCACCTCGACGCCCGTCGCATGGCTCCATGCCTGCCCGCCCGGGATGGTCACGCTAGCCGACAGGTACACCGTGGAAAGATGCTGGTAGCACACGCCGTCACGCGCTGGCCGCGTGCCTTTGCCGAAGCGCTGGGCGTCCTGCTGGCGGTTGCGGTACACCGGCTTGACCTCGCACACGCCGCCGTCCACCAGGGGGCGCAGGCCGTGGAGCATGAAGCGTTCGCCGCCCATCTCCTGCGTCGTGACCGTGCCGGTAAGCGCGGGGCCGTCGAAGCTGCACACCCTGCTGGATCCATCAAACGCGGCAAGGGTCGGAGAGCCGCCCTGCGGGACCGCATCAAGCGACCTGTATGGGAGCTCCTCGAGACCGCCGAGCTCATCCAGCTGCTCCAGCGTGACCTGTCTGCCGTAGTCGGTGAAGACCGCCCTGCACGCGACCTCGCCCCAGCTCCATCGGTCGGTCTCATAGTCGTAGACAAGTGCCGTGTCGGTGCGGCCCACCGGGCAGTTCCGCGACGGGAAGAACCACCATGCCAGGCGGCGCTGGATATCATGTACGCCCTTGACCTCGTCCATGCGGTTTGCGTCCACAAGCTCAAAGAACCAGCGGTCCACGCGGTGCGCCCCGATGCCCTGCGAGGTGCTTCCGTCGGTCACGCGCCAGCCGTCCTCCGAGAGGAAGAAGCAGCGGCTGCCGCACACCACAGGGGATCTGGGCGCAAGAAGGCCCTGGCCCCGCTCGATGGGCGAGAACTGGAAGATGTACGGGCTGCCGATGTACTGCATGCGCTGGATGGCATGCTCAAGGAATACGATGCCCGACACGCT
This sequence comes from Fibrobacter sp., assembly GCA_045616805.1. Taxonomy (GTDB): domain Bacteria; phylum Fibrobacterota; class Fibrobacteria; order Fibrobacterales; family Fibrobacteraceae; genus Fibrobacter. The sequence continues at coordinate 30,047 of JAZLHK010000046.1, forward strand.
CGCACCGATGCCGCCCGTGATGGCCATGACCCTGCCGCCCTCCGGGAAGACCTGGATGTCAGACTGCTTGTTGATCGCGTCGTCGGAGCCTACGGCTGGCCAGCATGTCGGGTCGTCGATGGCGGACCAGCGGATAGCGCTCGGCATGCCGTCAAGGTCGCCGAGCACGACGAAGTCCTGCACTACGGCAGCCACGGTGGCGATGGGGATGGAGCCGGATGATGCGGAATTGCTGACTGCTGTGAAGTTACCGGTCGTGCCGCCGGAAGGCTCTGCTGAATAGAGCCTGCCGCCCATGAGCGCATACACGGTCGAGCCGTAGCGGAAGAAGGAGCACCGCTGGCCCTGAAGGCCGGATATCTTGGTAACCCATGCAAGATTGCCGTCGGCACCCTGCTCAAGGGCGCGGATGGCCCATGTCGAAGCCGCATACGTCAGCCGCGTACCGTCCGTGCCGCAGTACGAAACGGCCTCGATTGGGGCTGCCGGATATGCCGGACCGCCCAGCTGCCGGGCAAGCGACGGCATGGGCACATAGCCCCGCTTCGACGGCAGCACGTTCTTTGCCTCGTGGGCGGCGCGGCCTTCCAGCTTCGCCATGTCCGGCTCCCACGGTGCGAACTCTATTTTCTGTTTCTGCATTGCCATAAGGAAAGGCCCTCCATTTGCGGAGAGCCTATCCCAATTCAGGACTGCGGCAGAGGTTATGCCGCGCCTGTGCAAACTCATAAAGGGGAATTAATCTGAATTCAGACTACCGCTTCACCCTTCGGTTACGATGTTGTTTACCATTACGGGAGTTGCTCGTGCATCAACTGATATCGCTTTTGTGCCAGCTGTGACCACGTTGCCTGTAATCAGTATGGACGGGCCGAAGAAACCCATCTTGAACACGCCGTCGTTTCCGAGACGAATACCTTGAGTGCTGGCAGTGATTATGTTGTCAGATATGATGACACGATCAAGCGGATTTTCGTACACGAAAGCATTGGAAGGACCAGACCTTGAACCTGATCCTGTCAACATGACGCCTCTTACAGTACCTCTGATTATATTGCCGTGGATGTTGATATCATGCGCCTCGATAAGCGATGTGGCGTTGTCTGCGGATGTAATTGCAGGTACGCACACTCCAAACTTACATGAGCCAACGCCACGAATTACATTGTCAGTTACTGACATCTGCTTAATTCTGCGACCATAGCAGTCAATTCCGGAAAGCGTAACTTCGTCGAACACGTTTCCTTCGATGACGAGTGCATCTGTATCCACGGTGACGAAAACGCCTCGCTCTCCACCACGACACCTGTTGTTTGAGATGACAACACGACCTGCAGTGGGAGACATATTAATGGGATACGCCTGATACCCACCAACGCCATATGATCCGATAAGAACACCGTATGAGCCTTCTGGGACGATGTCGAAATCGTTTCCACTAATAACGACATCAACACCACGGACAGCTATTCCAGAATCGCATCCTACACCAGAGTTTCCAGTGATAGACACGAGCTGTGCCTCGTGCATACCCACGACATTTCTGCATGATGTTGCTGTGTTTCCAGTGATCGTGATGTTCCGAGATGTGGCATACTCGTTGGAATCTAAATCGAGGAACCGACGCAGGAAGGATCCGTTGTTTCCAACAAACACCGCGTTCTGGCATCCGCCGAGCGTTGCACCAGTGAACCACAAGCTCCTAGTCGAGTTTGTAGGGTCGGTGTAATCAATCCCGATGAATTGATTGTTCTCTATGTTGATGTTTCGACATGTCCCAATCTCCACAGCGAAACGCGGAAAGTTATGAAACGCGCATTTTGTTATGGTAATGCCGTCGCATCGACCACAAAAAATTGCTCTTGCACCATATGGGTTATCATCGGTATGAGAACTACCGCCTCCACCACCTATAAAAGTGATATTCTCGAAAGACACACCTTCTATAAATCTATACGCATTGATAGATACAGGGAACTGCGATGCGTCATATTTATCCTGTAGCGGCGTAGCAAGATATATAACACCATCTGCAACATCACGAATAGTATTATGCTCGCCTTTGGTTTTTATTTGAAATCCAGACACTCCAGCTACGCCAGAAAAGTACTCCTGTGAATTTATAATGATTTTATCACCAATTTTGAAATTCGCGGTTGAAGGAACTGCGATAGTGTCTGCACCTCGATTTAGAATGCCTGACATCACAATTGTTGTGGCAGTGGCATTCCTGTCCACAACCTGAACACGGAATACTGCGCCTGTGGCTTCTTCCTCATTTGGAAAGTCGGCAACAATCGTAGTAGAGCCGCCTTCAAAGTGAACGCTTTTGTCGATTTGTTTCTGTGATGTTACACGGAACACACCTTTTGGGAAGACGACAGTTCCTCCATCGGGGGCTGCGTCAATTGCGTTTGCAATAGCTTGAGAGTCGTCTGTAATGCCGTCGCCTTTTGCCCCGAAATCTTTGACGGACACAAACCCATTTCGCAGTAGGTCAAAAGCAGGAGGGACGATAGTCAGGGTATCTCCAACTTTTTTTACCTGTGCAATCTTATTAAGGTATACCCTGTTCATCATTTCTTCTCCTCTATTCCTGCGTATTCAATCCAGCACTTCTCACACTTCTCGCGGTCGTCTCCACCACGATAGGGACACTTTTCAGCCACCTTCGGGGCTGGGCAGTTATTTACAAGTCGGGCCATCTCACGGATTACTGATTTGTAATTACTCATTGCAACCTCACATTGCTTTCAGAGTTACACTGACGGTAGAACTGCTAGTATTGCGTATATAGAGTGTCTTATCTTTTACCGCGAGGTAGACACTGTCGACCGTGAAAGTAGAGCTATCGGGAAGAACGCCGTTGCTCGCTGTGAAAAACTTGTCTCCGCCTGCATATTTTACACAAATACTACTGTTAGTCGAAACATACGCGATGCCACCTCTACCATATTTGTCGTAGGTGCATACAGATATCAGACCTAAATAAGACACGAACGGAATCTGCACTGTTGTATTTGCAGGGATCGACATCGTTTTTATAGAGCTATCATCAAGCTGTCTGGTGATAGCACCGCTCCAATCGTTGCCGTTCATGATGACATTTGTGCATGAATCAGACTTGTAAAAACCATTGTTAGGAATGTCTGCGCCCGTGCCTTGGTCGTTGGGCTTCATGAGCCTAGTCGAATTACCTGACAGGAGAATAGATTCACCATCGGCCAGGAACACATGGTACGATTCGTTGTTATACTTTTCGTAGCTGTTCGCACCACTACGTCGGAACACGTTATTCGTGATGCTGATGTTCTTGCCACCAAAAATCGCAACAGACGGGCCGCCACATCTATCAAATTCGTTTGCAGATATGAGGACGTTGCGTACATAGTTTGAAGCGATTTTAACACCGGCATCGCTTGTCCATTCAATACGATTCTGTAGAACCGTAGATGCTCCAGCACCACTGGAGCCGCTAGGAAGAATATCAAAAACTATTGCGTGCTTACCACCACTGAAAGCAGAATCGACGACCGATGAATCAATGCCGTTTACTAGTCCTGTACCGCATTTCTCGAACCGGCACCTCGACACATGATACGCGACACGCTCCTTAGTGTCCTCACTGCCAATGACGGACTTGAACCCTATGAAGGAACATTCTCGCGCATAGAATCGGCTTCTATTATCGGACGATTCACTATCAAGATCGCCGTTGAGTGCGAAAGCGTTTGTCCCTCTGGATTTCTGGGCGGCCGTGCAGTCGCGGAATGATATATTCTCAAGGTTTACAAACGTCCTATTAGTTTCAAACAGGACGGAGTTCGTAAAGTCGCACCTGATAACCGTTCCGAAAACTGGATACACATTGACTCCACCACCTACATCCCTGCGCCTGATACCAAACGCATACTGGCTACTCTCACCGACGAGTGACACTGCTCCGTAAAATGTAGACTTTTTCGGTAACAGAATCTTGTGCGTCACGATATATTCGCCTGCGGGGAAGTACACGGATTTCCCTTCAGATGTAGCGCTATTGATGGCCCCTTGCAGGGCACTCGTGTCATCCGTCACGCCATCACCTTTTGCTCCGAAATCCTTGACGCTTACAAAACTACCAGGGGGGGCGCTATCGAAATCAGGGATCCAGTACAGACCATCACGGTCTTCCGCTGCGATTTCATCAAGGGAGTTTTTTATAAAAGGCGTATTGGCTAAAGCGTCATTGATGCCAGTTTCCACAGCGGTCGCACGCTCGGTTTCCTCGGCAACAATGGCGCGGATTTCGTCGGTGTTGACAGACTCTGCGGCGCGTTCAGCGCGGTCAGCGGCATTGGCTGCGGATTCTGCAGCCACCCGTGCGGCTTCGGTACTGACACCGGCGTCCTGTGCCGCCTTCCGGGCCTGCTCTGCGTAGTCCCTCGCGGTGACGGCATCCTTCTCGGGAGAATGTTCCCTCATCCATTCCTGCGAGCCGTCGAGTTCGCATACCTTCCATTCTGCCATATCAGATCCTCCGCGCAGGGCGCATCTTGAGATTGCTGGTGAAACGTGCGTGGGTCTCCTGATGGTTCAGCTTGCCCACGGCCTCGGAGTATGCCTGCATCCATTCCTGGGCGGGCACAGAGCCACGGGTGAAGGGCACGGACTCCATAAGGCTTGCGTACAGGTACAGGTCCGGCGCGGTGTGGAGCAGCGGATTGCACACCTGCTCATCCGAAAGCGGCGGGATTTCCGCGTAGTAGGTCAGTTCAAGCCTCCCGGCACAGTCCGGCGCGGGCAGGATGAAAAGATCGTCTGCGACGATGGTGTACGCCGACGGCATGCCGGTGCGCTCGCCGAGCAGCCTGTACTCGTCGGGCGTGACGTAGTGGAGATTGACGGCCGTTCCGCCCTGCGGCTTCCACACAAGATCACGCATTTCCATGAAGACGTTCCACGCTCCGTCGGTACGGTCGGCAGGGAGCTTTACACCCTTGCAGCCGGCCTCGACATCACGCACGGCCCGGCGCTCCATGACGCGGGCGCGTATGTCACGGTTCATCCTGACCTCGGCAAGGCGGATGAAAGTCGGTATCCGCTCATCAAGGTCGTCACGCCCCAGGTAGTCGGCTATGGCCGCCTTGAGTTCCGCATAATTAGTCATCACACTCTCTCCGTTGTGGTTCGCCATGCGAGATTGTCACGGTCGTTGAGGAAGCGCTGCATCGCATCTGGGTCTCCCATGAGATCAATGCCCTGGGCCTTCGCGATGTCGATAACAGCCTCCGGAATAGAGGCTACCCTGCGGAACACCTCGGGCTTCTTGAAGCCACACCGCTGCACGGCGTTCATGGCCCTCTTATTTGCCTCGATGATGTCCGTGACATCCTGGGACCGACTCATGATGCCGTCGTCCGTGATGAAGTCCGTGATTCCGTCGGAAGAATCGAGAATGGTGCCCCTGACACCCTGTGACAGTTCAAGCATTGCGCTCTCCTTTTTGCCCTACGCTTGCACAAAAAAGAGGCGCGGCACACCCGAGGGAGATGGGTGGACCGCGCCAATCGCTGCAACGCGAAATGCGTTAGGCGGTTTTGAGGTCGGCGATCATGCCGGAGCTCTTTTCCTGACGGGCTTCAAGGGTTGCTTCGCAGATGATGTAGCCCTTGTCGGAGTCACCGGTCTGAGCGAGCTTGTTCTCCTGGAAGCCGCGGAGATAGGCGACCTTCCAGTAGTCGGGATCAAGGATGAAGGCGCAGTTCTGGGAATAGGGAACATTGGCCTGCACGCGGTTGGGAACGAGCTTCAGAGTGCCGAAGTCGGAAACGTAGACGTCGATGACTGCGGTGGCCTTCTTGGTCTCGGCCTTCTCCATCTTGGTAGCGCCGCCGGTGAGGATCTCGGAGAACTTCACACGCATGGCGGGGGACATCATGATGCGGTCACAGTTGCCGCCCTCGGTGTAGATCTTGGTGAGGGCGTCCTTCAGCATGGCCTCGGTGGGAACGCGGGTCGTGCCGGCAGTGGCCGCAGCGGAGGCCGTAGCGACAGCACCGGAAGCGCCGACGTTGACGTTAGTCTTAATCCAGGCGGGAAGGCCGCGCATCTTGCGGGGGTTGGAACCGGATTCGGAAGCCTGAATCTGGTTGCTGAGAAGGGCGCGTTCGAGGTCCTTCTTGATCTCCTTGGTCTTCAAGGCCATCTGGTGGGCGTACTGCTTGCCGACGCCGGCCTGCTTGATGGCCTGGGCAGTCTTGGAGACCTGGATGGATTTGCGGAGGATCTGAGTCTTGTTGTTCAGCTCCTCAGTGGTGATTTCCTCGAAGGTGGTAACATCGGCGCCTTCAAGCTGTGCGTTGTCGGCAGGGGCGGAGAGGTCTTCAGTCTGCCATTCATGCAGGGTCTGGATAGCCTTCGTCTTGCCGCACATGGTGAGGAAGGGGGTGTCGGTGGGGGACACGTTGAAGATCATGTCCATGAGATCGCGAGGCTTGCCGTTGATGCTCGCGTCCTTAAGCTGACCGGATACAGTAGCCATAAAACACTCCTACACGAGAGTTTCAAAGTACGAAGCCAGCGCGTCCGTACTGTCGGGGTTTTTCATAAGAAGGGCACGAGCCTTGGTAGCCCGGTCTCCACTGCCGTCAGCCGCCGCGCCGGCAGGCGACTGTATCTTGGGAGCTTCCGCCGTCTTCTTGGCGGCTGCGGCTCTTGCTTCCTGGATGCGGTCGAAGAGCATGGCCTTCACCACGGTCTTCAGCTCGTATCCCTTGGAGATGCCGTTGATGGCCTCGTTCGGGAATCCGTTCTGGGCCATGTAGGATGCCACGTCTCGGACGAAAGCCTTCTGCTCGAAGCCGGCCCCGATAAGGGCCTGCACCTCGGGAAGCACGGCTTCCTTCTCCGTGTTGATGTCACGCTGGGCCTGCTCCGCCCGGATGGCCTGCATGCGCTGCACATGGGCCGTGATGCCCTGCTGGACATTCTGGATGGCGGCCATGCGTGCCTGGTATGCCTGCTGCCACTGAACGTAGCGGGCAGGGTCCTGCTGCGCGAGGGCATTCCAATCAATGTTGTTGAACTCCCCTTCAACCACGCTCTTCATGGTCTGGAGGGCCTGCTGGATCTGTGCATTCGCCTGCATGGAGAACTGCTCGGCCTCCTGACGGATGCGAGCCTGCTCCTGCCGTTCCGCCGCAATCTGGGCGGCATGGGCCTTTACGACCGAGTCGACGGCGCTGCGGGCCTGCGGGGTCATCGCACCCCATACGTCAGCCTCCCAGCCTTCGGGCATGGGTACTTCGGGGAGTTCTTCACCGCTGTCTTCCTGGGGTTCGGTTCCGGCATCTTCAGCGCCGGTTTCCTCTGCGGCTCCTTCTTCGGGGCGGTCCGTGTCGGAGCCCTCTCCTTCCATGAAGGCGTTGGCGATATCGTCAAGGTCGTTAAGCTCGGTGCTTTCCGGGGCTTCGACGCTTGCGGAAATTTCTTCAGCCATCAGTCACTCACTTTCTTTTCACGGCCGCAAGGGCCGCATTGATTTGGACATCCTTACCACGTTCGCGAAGCGCGGCACATTCCAAATATTTTAGGAGATTTTTCTGGATTTCAAACAGCACGCGCTGCTTCATCCATGCCGCGTCCCTCACTCCCGCGTCGGTGCTGGTGCGCCATACGTTGACGTACTCGGCGTCCAGCTTCTCAATAGCCTCCCTGAAGGCGGGGGAGGAAAGGATCCTCCCCGCCTCAAGCGCCATCTCTCTCTCTTCCCGTAAAATCAAAGCTGCACACTCCTATCTCTGAGCTGCGTCAGGCCCTTCTCGACGATGCCGGCCTGTATCTTTGCCTTGTCCAGCTCGCGCTCGCCCTGCAGCTCCATGGCTTTCAGCGTGAGCTTGTTGTCGGCCGTCTGCTTTTCAAGGGCCATGCGGGTCTGGGCCTCATACGCCCTGATCTGGGCGTCGTTTTCCATCTTCTGCTTATCGTTCTGCATCTTGAACTGCGCTTTCTGCTGCTCAAGCTGGAGCTTGGCCTGCTCCTTCTGCTGTTCGGGATTGCTGCCGTTCTGGGCGTTCTCCGCCATCATCTGGTCACACCGTGCGGCATCCTGCTCGGAGCCGAAGAAGCGTTCCGGGGCCTCCAGGCCGCTTGCCTCGGCCATCTTGTGACAGGTGTACACGATGTGCGTCATGTGGACCGGAGACGACGGGCCGAGCTGCTGCAGCATGGCCTGCTGGATCTGGAGGATCGTCTGGTAGGTCGCCAGCAGCTTGGAACGGTTGCCGGAACCGAGGCCGACGGCCACGCAGATGTCCATGTCGGGATCCCAGTTGCGCGGGTCGAACTGCATGAAGCGGCCCTTGATGCGCATCTGGATGGCCTTGTCCTGGTACTTGTGCATAAGATGCAGGAGATACCGGCCAAGAGGCTTGAAGAAGGTTTCAGCATACACCCGAGCGATGAGCTCAAGCCTCTGGTTGATGCTCTCTTCCATGATGGAAGCACCCGTGGCCGTGTTCTGCAGCGTGTCGGCCTGAATGGACTGTGTACGGCTGGAAATGCCCGTCCTGCGCTCGATCAGGGAGTCGGAAATGGTCACGCCGTTGACGATTTCGCCGGTTGCGGCGCTTACCTTGAGCGGCTGGATGCTCGCATCGCCGGTGAGCCGGTGGACGGAGCCCACACCGCGGGCAAGCAGGCTGTCCCATTCGACTGAGCCGCTCTGCCCTTCATTCACGACAAGCTCGGCCTGATTCGAAAGGGCCAGATTGTCGAGGTACTGCCGCATGATCTCGGTACGGAGGTCCTGGAGGTCGGAAACAAGGTCGGCCACACAGAGGCCGATGGCGGAATGCGGCATCGGGACGCTGGATGCGGCAAACAGCGGCGCTCTGTAGAGCGGCCATTCCTCCCATTTGAGGATCTTGCAGCTTTCGGCGTCTCCGACGAACGTCACTTTCACCTTTTCGGCGATTCCGTCGTCGTTGATGTCGATATCCGTCCACGCCTCGTAGACCTTGTACTCCCTCGTGGCCTCGGATTTGCCCTCATAGTCGCCGGTATGGATGTCATTGACGTTCCGGGTAACGATTTCCTCGGGCATATCGTCGGAATCGGAGGCCGTCGGCAGCTCCTCGATCTGGTCCTTCGTGTAACCGAGCTTGCGGAGGTCGGAAGCGGTCTTCATGGACCAGTAGGCGATGAATTTCGCCGATTCCACGTCCCGCGCGTCGCTGGAAATCACCACATGTTCGCTCGGAACAGGCTCGATGATGATTTTACGGGTCTTTTCCTGGTAATGGACGGTCAGATCAAAGGCCGGCTTGCCGTCATTGCCGATGTACTGCTGCACGTCGACCGATTTTTCATTGTCCAGGTTGATACGGGGGTCCATCAGCACGGCCTGGGCCTGCTCTTCCGAGATCCCGGTGTACTGTTCGACCCGGTTTTCGACCTTTTCGGGGCAGTGGGCCAGACACCAGCCGACTCGCTGGTACAGGCCGTCGGTCAGGACGTTGTGGACGATGGAAAACATGTTCCGCCCGAAGGCGACTTCGTTCACATAGGTCGTCGCATCCTGCGCTGCCTGCTCCTGCTGCGGCGTCCGAGGGTCAAAACGGATAATTTCGTCGTTGCAGAACACCCTCATGAGGCCCGGCTTGGCCCATTCGACTGCTTCCATGACGGAACGGTCGACGTAGACGCTCAAACCATTGCTCTGGCGGTCGTCGTCAACGGAATATCCGTACCCAAGGTACTTCTTCTTCAGTTTGGTCCGGTCATCGGAGAGCTTGGAGCCCTCCTTGCCGGTGCAGTCGTCCATCTCTCGGATGACGATCTTGCGGATTTTCGATTCCAAGTCCTTCTCGCGCATCAGCACACCCTCAAATTCTTCGGCTTGCCAAGTTTCTTGCGGCGGCGGTGCTCAATGGAGCTGTCCAGGCCCATCGCCAGGTAGCGGAACGCGTCAGCCCCGTGGGAAGTCCAGTCGTGGAGCGGCTTATTGCGGAAGTCCTGGGCCTTCTCGTCCCATTCCCGCTGATAGAGCCGCAGACATTCAAGCCCCTGCTGCGTCTTCTTGTAGTCGAACCAGCACCGGGGGAGCATCACGCGCACGGCATTGATACCATCCTCAACATTGGTCATCGGCAATACCGTGCCGCGGATACCGAGCTTGCGCAGGGTCTCCAGTCGTGTGGTTCCAGTGCCTAGTTCAGAGGCTGCGGCGTCATGGGGCAGGAGGTGGTCGGCGTATACATAACCACGCTCCCTGAGTATTTTGACGTAATGGTCCAGGCCGACACCGCTGCCGACGTAGTAGTCAATGATATGTATCTCTTGCCCAACCTTCTGAGCAAACCAGATTGCGGTAGAATCAGAGTAGCCCAGGTCCCATGCGGTGTAGACAGGAACAGCCGGATCATACGGAACATTTGTAATGCGGCCTTCCTCGTCGAGCTGTTCCATGATCTTGCCGTAGTACGCGCCAACGACCGCCGCCGTGAACGAACATTCGTATTCCTGCTCAAACTCGTTCTCGCTTGTCTCTCGCCGGGCCAGCTCCAGGTCTTCCGGCGTCAGGATGCCCGTCTCCGACGCCTTGAACATCAGATTGACCCATTCGTCGGGATGGAGCCGCGCGTTCTCCCACACCTTCCACAGAGCGTTCTTGCCCTTTGGGGTGCCCAGAAAAAGCGCCCTGCCCTTGTTGGCCAGCAGCATGGGCAGCACGATCTCCGACCACATGGAATACGGCATCTGCGCCACCTCATCGAAGACGGCATCGCAGATGTTCAGGCCGCGGAGCGAGTCGGGATTCTCTGCGCCGTACAGACGGATACGGCTCCCGTTCGGGAAGTCCACCTTCAGTTCGCCCTCGTTGACCTTCGTCCCCGGGACGGACAGCGCCACCATCTTCAAGTAGTCCCATGCGACGTCTTTGGCCTGGCGATACGTCGGGGCGATGTAGCACCCGCGGTACGACATCCCCGAATCCATGGCGTTGCGCACCAGCCGGGATACGGCCAGAACGGTCTTCCCAAACCGACGATGGCAGATCATCACTCCGAACCGCTTGGAATCCAGTGCTTTCAGCGCCTTCATCTGCAGCGGCCGGAGCTTCACCCTCACTTCAGGCAACTACTCGTCCCCTTCGGCTCCAAAGAGAACCACCTTGGTAGTCTGGTCAATCTTCTGCTCAACCTTCTGGACTTCCTGCCACTTCATCTGGCACTTGGCCCAGAATATCAGCATCGCCGTGTCGCCCTTCTCCGCCTTCTGGAAGATGGTCCTGCCAATGGTCATGCGGGCCTTGGCCTTCCCTTCCGCCAGCTCCTCTTTGTAGTGCTTCCTCAGGGTATCGCTATCAATCCCCAGCATATCGGCAATATGCTCATGGATCATCCCGTACCCAGCGGCCTCCTGCACCATCCTCGCCCGTTCTTCCGTTTTCTTATGGCTAGGTCTTCCGCCCTTGTTCTTCACAGTCCTCTCAACATCCACTTCATCCATGCTGTACTCCATAGTGTTGATTTTATTTACAAAATTACGCAGACGCAACTCAGGCCATCCCAAGAACATCTGCGTAACCCGCTCTTTACGACACCTCAACCGAAGAACCAAACCAAGAACTTCAAGAACAAAGACCCCCGGAGAAGTGCAGAATCTACGTTGAGCGATTTATCGGACGTGAACCCGGAGGACTTCCCAGCTACGGGCGGTTCCCTACTCCGGCATCATGGGAACCCTATCAAAACAAGAGGCGTCCGTTTATCTGTTACCCCGGATTCTCCGGGCGATCAGCGGTCGGGGGTCACACCGCCGCTCAACTTGTCCATAGCAAAGCAGAAATCCAAAGCGCGGCACATGGGGCGTCAAGAAAAATGTGGATGAAACTCGAAATTTCGGGTGTAGGGTATTCGGAATAGTACCGGTACCGGTCGGGAGTCCCAAAACGCTCAGGGG
>JAZLHK010000047.1:0-240761 GCA_045616805.1 Fibrobacter sp.
GGAACATGAACAACATGCTGTCGCTGATAATGCTGAGCTGTTCCTATGTAGACGTAAAGATAGCCTACGAATGGGAATCGGAATCGAGAGAATCATCTAGCAAGGCTGCCTAAATGCTACCACACATGTTGATGATGCCTCAAAAATATAACCTTATAAAATGAGAAAAAGTCGCCATAGGGCGACTTACAAAATAATTTCCACCTAATATCCAGCGATGTCCCTTAAGATTAAGACGCAATCCCGCGATAGCGTGTATAGACGTATTCGTAGATGATCTGGCGGTATTGAGAAATCGAGACTTCGTCATACTTTTCGGGAAGTTCTGCCCACAGGGTATCGCGAATCAGATTATCAACGATGGCCTTGGTTTCTTGCTTATCGGTCCAATGGTCAAGTTCTGCAATTTTGGACTTGAGCTTGGCGAGCAAATCAACAGCGGCTTCTTTCAGTTTCTTGATTTCATTCCTGCTTAAATCATCGCGGAAGAGCATGTCGTAAAGAGAAAGTTCTTCATCGCTGCTGAAGCCTTCCTTTACATAGCGTTTTTGTTCCTGATCCATGCTGGCGGCCAAATCCATCAAATCCATAAACGTTTTTTCGATGGTGGCGCGATTCTGCTCGTTGTTGTATTCTTCGATAATCTGCAAGTAGCGTTCGTAATAATCTACGCGTTCCTTGTTCGGATTTACAACGAGCATTTCTTCCAAACGTTTACGGATGAGTTCATCAAGATCGTTGATTACAAGATTCTTGTGCTTATTCTTCTTGAATTCGCGTGCAAGCAAATCAAAATCAATTTTGCTGAGATCAAAGCGCTTTGATTCGGCAACGGTTTTTGCGTCGGCGGCGAGTTCTTCCACACTTACATGTTCGCTGATGATTTCGTTGATTCGAACACTCAGATCTGTATAGGGAACATGTTTCTTTTTCTTTTGCAAAGAATCGTAAATGGCGATAATCGCTTCTTTGTTATAGCGAACTTCGTCTTCGATATCTTCACGATTTGCGAACTTGCAAAGGCGTTTTAATTCCTGGCCCATTACACAGAAAGCCTTGCGATGTTCCGCAGTATCGCTAACAGCATTCTTGGCATCTTCAATCAAGGCCAATCGACTGAAACCAACGGCATCGTACTTTGTACTTTCTACGAGTTTCTGTAAATCAAAGCCTCGGTCCTTCAAGAAAGCATCAGACTTTGCAATGGTTTTCTTGATTTCGGCAATCAGAACATCTTTGTCAATGGTCGGGTCTACCCCACTCTTGCTGCCGGTATTGGAAGTGTAATCGGCCAGGGCCTTGCGCAGAGCTTTGACGATATTCACGTAGTCAATAATCAGGCCATTGCTTTTGCCTTCGGAAACTCGGTTCGCACGGGCGATGGTCTGCATCAAGGTATGAGCCTTCAGGGGTTTATCCAAATACAAACAAGCAAGGCTCTTTACATCAAAGCCAGTCAGCCACATGGCGCATACAAATACGATGCGCAGCTTGTTCTTGGAATCCTTATACTCCTTGTCCAGCTCCCGCTTTTCCATTTTTTTGCGGTGCGGAAGAATGTCTAGGCCCCATTTCTTGAAAGTCTGGACTTCGTTCTGTTCCTGGCTAATAACAACAGCCATTTCAGTCTGTTCCATCCAGGTAATTTTCTTGTTAAGTTCCAGAGATTCTTGCTGGGTCGCAGTCTTCAGCTGCTTTTTAAGCGAAGCAATTTCCTTTTGCCATTCTTCCTGGACAAAATTGTACATGCGAACGCAGGTAACCTTATTGAGGCAAACGAACATTGCCTTGCCGCTGGTCCACAGGTCGCTATAATGCTTTACAAAATCGCAGGCAATAAACTTTAAGCGAGGTTCTCCGGTAAGTACATGGATTTCATTTTCAAATTCATGTTCCAGTTTTTCCTGTTGAGCTTCATCCAGGTCAGCATCTTCGATTGCCTGTAGAATCTGCTCGGTAATTGCAGGATTTTCCAACTTCAATTTTTCAGCGCGGTTCTCATAATAGAGAGGCACGGTAGCGCCGTCATCTACAGCTCGCTTAAAATCGTAAATGGAAACATAGGAACCGAAGGTTCTTTCGGTAATGTTATCGCTGCTTAAAAGCGGAGTTCCTGTAAAACCGATTCTCGATGCCGTTGGCAAAACCTTCATCATGTTGTCGGCAAAGATACCGTACTGACTACGATGGGCTTCATCGGACATGATGATGATATCATGATCCGGGATAATGGGCTTTGCGCTAGGATTGTTAAACTTCTGAATAAGCGTAAAGATAAAGCTGGTGTTGGACGGCAGCTTATTCTCCAGCAAATCCTTGCTGCTTTTTGCGATGAACTGGGAAGCCTTTGACTTGCCCAACAATCCGCAATTTTCAAAAGTATCGCTAATCTGCTTATTCAGTTCGTCGCGATCCGTAAGAATCACGAATGTAGGGGAACCGGCAAACTTGCGACGAATCTTTTGGGCAAGGAAAACCATGGAATAACTTTTCCCACTTCCCTGGGTATGCCAGAACACGCCAAGTTTACCCTTTTTCAGTTCACGGCTGGCATAAGCCTTTGCGGCTTCATTTACGCCTAGATACTGATGGTTTCTGGCGAGAATCTTTACCGTGTTTCCGTCGGAATGATCATAGAGAATGAAGTTTTCCAGCAAGTCCAAGAAATTATCTTTCTTGCAAATACCAAGAAGCATGGTTTCAAGAGCCACGCTCCCCTCTTCTTCTTCTTTCAAACGCTTCCATTCATGGAAGAACTCATACTTGCTACCAAGTGTGCCGACTTTCGCCTCCACACCATTAGAAAGCATCAAAAACGCATTGTAGTAGAACAGCTGAGGAATGGTATCTAGATAATCGGTATAATTATCGGTGTAGGCGTTTTCTACATCAACAGTGTTCTTTTTCAGTTCCACAAAGAGCAGAGGGATTCCATTTACGAAACCAACGATGTCCGTGCGACGGCGATGGATTTCACCATGGATCTTCATTTCCTTAACAGCCAGGAATTCGTTTTGGGCAGCGTCTTCAAAATTGATAATTGCAGCCTTACGCTCCTCAGTTTTTCCGCCCGGCTTTTTTACCGTAACTGGAATACCGTCACGAAGCATCTGGTACTTTTCTTCGTTAATCTGCAATAGCGAAGATGTCGAAAGGTACGCCTCAAATTTGCGCTGAGCTTCCTCAATCTGCTCCTGGGTAATCCAATCGTTCAGGCGCTTCAATGCCGCCTGAAAATACCGCTTCAAAAGGATTTCTTTATACGACTTACGACCGAAGGTTCCATTTTCGCCCAGGACTTCTGTATTATGGGCGAAAACAACATCCCAGCCGAGCTTGTCACTCAGCACCTTGCCGGCAGATTCTTGGACCAGGATGTTTTCGGAATAATCGTAAGACATATCTTAAAGCAGTTTGCCGGCCCTGAAGGATTCTTCCAGGTAGCTGGGATTTTGGTAATAGCAGTCGGAATTAAAATTGGAGATGTAGTCGCTAATGACTGAAGAAAAAATTTGGATTGCTGTTTTAATTTCTTCGCCAGGTTGAGCACAATCCTGGACCATGATGCTGTAAAGGCGTCCGATGTCGGTATAGGAAGGAACGGAATATTTGCAGTTTTCAACAGTTTCAAAGGAGCCTGCAGGTATGCCGTAACGTTCGACAACTTCCTCGCCCACTTGCTCAAAGCTAAGGCTGTGGTTGACACCTGCGTCTTTCAGTTCCTTCGCAAAGCCGGCCTCACCCAGCTTGTTTGCGATCACCCCGCGCTTATTCTTTGTTACGCGGGCGACATACTCAATCAGGGAACACACATAAAAGAGATCATCTATCCGAGATTCAGTCATGTACGACCTCGCACTTGACAAATTTTAAGCATTGCAAAGCTGCCTCTGTATGGAAGCTGATCTGATGGGTCGGATGCTTGAATTCTGCCAAAACCCAGAACTGCTTTCTGTTGATGGTCCCTGCCAAGAAATCATTTACGAAATTCCAGACCGTATCATCTGCCATGGGGCCTTCCACAATATCAAAATCGTGAGCCTTCCCGCTACGGCATGCTGCAATGAAATCCAGCCATTCATCCGTCATTTTCTCGAATGTGAGAATTTTCAACGACTGATCTGGCGTGTACTCGAAATGATTGACCCGGGGTTCCCCATCACCACGGTTTGCCCACCGGATAGCCTGTGCAAAGTTGTTGGTACAATAAAAGCCCCAGGAAAAGTCCTTGGTAAACCGAGTCTTACGAATCTCGGGTACTTCTACAATTTCTTTGCTAGCGTGATAGATGAGCATAGGGATAATATAAGATTTTTTTGACTTTGTTTAATTAACGAACTCTCTAAATTACTTTCATAACGAGCTACTGACAAATGCTTATTTACCTAATCTTACTAGTTAGTCCTTTCATTTGGCAAAAATTTCATTTTCAACGATTCAACAATCTCTTGTTCTACCTTGTGAAATGCTTTTTCACCAACATCATTCAATGCTGTACTTTCGTACGGAACATCCTTATATTCCCATTTTGCCGATAATGGAACGACGACTTGATCGTCCCATCCCAATCTTTTATAATCAACTTTTGTTGTAAAAAGATTCACATTCGTTCTAGAGAGAATAGGAACAATGAACAAAGAATTATCCATCAAATTAGGAAGTTTACTTACAAAATGAACATTCAAGCCTATATAGGGAATTTCTATCGAATTCGTATAGGAACAAACTTCTTGTCTATATCTCGTCTCTGTTTTATAATCATCCTCATTTACCGCACTATATTTAGATAAAACAGACGACCATATACCTAAGTTATTTTTAGGAACTTTAACCACGTATGGTATATTTTCATGGGATAACTGAGTATAAGAATTCTTTCCTTTTTCCTCAATCCACTTCCCGATTTCTTTTATTTTGGGGATATCTTTATACGAAATTTCTGTTATTTCTAGGGAATAAAAGTCATTCAAAAAGGAATCTATATTTTGAGTCTCTAACTTTTCTTTTAACGAATTAAGGCAAATTTTTACAGCATCAAAAGAAACATATCTTTCTGCATCTTTCTTTACTAAATCTAATATAGACAATGTTTCATCTGCAGTGATTTCCGAAGATTCAATTTCTGACGAACTCACAGAGTATTCAGAAGCAAAGAACTGCTTTATATCCGAATTCATTTCAACAAATAAATCAGTCAAATCACATTGCGTGATAAAAAAAGGAGTTTGATCTTTTGTTCTTTCAAATTCATCAGAAACGTAATTCATAACGTCCTTATACCGGACTTTTTTCCCAATATCAAAAAAATTCAAAGATTCTATGATCGATTTGGTAAAATAACTAACTTGAGAACTAGCTTTAGAGGGTTCGTCGTTTTGACTAGAAAATAAGAAGTAACACTTGTTAAAGGAATTTTTAGAGGTATTCAAAAACTTATCAAAGTCTTCTCCGCCTTTCAAATAAGGAACCCCAGATTGACAGGCATCAACAATTTTTACAGTTAGTTTGGCATTTATAGATTTCAAGTAAGAATCTATCGTTGAATTTTGCAAACATGTTTGGCGTTTTTTGGATTCTTCATAATCCCCCGATACATAGTAAAATTCATTGTCAACAAAATTTCCATGCCCTGAGAAATATAAAAGAATTTCATCTACATCTGTTTCATCCTTATATTTTTCTAGAAATTGAATAATTTTTTCATTCGCATCCGAAGCTTTATCAATTCCATCGTCAAGGACTAAAATTTCATTGTATTTTTTTGATTTTTCAACAATATTTTTCATCAAACGCAAGTCATTTTTGCATGCAGACAAACTTTGTACATTTTTGTATTCACTTTGAGCCATTAAAATCGCGATATTCATACTCATCTCCATTTTAAATTTTCTTTTTTCGAACTGTAGTCATAAAAAAAATCTTTATGCTTTGACTCTGTTATTATAATCACGCCACATTTGATAGTTCGCTTCTTTTGCTAGACCTTCGAAATCTGGATATATTTTTTTGTATGTGTAGCCTTTCGCAACAAGTCCTTCAAATATTTTTTGTTTTGAAGCATTAGGAATAAGAATCTTTGTAATATCTTTTTCAAGTACATCATAATAATCTAGAGGTTCCATTTTCAAGCCGAAGCAAACGAATTTGCCAGACTGTGCTTTTACACGTGGAATATCAAATACAGAAGGGGAAATGGCAAAAGGAAGCTCATTTTCAAGAACAAATTCTTCTTGAAGATCCTTAGAATCAAGAAGTGCTACTGTATTTAATGATTTAGAATTCAATTCTGAAGGATTAATGATAAATATAGCACCTGCTTCGTTTTCCACATAAGCTAAATTGTCTCCATATTCTTCTTTTATAAAATCAATTGACTGTTCTTCATTCCATTTAGAACGATTCTCTACAGCAAAAAAAAGGGCAACTAAAGAATCTGTTGAAAAATCTAAAAGGGGCGTCAAAACATTATAGTGTTGGTTTTTATACATTCTTTCTATAAACGAGTCTGTAGAATATTGAGCCTTAGTTATATCATCCGCTATTTTATACTGATATATGTCATAAAATCCTGATTGGGGACGCGTACCGGAACGAGTCTCGTAGCCAAGTAGATTAGATCTAAAATGCCGTTCTCTATAAATATTTGGTTCTAGCCTATATTTTGCTGCTGAATGACCTCTAAACCAATAATCTTCAGAGAACGATTCTACAATTTTCTCATACTCTTCTAAGGTTTCAGCAATTTTAAAATTCATGATTTATAGTAGCTCCTGTTTAAACTTCGATTTCACCGGACATTAATTTGGGGAGCAGGCGGTCACGAGTTTGTTTCAATTTTTCAATTTCATCTGTCAAGACATACATTTTTTCAAAGATAGGCTCAACATTTTTTGTAAACAAGTCCATCAATTTTTTCGTTGGAACAACAACGACTTTGCTTTTTACTGCATCTCCACTAATATTTTGTTGTCCCGCACCTCTTGCTATTGCATTAAATTCATCACGCAATTCATAAAGTTTATGGAATAACCACTGCCAGGAACATTTGCTAGAATCAGCAGCCATACATAAAGCAGCCTGATTTGTCGTCGATTCATGTCGCATAATGCCAAGACGACCTAAAGTAGGACTTGCGTATATCGCCATTACAATAGTATTAGGCGGGAATAGTTTGGCCGAAGAACCTGCAAGACCTTCGTCAGAAATATGTTCTTCTGAGTCAATCAACCAGTTATCAAGTAGTTCTTTCGTTTTAAACCATCTATGGCCTTCTAATGCATAGAAAGATTTTTTCCCTCTACTCGGCGTTCCGCCAGCATTCATTTTCAAACACAATTCACTAATAAATTTCTCTTGCCAGCCGGTTGGGATTCCATCTACGATTTTGGTGGTTTCGTGGCCGGGGAAGCGGAGGTCGATGAACCATTCTTTGTAGAGGCGCTGGGCTGCTTCTTCCAAAAGTTTGATTTGCTTTTGGTTGTTTTCAATTAGGTTGTCATACGCAGAAAGAATGTCAGCAATTTTCTTTTGGATTTTTAGAGGCGGTAAAGCAACCTTTAAACTAAGCAAATCTTCATTTCGTAGGCTAGCTCTTGTTGTCATCGTAGAAAAAGCAATAAATTCTCCACGAAAACTAGGAGTCCGCATATAATATCCGATATACTCAGGCAATACGCAATCAGTCTTTGGTCTCAGCCTTTTTGTGAAACCATTATATGTTGCAAAGGGATAATCTTTTAGAGCAACACAGCTCATTCCTAATTCATCAGACGTTTCACTTGTACGAGTGATGAAAACATCGCCTCGACAAATTGAATAATTTTCTTGCTCTTTTTCTGTTGATTGAACCAAGTCAACAATTCTTTCAGGAATAAAAAAATTGTTGAAGACAGTAGAAAAAGTCAAAAAAGGATATCCCGATCCAAAAAATTTTCCACCCTTTGACAGACCATTATGGACATCATACAAATCTTCCAATTTCACTTTTTCCCAAGCCATCAGCGAACCTCCACAACAAATATTGGGAAGCTACCAAAACTAGTTTGAGAAAATCTCTCGTCTTTCGTCTTTCGTCTCTCGTCTAACCTCACAGTCCCATCTCCTTCATGTTCTTGGAAATGGTCTTCATCAGGTTATTTGATTCTGCCTGCAATTCGAGAAGTTCCTGGTGGATTTCGGCCATGCGTTCTTCGAAGTTTACGCCATCATCTTCTACGGGGGCTACGCCGACATAAGCGCCCGGCGTAAGAGAAGCGCCTTTTTCGTTAAGGACTACTTCCCTATCCTCAATCTTGCAGAGGCCAAGAACATCCTGATATTCCCCTTCGCCGAACTTTTCGTAAAGCCATACGGCTTCCTTGGCAATGGCTAGGGTTTCTTCCAATGTTGCGATTTCTTCGTCAAAGCGGGCCTGCACCGATTTCTTTTCTTTGCGGTCGGCATTTTCGACAGCAATCTTGGCATCATCGCGTTTCTGCTTTAGCAGGTTTTCGATATCTGCCTTGCACTTTTCAAAAGTCTGCTTGCCGTTCAAACCAAGAGCCATTCTGTATTCCTGCAGCAAGGCCTTGTATTTCTGCTTTTCGCCACGATAGAGCCAAACGATGGCATTCAGGTTCTTGAGCTGCCATTCGGTCCATTCGTTCAAGGTTCTGTCAACTACGGTGTAGTAGTTTCGGGCGTCAATGAACAGAATCTTGTCCAGCAACTTTTTCTGTTTGCCCTTGTCAAAGAACCAAATGGAGCAAGGCAAACTTCTGGTATAGAAGAAGTTGTTACCCACGCTGACCATTACATCTACGTGGCCCGTCTGGATCAGCTTTTCACGGATATCCTTATCCTTGCCCTGGCTATCCGTTGCCGAGGCGGCCATCACAAAGCCTGCGCGGCCCTTTTCGTTTAGGTAGGAGTAGAAATAAGAAATCCAAAGGTAGTTTCCGTTGCCGATTTCCTTTTCCTTGTTTACGCTAGGCAAGCCAAAGGGCAATCGGCCTGCACTTGCGGCAGATTCCGACTTTACCTTATCAACGTTAAAGGGAGGGTTTGCCATGATGTAGTCACAGCAACCATCAAGATTGTGGGCGTCGTGATAGAAAGAGTTGGCTTCGTCACCGGATTTCACAACGCCAGCAAGGCCGTGCACAGCCATGTTCATCATACAAAGCTGGGCGTTGTATTCCACCTTTTCTTGGCCATAGAATGTCATGGCGCTATTGGCCTGCATGCCGGCCGCATTCACAAAATCGCCGGTCTGCACAAACATGCCGCCACTACCACAGGCAGGGTCCAAAAGTACACCGCTCTTTGGCTCTAGCACATTTACGATCATCTTCACCAAGGGCTTGGGCGTAAAGAAAACGCCATCGTCAGAGGCGATGTTCTTTGCAAACTTGTTCAAGAAATATTCATAGATACGGCCAATAACATCACCGCCCACCTTGTCCAAGGCGTCGTTATTGAAAATGCGAATGAGTTCACCCAAAAGGTCGTCGGGAAAATCGGTGTAGGTCTTGGGCAAAATTCCCTTGAGCTGTTCGCTCTGCTGCTCCACCAGCTCCATGGCGTTATTCACCACTTCGCCCAGGCTGTTCATGGTATGACCATTCACAGATTTTAACTTCTGGGAAGAAACATTGGCAGGGAGGTCCACCAGATAAGAATACTGGGCTTCCTTGGGCAAGAACAGTGCACTTTTGCTGGCGAAGTCGCTGGCCTCAACAGGCATGACGCGGCCACCGCGGGAAGGACGATTCTTGAGGAGCTCTTCTTCGACCTTCTTGAATCGACTATAGGCATATCGCAAAAAGAGAAGGCCAAGAACAGGCATGCAATACTGATTAGAAGTAAGCTTGGAACCGGAGCGCAGCAAGTCTGCGGATTCCCATAAATCGGCCTCTAACTTCTTGATATTAACAGCAGTCGCCATGTATAAAAAACTCCATGTAGGGGGTAAGGTATTTTAGGGAAATATAGATTAAAAGTTTTAGTTTTCTAAAGCTTTTATCCTAAAACACCTTGTTTATTCTTCTACATATCCATGGAGTAAAAAACTAGTAGTTCTTCGGGAAAAAACTCTTTCCCAATGCCCTCAAAATCATTTATTGATTTTCAATAAAATCCTGATAAAGCGCCACCGGGCCGAGGTGCCACATCTTGGTGTTTTCTTGTTCCAGCTCGCTGTAGGTTTTCGAAAGATAGAGTTTCGTGATTCACATTTTAAAACGGAACTTTCCCTTGCCGTGGCCCACAACAGGTTCTATCAAATCGAGGGCTTGCAATTTTTTCAAAGCAGCCGACGCCGATGAGGCTCCGCAGACGACGATTTCCCTTACTCTAGAAACACCAAAAATTTCGTCTAGCTCTACGCCCCGAACAAATTTCAGCAAATTTTCCTTAGCGGTCTTATTAAACGAGGATTCTTCCACAGCTAGTTCAATCTTTGCTTTTTTCGTTTCAATCGTTGGTTTTTCATCACCAATCGTTGGTTTTTGAACATCAATCGTTGGTTTTTGACCTTTAAAGTCCACATGCATGAACCGATTTTTCAGTTCATTATGTTCGCCCATGAGCATGTTACGGAAGAACTTTTCCAAGAATTCTGGATTTTTATCGATACCCTTCTGCAGATTCTTGTAGTTGGCGCGGACCAGAGCGTTTCTGAAATACCAGGAGTTCTTCGCAAAAATGTCGTTAGAAACCTTGAAGCCCATGGAACGCAAGTACTTGATGGTAAATACGGCAGTCGTTCTCGTATTGCCTTCGCCAAAGGCATGGATTTGCCACAGTCTCGAAACAAAGTAGGCCAGGTGTTCCACAATTTGGTCCATGGATAAGCCTCCATAGATAAAATTGCGTTCCTGCTCAAAGTCGTAATCCAGGGCCATCTTCAGTTCAAAGGCTGCCCCGTACATTACGGATGCCCCGTTCAGAACCCATTCCTTTTTAGAAATGTCGTAGTCTCGGATTTTTCCGGCAAACTTATAGATTCCCTGGAACAGTTTTCCGTGAATCGCAATCAGGTACGAGGGCGAGAAATTGAACGACTTTTCACTGAGAATTTTAGCGATGCGTGCAGAAACCTTGTCAGCCTCTTCGGCATCATCTTCGTCGTCATTCCGTTCAGTCTTTGACTCGTAATAACTGTTGATCAGTTTCTGAGCTTCGTCAATGGTAATGTCGCCATCAATGTTGCGGCGGGCGGTCTCAAAAAGGTACTTGGAAGGAGTCAGCCCATCGACTTGCTGCAAGCCAATTGCCGTGGACCAGGCAGAAGACATTTCATGCCGACTTGGTTCCGTATGACGAATGTATTCGTCAAAGTCTAGTTCAAACTTTTTCTTTTCCATTGCTCGTATGAACGATATGCGTACCTTGATTGTTTATATGAGGGAAATATAAGTAAATAAAAAACTCCTTACAAACAGTTCACGATAACATCCACCATAATTTCCTTTTCTTCGAGTCTGGAGTGGTATGTGCAAATTTTGAGACAACCACTTCCACCCACGAAAGCCTTGACAACTGAATTTACTGTTCTTTTACATTTCCGCCCTTTACAAGATGGGTGACTTAGTTACATTTCCTCCCGAGCGTTACGAATCGTCTCCTGAACACTTGAGTTAATCAAGTGTTTTTTTCTTAAAGGAGATAATATGCCCTCACAAAAAACAACAAACACCAACGCTCACAACGAACCCCCAAAAACAGAAATTGCCTCGCTGTTGGCGGATTGCGCCTTCAAGTATGTATATACCCGTGACAACCCGAAATCCCGGGAAAACTTGCGGCAGCTGATGTCTACGCTCATTGGCAAGAAGTTACGAAAGGCGGAACCTCTGGTTACAGAAACCTTCGCATCCACGCAGCCCAAGACCGAAAAAACATCCCGCTTTGACGTTCGCGTGGTCATGGACGATGGCGACGAGGCCGATGTAGAAGTCCAGCTATGGACCGAAAAGGACGATTACGCCAAGCGGCTTTCGTATTACGGAGCCAAGCTCTATGCCTCCCAGGCGATCAAGGGCGCAAAATATAAGGAACTAAATAAATGCTACCAGATAATCATTTCGCAGGATTGCATTTTCCCGCATACATCCTGGCTCCTGAATTTGGATATTTCCGCGCAGGAAAACCGCATGTTCAAATTCGACACCATGCACTGGTGCATTATTCAGCTAAATTACTTGGAGCAGGCAATCCGCGAGGATGCGGGACACGGTAACAAGTACTTGCAAAACCTACTGGATTTATGTAAGTTTATAGCCAATCCCACCCGGGTTGAACCTTTTGAAGACGTGTACGAGGACCTTATGGCATTCAGTGCAGAGCAAATCGAAGCCTACCGCCAGGAAATGGAAGAACGCCGTAGACTCGACGCGATTTCTACCCGCAAGTACACCGAAGAGCTGATTAAACAGCAGGAAGAGGAACTTGCGGCCAACAGGCAGGCCATTGAAGCCAGCAAGCAGGAGCTGGAAGCAGAAAAAGCCCGTGCCGACAAATACGCAGAAATCCTTAGACAACACGGCCTGCTGTAAAAGCTAATAAAGCACCCCGCTCATTTGAACGGGGTTTTTCAACAATGTATGTTCAGTGAAATGTACCCCAAAGAAACCTGAGCTGCGAGAGCTACCCCCGCGTGGGCACCAAAAAATCATTTTTTTTCTTTATAAAACGAAAGAAATAAGGAAATTTGCGTTTCAATCGGGCATTTTTTGTGTAAATTATATGCGTTAATTTTTGAAATTCCGAGAAATCCAGCGAGTTTTTGAGAAGTTCAGGCTTTTTTGAGTTTTTCGGTTGCAAAAAACGGCTTTTAACTAACAAAAGGATTAATATGCGTAATTGCTCCTCCCTGAAGATTGACGGACCTTGCAAGGTCTACCTGGAAGAATCTGAACTGCCGAAGGCTTGGTACAACGTTCGTGCCGACATGAAGAAGAAGCCGGCTCCGCTCCTGAACCCGGGTACCGGCAAGCCCATGACCGCTGCCGAACTGGAAGGAGTGTTCTGCTCCGAACTGGTCAAGCAGGAACTGGACAACGACACCGCATATATCGAAATTCCCGAAGACATCCGTACTTTCTACAAGATGTACCGCCCGTCTCCGCTGGTTCGTGCCTACTTCCTGGAACAGGCTCTCGGCACTCCGGCTCACATTTACTACAAGTTCGAAGGTAACAACACCAGCGGTAGCCACAAGCTGAACTCCGCTATCGCCCAGGCCTACTACGCCAAGCAGCAGGGCCTCAAGGGTGTGACCACCGAAACTGGCGCTGGCCAGTGGGGTACCGCTCTTTCCATGGCTTCTGCCTTCTTCGGCATCGATTGCCAGGTTTACATGGTGAAGTGCTCCTACGAACAGAAGCCTTTCCGCCGCGAAGTGATGCGCACCTACGGTGCTTCCGTCACCCCGTCTCCTTCCATGAACACCAACGTTGGCCGCAAGATCAACGAAGAATTCCCGGGCACCACTGGTTCTCTGGGTTGCGCAATTTCCGAAGCTGTTGAAGCTGCTGTGACTCAGGAAGGCTACCGCTATGTTCTGGGTTCCGTGCTGAACCAGGTTCTTTTGCACCAGTCCGTGATCGGTCTGGAAGCTCAGGCTGCATTCAAGAAGATCGGCGTGAAGCCCGACATGATCATCGGTTGCGCCGGTGGTGGTTCTAACCTGGGCGGCCTTATCTCTCCGTTCATGGGCGAAAAGCTCCGTGGCGAAGCTGACTACGATATTCTGGCTATCGAACCTGCAAGCTGCCCCAGCTTTACCCGCGGTAAGTACGCTTACGACTTCTGCGATACTGGTAAGGTTTGCCCGCTGGCCAAGATGTACACTCTGGGCTCCGGCTTTATTCCGTCTGCAAACCACGCTGGTGGCCTGCGCTACCACGGCATGAGCTCCATCCTTTCTGAACTCTACGATCAGGGCTACATGCGCGCTGCTTCCGTGGAACAGACCAAGGTGTTCGAAGCTGCCCGTCTCTTCGCTCAGACCGAAGGTATCTTGCCGGCTCCGGAATCCAGCCACGCTATCCGCGCTACCATCGATGAAGCTCTCCGTTGCAAGGAAACCGGCGAAGCCAAGAACATTCTGTTCGGCCTGACCGGTACCGGCTACTTCGACATGGTTGCTTACCAGAAGTTCAACGACGGTGAAATGAACGACTACATTCCTACCGACGAAGACCTGGCTAAGAGCCTTGCTCAGCTTCCGAAGGTTGAAGGTTAATAGGCGCTCCGCGTCGTTCTGAACAGGTTGCACCAGCGTCATCCTGAGCAAAGCGAAGGATCCAGTGACGAAAAAGCCCGTGGGTTTATGCCCGCGGGCTTTTTTTGTGCGTCGCAATTTTTCGTTTTCGTCTCGCGCAGCGTTCACTATAGCCCTAGCCTATGTCGCAAAATATTTCTATACTGCCTACAGTTAACAAAAGGAAATTTATAATGAAGTGTTTGAAGTTTAAATCTGTTATGGGTGCGGCCGCTGTGATTGCCGCCATGGGAGCATTCTCCAGTGCCGTTGCCGCTCCTGCAAAGGCAGCAAAGGCCGCTGCTCAGGATGAAGTCATCAAGATTGTACGCGTAGACGACAGCAACTTCGAAAAGGAAATCATGAACACCGACAGGCCCACTATTCTGGATGTGTTCTCTTCAAGCTGTCCGCCGTGCCTGATCATGATTCCCACTCTCATCGATATTGCCAAGAAATATCCCGACGTGAAGGTGGCATCCGTAGGCTTTGACGAACCCAACGTTCAGAAAATCAAGAACACTTTGCCGATCCAGGCCTTCCCCACCTTCTTCCTGATTAAGGATGGCCGTATCGTGAACCGCATTCAGGGTGCTGCCAGCGAAGCGGATTTGCTTGCCGCTCTCCAGTACACTCCCAAGGCACAGCCCGCTGCAAAGCCCGCCAAGGCTAAGAAGACCGGCACCCAGAAGCTTTCCTGCTCTACTGACGGTCAGTTTGGTGGCATCCAGAATCATGTAACCATGAATCTCGTAATTACCGATGACCATATCGACAATGTTGACCTGGTGACGGATGTATTTGTGACTCCCGAATTGGAAAGTCGTCGCGACCAGCTCAAGCAGATGTTTATCCAGAGTGGCAAGGGCACTGTGGAAGAGACAATCACCGGTTTTAGACTGCACACTGCAAACGAAAGCCCCTTCATCAAGGCCATGAATATGCAGCGCAAGTCCACCTACGCCGAAATGAAGGCTGGCCTGGAACTGCAGGGCTTTAAGTGCAAGTAATTCCGAAAAAAATAATTCCTTTCTGGGATTTTAGAATATTAAAAAAGCAGGGCCGTATGGCTCTGCTTTTTTTGGGATGAGGAGGTAAGCTTGCTTTAGAACAGTCTCATGTATTTGGCGTTCCTGTGGGATGATTTTACGTTTCGTCCCTTGATGTCGAACTTTTGGCGGCTCTGGTAAATTGCCGGTGTTGCCATCTGCTTTTTGGCGATGATCTTTTGCGGATCATTTTCGCCGGGATTATCCTTGCCAGGTTCAGTCGTTTCGTCGGGCTGTTCGGGGTCGCCGGGTTCTGTTACATCGCCGGAGTCCGTTTCGTCGCCGGGCTTGGTTTCTTCGCCAGGCTGCTCAGGTTCGCTGGGTTCATTGGGGTCGCCGGGTTCGTCGGGCGTCACGATGTCTTCGTCAATGGCGTACCACTTGGCGCTGCTAAAGTCTGCGGTAGCTTCCTTGGGGGCTTCCGTAAAGTTTGCGCCGTAGGTGGCGTTGTTCAGCATGCCGTCATCCACCATGCCATAGAAAACGCCCTTGGTCAGTTCCTTGCTGAAGTTATTTTCCAGGTCGCCGCGGAGTTGTGCCGTACCGCTTAGTTTCTTGTCGGCAACAGCCCACATTACGCCCTGGACCTGAGCGTTATCGGTGATGGTGCTATTTACGATGATGGAAAGAGCGCCTACCTTGGCATTGCCGGTAATGCTTCCGCTTACAAGCCATGCATCTTCTTCGAGCACGGCGTTGTCGCCGATAGTTCCTGCAGTAACGAGTGCACGACCGCGGACAACTGCCTTACCGCTAATGGTACCGCCATTTACAACGGCAAAGTCTTCGATGCGGGCTTCTCCGCTGATGGTGCCGCCATTAACAACGGCATCTGGCCCCACATAAACAGTTGCGGCC
Source organism: Fibrobacter sp. (assembly GCA_045616805.1). Lineage (GTDB taxonomy): Bacteria > Fibrobacterota > Fibrobacteria > Fibrobacterales > Fibrobacteraceae > Fibrobacter. The sequence continues at coordinate 16,153 of JAZLHK010000047.1, forward strand.
ACATTTGCCTTGGTGCTGACCCAGCCGCCGCCATTTTCGTGGCGCTTGAAGCCGGTTGCCGTGCCCTCGGAATCGCCACTGCCGGCCTTATAGCCAGCGGGTTTCCAGGCGTTCGGCTCGTAGCCTTCGGGCTTGCCGTTTTCCATACGGATCATGTACGGATAGCGGTAAATAGTATAGTAGAACTGGTCCCAGGTAATGGTGTATAGATCTTTGGGCGTTGCGGTAACTGTGAGCCAGAGAGCCTTATCGCCAGCCTTGGTTTCAATTTCCAGATTGAAGGCGGTTCCGGACTTCATTTCGCTATAGCGGGGCGTTCCGTCGGCACCTTCAGCCACCAGGCCAACCGTCCAGCTGGAACCGGGATCCGGCATTACATCCGGCGAAAGATTGCAGAGATTTTTTTGCACCCATTTGTTGGACTGTGCGGACCATTCCCAGTAAGATTCTTCGCCCTTGCATCCATAGGCCGCGGGCTTGGATTCTTGCACAATGCCGCGGAATTTCACGGTAACCTTGCCTGCGGAATCGGGATAGAGACGCACCAGATTGTAGCCAAAACGTTGCGGAGCCCAATAGCTCGGCACTTGATAAGCGACGTCCGCGGCGGAACCTTCCTGCAAATCTGCGGTACCGTCGTCAGCCATCTTATTTAGCATGGTCACGCGGCCGTGTCTGCGGTAGATGTCGCCCCAGCCAGTAGCCCTGCGTGTGGCAAACTCGTAGTCGCCCCAGGTCTTCTTGTAAAGAGCCTTCTTTGCTCCTTCATATTCCAGGGTGGCATTCTTCATGGCAAACTTGCCAAGTTCTTCGGTAAGGTCGCTGTACTGCCAGTCGTATGCACCAATCATGGCGTCGAATGGAGTCTGGGTGCTGTATCCGGTTTCACCATCGTTAATCTTGTTCATCCACATGCGATTCACGGACTGCACGCCCTTCCAGCCACCGCCAAATTCTTCCTTAAGGTGTTCCATGAACTGCCAGTTGCAATAGCGGTCGCGGGTGGAGCCGTAATACAGGTACGGGAAGTTGATCAGAGCCTCGGAGCAGTAATGGGCATCGGTTGGGTTCACCTGATGGGCCATCCAGTTGGCGTGAGATTCGCAGATCCAGCCAGAGGTGGCGTTGGAACCCATCCAGCCAGCAACACTTTGCAGGCCGTGGGCGTATTCATGAGCAAGGCCCCACAAATCCTTGAATGCGCCGGAACCTAGCCAAAGTCCCGGAGAGCATTCGTCCTTTTGTGCAGAATTCTTGACGCAGGCTTCTGCATTGGCACCGCCGTAGAGGGCTCCCATCTTGGAGTCTTCAAACAGATAGGCGACGCTTTTCAACTTTTCGTTGGCGTTGCTTGGCTGGGGGTACATCCACTGCATGGAATCGTGATATACCGAAAAAATGTGTTCCAGGGTTTTTAGGGCATTTTGGGCAGTAGCCGCATCCAAGGTCGCGTTATTGGCAGAACCATCGTCGTGCTTAGCCTTCTTGCAGATTTCAAAATGATCGGATTCGGCCAAAAGTGTATGGCCAGCGTTAACACAAACCGGTTTCCAGGTGGCAGCGCCAGCAAAACCCATTACGCCAAATAAACTTGCGACGGAAATGACTTTAACCCAATTACCCATATATCCCTCGTATAAAACTACCTCCTTAATATAAACACAAAAGCCTCGTTTTCTATGGAAAAACGAGGCTGGATCTGCACAAAGTGTGTAAATGTGTGTAAAACGGATTAAGGTGTGGTTGCCTGCTTCTTTTTACGGCCCAGCTGCTTGAATTCTGGGCTTAGCTTGGCACAGGATGAATCCTTGGGAGCGATCCTATAAAGGTTCAGTTCTTGCGTAAAGAATCCCTTTGCCTCTGCAGAAACCGTCCATTTGGTTCCTGCGGGGCACTTGCCCATGGGTTTTGATGTTGTTGCAGTAAAGCGGGATCCAGAAACCTTGTATGTGAAGAACTCCGACTGGAGGGAATCAGGCAATTGCAATGCCTTGGGGCCGCCAATCTTGCTGTTCTTTGCAAAATAGGATCGTTGGGCGGTAATGTAGTTCATTGCCTGCTCCTGCATTTCATCAATGGCGGTGTCGTAGGAAACCTGGTCAATCTTGTCAGCGTACGATACGACGACAAGAACAATTCCAACGATGGCTCCAATTCCAGCAATTGGAATGATCAGCTTCTTGACAGGAATGTTGCCCAGGTTTGAAAGAGCCCTGCCAAGACTGGTTCCCTGAGGCTTGTCATCGGAACCGTCGCTCCACTTCAGCAACTTGGCCGCTACGAGAATATGCGAGAACTGTCTGGGGAGAGCCAAACCCACCAGGGCAATGACAAGAAGAACAATGGAGCAGACCAGGAGAACGGTGACAGCCGTGTCGGCTATGGGCATAATGCCCTTCACTTCCTTGAGCAGGGCAAGTAGCTTCTTGTCTTCTGCAAAGTTCTGGGCGGCAAAGCGACCCGTAAAATTGCTGTAGCGGGCAAATGCCAGGCCAAGAGCCTCATTGGCCATGCCGAGAACAGCTACAAGGACTCGCTGGATAAGGAGCAATACCATACCCATCATTGCAATGACTGCGGAGATGGTTCTTGCAGTGCGCACTTGCGTAAAGCCGTAGTTGATATTTTCTTCCTTATCCATCCTACCCTCTCTTGTTCTAATGATTAACCCTTACGAGATTCCACAAGTTCCTTGGCCACCTTCTTGGCGGTGGTAAAGTCGGCCTTGCCGGAGCCAAGCTTTGGCACCTTCTCCACCTTGAATGCAAGAGACGGTAGCATAATGGGCGGGAAGTCTGCGGCACGGAGTTCAGAAAGAACCTGGGCAGGTTCCTTTTCGCTCTGGTACAAGAGAACAATCCTTTCGCCCTTTGCGGAATCGGGAACGGTGGTCACCAGGTAATCGCAGCCTTCGAGAACCGGTGTATCCTGGATCTTCTTTTCAACAGCACCCAGGCTAACCATTTCGCCACCCAGCTTTGCAAAGCGGCTGTAGCGGTCCACAATGGTAAGGAAGCCGTCGCTATCCAGCTTGCCCTTGTCGCCGGTCTTGTAGTAGCGAATGCCGTCGATCTTCACGATAACACTGTCGGTACGGTCCGGATCCTTCAGATAACCCTTCATCACCTGGCAGCCGCCAATGAGAATCATGCCGGCCTCGCCCACGGGCAAGGGCTCGTTGGTATCGGGGTCTGCAATCAGGAACTGGGTGCCAGGCAGGGCCATGCCCACGGTGCCGGGCTTGTTATTCACCAGCATGGTGGTATAGTCGTTCATCAAGGTATTTTCGCTGTTCACGGATGCCACCGGAGCGGTTTCGGTACAGCCGTAGCCTTCGAAGATTTCCTTGCCGAACTTCATGCGGAATGCCGTGGTCAGTTCCGGGCGGAGTGCTTCGGCGCCGGCGATAATCAGGCGCACAGACTTGAATACCAAGGGGTGTACGTAACGGCTTACGGTAAAGGCGCGGAGGAAGGTGGGCGTTGCCACCAGGCAGGTCACATGGAATTCTGCACAGACGCGGGCCATGGTCTTTACGTCGGTGGGGTCTGCCACAGCCACAATGGGGCAACCTTCCACCAGGTTCAAGAGGGTGGTCACCGTAAGGCCAAAGCTATGGAACAGCGGCAGCTCAGAAAGCATCACGTCGCCACGGCTGATGTTCAGGATACAGGCCAGCTGGTGCATGTTACCGATCATGTTACGATGGGTAAGCTCGATTCCCTTGGGCGTACCTTCGGAACCGGAGCTGAATACGATAACCGCATTGCTGTCCAGCTTGGTACGCTTGAAGTAAAGGAAGTTCACAACCCAGGTGGGCATAATGGCGCAGAAGATAAGATGGGCTGCAATCTTTGCCTTGGGAATCTGTTTCATCAGGTCTTCCGCATACAGCACGCGAACCTTGTCGGAGGCGACCTGGCTATAGTCGGCCCCCCTACCCTTCAGCTTCTGTACAAACATGCGGCTGGTAATGACAGTAGAAACCTCAGCACGTTCACAGCAGTACTTTACGTTATCCACAGAGGAGGTATAGTTCAGGTTCACGTTGGTCTTGCCCAAGGTCCAGAGAGCAAGGTTCACGATAACGCCTGCAGGGCTCGGCGGAAGCATGATACCTACGTTGGTCTCGTTCTTGGCAAGAATCTTCTTCAGAAGGCCGCGGAAGCCCATGACAGCACCAATCAGCTTGAAGCCGGAGAAGTGAGCGCCTTCGGGGCTATAGATGGCAGGGCCGTTCTTCACGTACTTCTTGCAGGTACGGAGCCAGGTTTCGGCAATGGGCTTGTAGAAGTTAGTTGCATAGGCCCAAGCCTCAATGGAAATCTTGCGGACAATGTGGCGTACGTCATCGGGGTCCGTATCAGCAGGAATGGATTCGCCAAAGGCCACCACCACCGTACGGTCTGCAGCGGAAGCATACATGTCAGAACCGCTGTAGCTGAAGTTGGTGCCCCAGAGTCCCTGGATGTAGAACGGAATCACGGAAGCGTCGGTGCCCTCCACAGCGGAGGAATAGTCGATGCTGAAGGGTTCCACGTGAGGAGACTTGGAAACTTCTCCTGTGGGGAAAATCACCACAGCCTTCCCTGCCTGCAGGGCCTCGTGGATCTTGTCCATGGCGGGCTTCGGATTGCTGCTGTCGATACGGATCATGCCCAGGCGCTTAAGGATTGCACGAAGGTACCAACGGTCAAAGTGGTCCTTGTTGCTTGCAATGCAGAGCGGTCTGGGAGAAGCCATCTGGATCATGGCCCAGTCGATAAAGCTATGGTGGTTACCCACCAGAAGTACGGGTCCTTCGTTAGGAATGTTCTGCACGCCTACAACGCGGATACGGTAACGGGAGAACGCCACGCGCAACACGGAACGGACCAAAGCCTGGGGAAGATTGGAAATGGACCATACAAAGACCAGCAAAGAAATGGCCGCAATGATCAGGAAGTAGAACCTATGGTTCAGACCGGTGTACATAAGCATTGCCGTATAGGCAAACAGGAACAGGATAAGAACCAGGGCCTGGATCATGTTTGCAAAGGCAAGAACAGAACCGGAATTGTTGGGGCGGGTATTGTACTGCAAAAGGGCGTTCACCGGCACCAGGTACATGCCGCCAAAGAAACCCGTCAGGCTGTACAGAATAACGAGAGCAGCCGGCTGAGTCATAAAGGGCAACAGCAGCATACATACAGAAAGGCCGATCATGCCCATGGGAATAAAGCCCGTCTCAATAAAGTCCTTGGAACGGCTGGCAGCAAAGATGGAACCTACCATAAGGCCAAGGACGGCAAACATCATGTAGTCCTGGAACATGTTGATCACATTGGAACCGGACACATCCTGGAACACAAGTACAAACACCTGGGCAAAAGACCAGAACATGGCAAGTGCAATAATGGATCCACGAAGGGTGGGCACACGCCAGCCAAGGCTCAGGTGCTTCTTTACCTTGGACATATTGCTGTTCTTGTTCTCGTACTTTACCTTGGGAATCAGGAAACTAGCCACAGTGCCAAGTACGCTAACGCCAGTCAAGAGCCAGGGAATCACCACGGAATGGGAAGTAATGCGGTGTACTGCAGCATAGGACTGCAGGGCATCAAGATCAATAAGGTTCACACCTACAATAACAAGCCAGGAGGCACAAATCATGCCCGCCAGGCCAAAGATCTGCAAAAGGGCGTTGGCGTAGCTCAGGTTACGGACACCGAACATTTCCTTAAGGATACCGTACTTGGCCGCACTGTGGATCGCAAAACCGCAACTCAGGCCAATGGAAAGCCAGAAGGCCACCCTAACACAGCCGCAGGTCACAAGAACCGCCTGGGCAATAACAAAGCAAGTCATCATCAGGGATGACCATGCCAAAACCTTGTTCTTGGAAAATCTATTTGTGAAAAGACCTGCAAAGAAGACCATCAATACATAAGGAGCCACAAAGAAAATCTGCAGCATGAAGGTCTGCCAGGTAACGCCATCGGCTGCGGTGAAGGAACCGGCCAGAATTTTCTGAGCGTAAATGAATACGCCAAGCTGAACAAAAGTTGTTGCTAGAATAGACAAAAAGTAGCGGGTCGCACCCTTAACTTTCCACATAGACAAGTCCTTTTAACAAAAAACTGTATACTGGAAATCTAAATAAATAGGGCGCAACTAGCTTGACTTTATTTCATAAGTCCTTCCAAATCCTTTACATTTTTCGGAATATTTCTGGAAATATTTTCAAAACCGTTCTTCGTAATCAGAAGGTCATCTTCGATGCGGATGCCAATCTTTTCCTTGTAGCGCCTGCCGCCGAAAGTTCCCTCGAATTCACCATAGAGGCCAGGCTCGCAACTGATGAGCATGCCAGGTTCAAGAACAACACCCAGCGAACGTGTGCCCGGATTGCCTTCGTGAATCTGTTCGCCAATGAAGTGGCTGACTCCATGGGGGCGCTTGTCATAGAGCAACTTAAATTTGCCCTTTGCTCCCTTGACCAGGCGGAGATCCAGCTGTTCCATGATGTAGTCCCAGGGGACCATTCCGATTTCCTGGAGAGTGACTCCCGGGCGGACGAATTTCTGGTATTCTGTCTGTGAATCCAGGACGATTTCGTACAACATTTTTTGAAGCGGGTTAAACTTTCCGCTAACTGGAATGGTTCTTGAAATGTCGCTGTGGAGGGTGCCGTAACGGACGCCGAAGTCAAGCAGGACAAGGCTCCCCCGCAGCAGAGGTTCATCGTTCTTGACATAGTGCAGGCAGCAGGCGTTTTCGCCGCCGGCAGCAATGGTCGGGAATGCGAGATCGCCGTCGCTGCGTCGCTGCATTTCATAATTCAGATAGAGGCTCAAATCACGTTCGTTCCTGATGGACTTCAGGCGGGAAAGGAGGGCGCGGAAGGCTTCATCTGTTACCTTCTGGGCGACTTTCGCCTCCCCAATGCGTTCAGATCCCAAGGTCAAGCGGGCCTTGAAATGCTGATCGGCGCAACTGAGAACCTTCATCTTGTATGGTTTTAGCAGGCTTTTCAGTTCGCCTTTCAGAGCATAATTATGGTCTGAATCGAAATTTTCAAAGAAATAGGCAAAGGCGTGATTCACGGGCTTCTTGCCTGTTGAATAGCGTTTCGCCAGGGCGTCCACAAATTCACCCAGATCATCAGACGGACGAACATCCTTGATGCCCGTTACTAGGGCAACTTCCCTATCCCCTTTCAGGTGGCCGAGGCGCTTGCCGTTCCAGAATTCCTTGAAGGGATTCTTGCGCGGAACAAAAAGGGTTTCCTTTTTCTTGATGGGATCCAGCACCAGATAGCAACCAGGCTGATTTACACCAGTCAAATAAACGAAGGCCGGTTCCTGTACAAAACGCACCCAGGTCTGGACGAAGGCCTCTTCTGAACCCGGTTCAATGGGCATTCCTGCAAAAACGCAGAATGAGTCCAGATTTTTCATCAAAGTTTGCCTACGACGGGCATAAACAGCCTTGGAATCGTATTTTTTTGAGGAAATAAAGACCTGAGAATAGATTTCGGCCAAATTTTTTTGCATTTGCATAGGGAAATTTTACCTTTTTTAACATTTTTTCTCTATAACTATATATATTTTAGCCATCAAAGATTAGAATGGAGTTCAAATAATGTCTCTTTTAAAGAAATGGAAGCTTATCCTCGCTGCTCTTACTGTTGCCCTTTTCTCTGCTTGCGCCGGTTCTAACGGTGGTAGCGACGAAGGTTACGATGATGATGGCACTGAAGAAGTTGCCGGCGGTGCCAAGAAGGCTGCTCCTAAGGAAAAGATTGACGAAAACAAGCTGAAGAAGACCGAAAAGGAAGCTATGGACATTACCGAAGAAAACCATAAGCTCCGCAAGGAAATCTTTGACGCCAAGAACAAGCTTGGTATCCCGGTGGATCGTCCTACCGAAGAATGAGTGAAATAATACACTATTCAATTTCTGATAATCTGAAACGTATCGTTTCAGGTGAAAACGAAACGGTTTTCCGACTTTTGGAGAGCCGTTTTTGTGTTGTTATACAGACCCGCCTCCCTGGTCTGAACATCACAGCCAGAGAAAACGGCGATGTTCAGGGGGTTCTTGCGGTGCTGGATCAGCTGAAGATGGCCGCCCGAAATGGCGAAATCCTTACGGCTACCGATGTGGAACGTCTGCTGGGGCCAGAATCCCTGGATTACCAGGAGCTGAGCGCCTCCATTCCAGACACCCCCATTTTCAGAAACCGTTTTGGCATAGCTGTTGCGGCAAAGACCCCCGCACAGGCGGAGCTGGTCCGTGCCATCGAGAAGAACGACATCATTTTTGCCAAGGGGCCTGCTGGAACCGGTAAGACCTTCCTGGCGGTTACCCTAGCGGTTGCTAGCCTGGAACGCCACGAGGCAGAACGTATCTGCCTGGTCCGTCCGGCAGTGGAAGCCGGCGAATCCCTGGGATTTCTGCCTGGTGACCTGAAGGAAAAGATTGCGCCCTATTTACGCCCCATTCACGACAGCCTGGCAGAACTGCTCCCTGCAGAAAAGTTGCGCCGTTACGAAGAGGCGGGTGCCATAGAGGTCGCTCCCCTGGCCTACATGCGCGGTCGCACCCTGAAGCGCGCCTTTATCATCCTTGACGAAGCCCAGAATACCACGCCAGAACAGATGAAGATGTTCCTCACCCGTCTTGGTCCCCACAGCAAGGCCATCATTACAGGTGACGCCACCCAGGTGGACTTGGCCAAGGGCCAGAAATCCGGTCTTGAGCACGCCATGCGGATCCTCAGGGGCATTCCTGGTATCGCTGAAGTTGAGTTTACTGCCACAGATGTCTTACGTCATCATCTGGTACGTGACATTTTGCTTGCTTACGAGCAAAAGGACAAGAAATGAAAAAGAAGCAGAAGAAAATTCATCTCATTATCGGATGGATTATTATTGCAGCCATCGCCATCGCATTGTTCCCCGATAAGAACATTGCCCTGCAGGCCGAACATCCTCATTTGGGCCAGCTCAGTACCCGCACCATCATCTCCCCCATCAACTTCGATATTCCGAAGTCCAAGCAGGAAATCGATGCGGAACGCGCCCGTGCTGTCGAAAAGGTCAGCGCCATTTTTGAATTCAACACGGATGAAACAAACCGCATTAGTGAAGACCTGAAGCAATATCTGCATAAGTTGGGCCAGTATGGTGTTCTGCAGGCTCAGATCAGTGCCGGCAGCAATGGCAGCGGAGAAAGCGACTCCACTCTACAGCGTAAGGTGGTTCAGGCTTCCCGCGTGTACGAAGTGCTGAAGCAGCGCCTTTCCATTACGGCAATCAAGCCCCTGAGCCAGAATTCAAAGGCTCGCGATTCTGTTCTTTCCGTTTTCAATCAGATGCTCCAGAAGGGCATTTCCAACACCCTGCTGGCAAAAACAGAAACGGAAGTTCAGCTGTTCAGCAACAATTACAATATCCAGAATGTGAAGGCCCTGATTTATAACAAGCCTACCATTTCCCTGATCCGTGACAGCGAAGAATATCCGCTGGAAGTTGGCGAGATTCAGCCCCTCCAGCGCCGTATTGACGAAGCTTTCAGCCAGTTGCAGAGTGCGTTCCCCACAGAACAGAGCCTGCAGAGCGCCTTCTACGAAGTACTTTATGTGTTCGCCCTTCCCAACGTATTTTATCTGGAAAAGGAGACGGACGCCCGCAAGCAGGAAGCACGCAACAAGGTGACCCTCATTAAGGGTATGGTTCCCCGCGGTATGGAAATTGTGACCCAGGGCGCTCCCGTTACCAAGGAAATTCTTGAAAAAATTGAAGCCCTTCAGAAGGCTCAGCAGAAGGAAGAAAATTCCAGAACTCTTACGGCTCCCTATGGACAGGCCATCATCTTCTTCGTGATTACAAGCTTGTTCTTCCTGTTCTTCTTTGTTTCCAATGCCACAAAGGCACTGAAGACTGCCCGTCAGCTGTGGAGCCTTATTTTCCTTGCAGCCCTACAGCTGGGCGCATTCTGGCTGTTCCACAATTTCTCCGGTGCTCTGACCCAGTTTGAAGGCGCAGTCATTCCAGAGGGCATTGAACTGATCTGGCTGTATCCATTCGCCTTGACTCCGGTTATTGCAACGGTGCTTTACGATTACCGCATTGGGCTAGCCTTCTCTGGATTCTCGGCCATGATTTTCGGTATTCTCAGCGGTTATGACCTGGCTTCTGCCGTTGCCGTGTTTATGATTTGCGCCATACTGGTCTACCCCCTTTCCCGTATGCGTTACCGTGTGCAGTTTGTGTGGAGTATTCTTGCAGGCATTGTCGCTCTTGCTGCAGCCATCAGCATCATGTTCCTGCTTCGTAACCGAATGGGTCTGGAACAGTTCTACCAGACTCTTATCGTAGGTAGCGTCAATATCATGATCAGCGCAGCAATCGCTTCTGTGCTGCTGATCCACCTGATTGAAAGGCTGTTCGGTATCACCACCGTGCTTACCCTGATGGAAATGTCCGATTTCAACCGTCCGGCCCTGAAGCGCATTTCTGAACTTGCTCCGGGTACTTTCCACCATAGCATTCAGGTTTCCAACCTTGCTGAAAAGGTTGCCGACAGCATTGGAGCCAACTCCCTGCTGGTCCGCGTCATGGCCCTTTACCACGACATCGGCAAGACCATGCGTCCGGAATACTTTACTGAAAACCAGAAGCAGGGCGTGAATCCCCACAACAGCATGGATCCCACCCAGTCGGCAAAGATCATCATCAGCCATGTGGAGCAGGGTGCTGTTCTCGCCAAGGACTACAAGATTCCTGACCTGGTGGCAGCAGCAATCCGTGAACATCACGGCGATACTCTCATCCAGTTCTTCTATCATAAGGCAAAGGAAGAGGCCGAAGCCGATCCTGAAAAGAAGGTGAATGAAGCTGACTTCCGTTATAACGGTCCCAAGCCCCAGAGCAAGGAAACTGCAATTCTTATGCTGGCTGACATCATCGAAGCCACAAGCCGTTCCATGACGGATCAGAATCCTGAAGCCCTGACGAACATGATTCACAATACGATCCAGGCCCGTCTGAACGAAGGTCAGTTCAGCGAATGCGATCTTTCCATCCGTGAACTGTTCAAGCTGGAAAAGGCTTTCCTCCACAGTCTTGACGGCACTTATCACACACGAGTGAAGTACCCCGGCCAGAAATAAAAAAACGGTTTTCATAACGTTAACGATAGTCAGGAAGTGAAACTTCCTGGCTATTTGTTTTTTGCAGGAAAAATTCGTATTTTAGTGAAAAAATTAGGGTTTTCCACTTGACAATGATTGAAAACTTTGTATATTTGGCACGTAACTTTGAGGAACAGTTAAATGTTGACTAAAAAGAATATTATTCTTGTTGCAATCGGCGTTTTACTGCTCATCATCGGATTTGCATGCCTGGCAACGGGCCCCGCAAACAACCCGGTCTCCCTCACTGTTGCACCGCTTATCTTGGTTCTCGCCTATGTAGTGGTCATTCCTCTCGGAATCCTCTTCGGCGGCAAGAAAAAAGACTAAGATTTCGGGCGATTAGCTCAGCTGGTTCAGAGCGTCTGCCTTACAAGCAGAATGTCAGCGGTTCGAATCCGTTATCGCCCACTACCGAAAGTTCGGCAACGCAAGTTGAAGAATTTGGGGTGGTAGCTCAATTTTGGTTAGAGCACCGGCCTGTCACGCCGGAGGTTGCGAGTTCAAGCCTCGTCTATCCCGCTAAAAAGGATCTCTGAAAAGAGGTCCTTTTTTGCATATATCACCTTTCCTACTTGATGGGGTTCAGTTCACTATTTTTTCAAAAAAAAGAAGAAAAACGCACAACTACACTTGACAAGTTCAAATATCATTTATATATTTGGCTCGTTCGGTTGGGAAACCAACTAAACACACCACTGGGGTGGTAGCTCAATTTTGGTTAGAGCACCGGCCTGTCACGCCGGAGGTTGCGAGTTCAAGCCTCGTCTATCCCGCGAAAAGGATCTTCGAAAGAAGATCCTTTTTTGTTTTTAAGGCATTGATTTTCCTAATTGGAAAACGATTGATACCTAATTTGCTGGATTACAGATTTTAATTTCTAACTTTTATGTAGTCCGTATTCCACTGGAGTAATCCAATGAAAATATCCAATTTTTCCAGAGCATTTGCCACAGCCATAATGTTGCTCTTGGTTGCAACACTTACGTCCTGCGATTCCGAAAGCCAGAATATTCGTCTTGGTTCGGGCAATAAAGGTGGCATCTACCATAAGTTTGCTACCACACTTGCAGAACAGTTTAACAAGGCAGGAACAGCCTACACAATACAGAACAAGTCCACCGCAGGAACATCGGCAAATATCCGACTTATGGAGGAAGGATTCCTGGACCTGGCCATCGTTCAGGCCGACGTGCTTAAGGATTTTCTCATGAGAAGCCGCGCCCGCCATGCAATTGCAGCTGTTAGCGGTCTCTATACGGAATCCATCCAGATTGTGGTTTCTGCCGATTCAAAGATTGAATCTGTCGCAGACCTGGAAGGCAAAAGCGTATCTGTTGGTGAAGAAGAGTCTGGCGTATTGCGCAATGCGGAAATCATTCTGGAAGCAAATGGCATCGCCCTGGACAAAATCAACAAGATGAACCTGGGGTTCAATGAATCAACCCAGGCCCTTTTGGACGGCAAGATAGAGGCCTTTTTCTGCACGGCAGGCATTCCTACCCCGTCTATTGCAGAACTCGCCGGAAAAAAGGCCATCCGCATACTCTCTCTGGATTCCTCCAGCATTGAGCGCATCACAAACCTTCATCCGGAACTGACCCGTAGTGAAATTCCTGCAGGCACTTACGCAGGCCAGGATTCTTCTGCCCAGACTTTAGGGACAAAGGCTGTTCTGGTGGCAAGCCTGCTACTTGATAGTGCTTCTGTCGTAAAGGTTACCGAGACACTTTTTGCGGGTGGAAATTTCAACGTTCCTTCCATTGAATTTGCGACAACAAACATCCCGGTGGAATTTCATCCCGGTGCGGCAGCTGTCCTGAAAAATAAAAATGCTGAAGTTCCTGTCGCAGCACCACTTCAGGGGCGCGGTCCCATTCCTTCCACAGGCGACTAGACTATTGGAGACATCATGTACAAACTGACATTAGACATGTATCAGACTTTGGCCCTCGCCGTCGTTGTCCTTGTTTTTGGCGCAAAGCTTAAGGACGAAATCAAGGTTCTGGAAAAGTTCTGTATTCCCTCCCCTGTCGTAGGCGGCATTGTTTTCGCAATCATATCCTGTTTCCTGTACAAGACTAACCTTCTGGAATTTTCCTTTGACGAAACATTGAAATCCATCTGTATGATGGTTTTCTTTACCTCGGTCGGTTTCAACGCCAACCTGAAAATTCTGAAAAGCGGTGGTATCAACCTGATTCTTCTGCTGGTCTGTGTGTGCACGCTCATTCTTTGCCAGAATTCACTGGCTGTATTTCTTGCCAAGCTACTTGGCGTAAGCCCCCTTGTAGGGCTTTCTGCCGGTTCCATTTCGATGGTGGGTGGTCACGGAACAGCCGGTGCATTCGGCCCAGTTCTTGAAGATTTTGGCATGGAAGGGGCAACAACACTCTGCACTGCTGCGGCAACCTTTGGCCTTGTGGCTGGTTCTCTCATGGGTGGTCCCCTAGGCAGAAAACTCATCCTGAAGAGGGATCTCCTGAAGACGGCAAAGAACGAAGACAAGGCTGAACTGAAGGAAGAACAGAGCAAGTATAGGCGCTCTGCAAAGAGATATTCAACGGCAGCATTCCAGTTGGCAATTGCCATGGGGCTTGGAACCCTGGTATCAACCCTGCTTTCCAAAACGGGGATGACCTTCCCTTCCTATATCGGTGCAATGATCATTGCTGCCATCATGAGAAATATCTGTGAATACAGCAGCAAGTACGAAGTTCACATGGGCGAAATCAGCGATGTTGGCGGCATTTGCCTGTCGCTGTTCCTTGGAATTGCCATGATCACCCTAAAACTTTGGCAGCTTGCTTCGCTGGCCCTGCCCCTGGTCATACTCCTCTGCGCACAGATGATCCTGATGTTCCTTTTCGCCTATTTCGTTGTTTTCAACGTTATGGGCAGGGATTACGACGCTGCCGTGCTTTCTGCTGGCGTATGCGGCTTTGGCATGGGCGCAACCCCAAACGCCATGGCCAATATGCAGGCCATCACAAACAGGTTTGCACCGGCTGTGAAGCCCTATTTGCTGGTGCCCATTGTGGGAAGTATGTTTGCAGATTTCATTAACAGCCTCTGCATTACATTCTTCATTAACCAGTTCTAGATTCGTTCAGCCCTTTACTTAACGGCGTCCAAAACCACGTCTTCTGCAGCGGTGCAACGGACGGCGTATCCGTATGAATTCAGGTATGTCTGGTTCCTGATTTCACCTGGTTTTAGGTACCACATGTACGAATTTGAACCGTCATGAACCGATGAGGTCCAATAGCGGGCATAATTATCATCCTTGAATCCGCTACTTCCCCATTCTCCCGTGGGTACACTGCTAAAGCCGGATTCATTAGTGCAGTAAGATCCCCAGGAACTACCTGCTGCGCAGACTGCACTTGTATTTGCGCTAGAAGAGCCCTGAGAAGGGGCGAAAGTGTCAAACAGTTTTTTCATGGTTCCACTGGACGGAACTCTCCAGCCTTCAGGACAAGCTGAGCCTAGGGCTTCATTGGAATAAAGACGACCTCTATTCACGCAGCCTTCCTGGTCGGGGCAATAGGCTCCATCGAGAGGTTCTTCTTCCGTTCCGCCATAACGGAGGTCTTCGGCCATCCAGATTTCTCCCACAATCTTGACTACACGATAGACCATATTGTCGCGGGTGTCCACAAAGGCATTGCAATCGTCGCAATCATCCGCTTTGGTAACATTGAATCTGTATTCGTATTCACTGCTGGAGGAATTTACGGTTTCCGATGACGAAGATTCAGAGGAACTGGATGAGGAAACAGAAGATGAAGATGATGTCGGACGCGGATCGTCCTTTATTTCTGTCAGTTCGATTTTACCATCAGCGATACAGCGAACAGCATAACCATATCCTTTACTGTATGTTTGATTGGTAAAGCTATAGGAATCACCCAAGTACCATTCATAGGCACTTTCCGCATTGTATTCTGTAGAAGTCCAGTAGCGGGCTATATTGTCGAAGGAGATACTTGTTCCATTAAATTCACCCGTGGGAAGTGCAGAGAATCCATAGGTATCATCTCCAGCCTTTACCCAACCTTTCTTAGCTTTCAAAACTGTACTGAAATTGGAATTGGCACTAAGGTTCGACAATAGGTAATTGTATAGATTCTGCCATTCGCGATTCATTGGCAGGTGGAATCCTTCGGGACAAATACCCTGGTGGGGATACATGATTGTAGATGAGCATGTCTCACCCTTGTCGCAAGCGGCATTGTTCATTGCGGCAGCAAAGCTGTAGAGGTATCCCCGGTTTGAGCAGTCATGATCCCAGTCGGAACAGTAGGCTTTACCAATAACATCAGGACCGTTATACCTTAGGTCTTCAGCCATCCAGATGACGTTGTCAATTTCGGTAATGCGGTAGATGTTGCCGTCGCGCTCATCCTTGAAGGAGTTGCACTCATCACATTTCTTTTCCAGGGAACCTTCGGGGATGACAATTTCTCCGCTAGAAGAGGATACATCGTCAGAATCGGGCTCGCCGCTTGAAGATGAGGAGCCTGAAGTCGTTTTCTCGCTGGAGGAAGATCCTTCTTGGGATGAGGATGATGCATCGTCCATGCCGGAATTAGATGATGTAGTAGAAATTTTGGAACTGGAAGATTCATCCTGCTGCATTGAATCGGAGGATGAATCCTGCTGCTTTGGAGAGATTACTCTATAGGATGTTGCTTCGCCTTCAGCCTTGCAAAGGCATTCATCCAGGGTCCATTCCCTGCCCTTTGTAATCAGGGGTTGCATATCTCCGTCTGTGCCCAGTTTATAACTGCAACCGTCAATTTCAGCCCAGATATGCATATACCGTTGTTCTGTTATCACTTCAACTTCAAAACGATTATTTGCCTGGCTGAACCTTGCAGAGGTACACCTTGCGTAAAAGGCCAACTGATAGCCCATGTATTCAGTAATTTTATCGCAAACTTCCTCTTCGATAAACTTGTTACCAACAAGGGATGTGGACCAAGTGTCTTCTTCGGTAACACCAAAGACATCATTGCAACGAGCGGCAAATTCCTCTTCGCTGCGTCCCGATGAACCAAAGTCATCCAAACTGTCGGAAGAACTGGAGCTACTGCTGTCGCATCCGAATAAGAATGCAGTTACAGTAAAAATAGAGACAATGAGTGCAAAATTACTTTTCATAATAAGTAATATAGTTAATTGTTTCCGAAGCACATTATCAAAGCAACGAAGTTCTATAGGGTATAAAAAGGCGTCTCATCCTTCGTTCTGAACTCGTGCTTTTCGTAGTAACCGATGAGATCGCCAGCTTCGTCGCGAAGGGCGATCATGTAGCCGTCCTTGTTCTGCTTTTCGTTGAAGAACGTGTGAACCCAGTTGTGGGTCTTGTCCGCCAGGAACCAGGCCATCACCTTGAGGATCTTCTCCTGGGATTCCGGGCTGTGGCACTTCAGCAGGTTGCGGCCGATGAGGGCGGCTCCCCCACGCTTAGCCTGGGCCTCGCAAGCCTTCGGGTTCATGTAGATGATTTCGTGTTCCAGGTTGCAGATAACGATAGCGGTATCATCCTGGTCGATGACGGATTTGAAGAAAGGATTAAGCATACTCTGAATATAATTTTTTCAAAAAAAGTAGTACCAATGCAATCAATTTAATCATTTAGTACTATAGAAAATAGGAAATTCGTCAAAATACACTTCTAAAAACACACCGTCATAGTACTAAATAAAGAAAAAAAGTGAATTAGTACCATATTTTCAATAAAAAAACGAGATAAAACGTTAATTTGTCTAAAATTAATAGTACTAAACACATTCAAAACCGCATTTTAGTACTACCACCAACCTCAAAAACGCAAAAAAGGCCACCCTCGCGGATGACCTTTTCATATTCTAGGAAGGAGTCTAGGGGAAAAACTTAGGTTTTCCCCTGCGTCTCTTTAACAACCGAGCTTTGCAGCCAGGTATGCTTCCAGTTCGTCGATCTTCACCAGTTCCTGCTTCATGGAGTCACGTTCACGGACGGTGACGTAGCCAAGCTTTGCCGGATCGGATTCGCCTTCGCCAACGGTGTCGAAGTCAACGGTGACGCAGAACGGAGTACCCAGTTCGTCCTGACGGCGGTAACGCTTACCGATGGACTGAGTTTCGTCGTATTCCACGTTCCAGCGCTGGAGCAGCTGTTCGTACAGTTCTTCGGCCTTAGCCTTGACCTGACCCTTCTTGACCAGCGGGAGAACGGCAACCTTAACCGGAGCAACCTTCGGGTCGAAGTGGAGAACAGTACGTTCGTCGTTTTCGAGCTTCTGGACTTCGTAAGCGTCGCAGAGGAGAACCAGGAGCAAGCGTTCCACACCGAGGGACGGTTCCACAACGTAAGGAACGTAGCGGGTGTTCTTCACCGGATCAATGTATTCCTGCTTGACCTTGGATTCATTCTGGTGAGCAGTCAAGTCGAAGTTGGTGCGGCTTGCGATACCCCACAGTTCGCCCCAACCGAACGGGAATTCGTATTCGACGTCGGTGGTACCGTTGGAGTAGTGAGAAAGTTCTTCCTTGGCATGTTCGCGGAGGCGGAGCTTAGATTCGTTCACGCCCAGGTCCTTGATGAGCCAGTTGAAGCAGTACTTACGCCAGAAGTTGTACCAGTCAAGTTCGGTGCCCGGTTCGCAGAAGAATTCCAGTTCCATCTGTTCGAATTCGCGGGTACGGAAGATGAAGTTACCCGGGGTAATTTCGTTACGGAAGCTCTTACCGATCTGACCTACGCCAAACGGAATGCGGGGGCGAACGTTGTCCACAATGTTCTTGAAGTCGACGAAGATACCCTGAGCGGTTTCCGGACGAAGATAAACCTTGTTGCCTTCGCCTTCGATCACGCCGATTTCGGTCTGGAACATGAGGTTAAATGCGCGAGGCTTGGTGAATTCGGTCTTGCCGCAAGACGGGCATTCGATCTTGTTTTCCACCATCATTTCGGCGATCTGGTCGAAGTTCTTGCCGGCGCAGCAGCCGTCACCCAGCTTTTCTTCCAGCAGATGGTCGGCGCGGAAACGTTCGTGGCAAGCAAGGCAGTCAACCAGGGGGTCAGAGAAGTTACCCACGTGGCCAGAAGCCTTCCAAACGCGGGGGTTCAAGAGAATAGAGCTATCAAGACCCAGCACGTCCTTACGGCTGGTCACAAACTTCTTCCACCAGAGGTTCTTGATGTTGCGCTTCAGTTCTACGCCATACGGACCATAGTCCCAGGTGTTGGCCAGGCCGTCATAAATTTCGGAACCCGGGAAAATGAAACCGCGACGCTTGCAGAGGGAAATGATGTCCTTAAGGGCATCCTGAACTTTCTTTGCCATTTTTATATCCTTTTTCGGCCGAACCTGAACTTTGCAGGCATATCCTTTGGCCGGACTAGGAACCTACCTGGATGATAGGCCCTGACGGCGACAAAGATAGTAAAAATCCTCGAGAAATTCTCGAGGATTTTTTCGATAAAATTGACCTTGATGTTAATTCGAACAGTAAGAGGGAGGATTATCCGTAGAGCACGGATTGACAACCGGCTTTCCCGGATCGTACCTGTTGCTGGAAGAGGATAACCACGGTTTAATCGAAGAACTCGTCGGAATTGTACCCTCACCGGACGTGGAGGAACCTTCTTCAGACGGTTTCTTTTCATCATCTGGCAAGTGGAAGAACGGGATTGGCATGATATCGTAAACATCATAAGCCTTGCTAAAGAGTGTGTGGCCAAGAATCGAAACTTCTGCACCAGCTTCCACAGCGAGAGCTCCATCCAGTTTAATATAGGAATCGTCAGCAACTTCGACCTCTCCGGTCCACTTTCCATTTTCATCGTAACTGGTAGATGCACCTGCCCTAGAATCCAGGTCGATACGGAAACCTATACCAGCTGTCGGTCCAACAACATTATAGAAAAGCGCAGCCATTCTGAAGTATAAAC
This sequence comes from Fibrobacter sp., assembly GCA_045616805.1. Classification (GTDB taxonomy): domain Bacteria; phylum Fibrobacterota; class Fibrobacteria; order Fibrobacterales; family Fibrobacteraceae; genus Fibrobacter. Next base: position 35,276 of record JAZLHK010000047.1, read on the forward strand.
CGGCACTAGCCTTTCCACAGAACGCAATATGGGAATTATTAATAAACTCCTTAAAGTTATGGAATTCATTGTAAGTGAATTCTGTTTTACCATCCTTTATGACGGAAACATCACTGCCACCCTTCCAAGCCAAACCGACTCTGCTTGTAGAATGCTTCGCATACTTGATTTTATAATCCATTACGGCATAGGCTTCCATGCTATACTTGAGATAAAAATTCGGCACTATTTTTATGTAAACAGGAATGCCAAAAATAGAGAACGTGAAGCCTTTACCTTCAAAATCGGAAAGTTTCTTTTCTCCAGAGAAACCTGCACCAAGGCCAAAACCAATGTTTGACACATAAATATCATCAGTTGCATCCACATAGAAATCAAAGCCCTTAATGCTCAACCAGCTGGTCGTCCAGCTCAAGTGGAAATTCGCCTTGCTCTTGAACTTGAGGGTATCCATACGAACATAAGCCTTGATGGGGCTACCGTCTGGATTCTTCTCGTCATTATCATCCATCGCCTTTTCAAGCTTTTTGATACCGCCAAAGGAATCAAGCCAGCTGCCCTGGTAATCTCCAATGGTCTTGCCTAGCCCAGGAATGGCAATAACTCCCGGATTGAACTCCTTATCAATATCAATAACAGTCCAATCAACAGAACCGCTCTGGAGCTTGACATCGCGCAGGTCAACATAGCGTTTTTCCTTAAGAGTCTTGCTTAGAGGAGCCTTTTCAGAAAGGTCCTTACCAGTAAGCAGTTCGCTATTGCTCTGCAGCAGTTTTGATTCATCCTTGATAAGGAACGGATGGTAGACTTTTTTCTCCTTGTTATAGAAAGCATCATAAGAAAGCTTTCCACCACCATTAGGAACAGCATTAGGGTTCACATAGATTTCGCTTGACAATTCATAGTCACCTTCAGGAAGAGCCTCGAAAGGAGATGCCTTGTCTACAGTAAGTGTATAGACGGAATCTTCATCAGCGAAAGAGGTTACTCGCAAATAGAACGGCTCATTCATGATATCGTTCCAGATAACAAGAACATTACCCGGCTTCGGGATAATACTGTCAGCCTTGCCAGCAAATTCCTTGTCAATAGAAATTTCCGTGGTGTCGCCATCTATAATTTTGACTTCATCACCCTTAGAAAACTCTTCATACGTATAAACGACAACCGTCGAAGAGTCCTCTTTTGTCAACGAACTATGATGGCCATGCAGACCACCTTTTTCAGGTTCTTCATTTGCAGAAGAAGATGAAGAATCGTCAGAACAACCGATATAAAAAGCCACGGCTGCCATCACTATAGAGAACAATGGAAATATTTTTTTCATTTTATATCCTTTTTCCCTTTTTTGTTTAACCAGCTATAAAAACAACTCCTTTAACAAATATAATTTTTTTTAACATCATACCAAGGACCAGCGAGAAACAATTTTTCCAAATGACCTAAATTGCCAAAAAACACACTTTAGAGTGTAAAAATATCCTTGCGGCAAAAAAATCGAGCAAAAAAAGCTATCTTTCCCGCACTCGTATGAATATCAAGTCCGTCATTACAGCCAGTCTTCTTCCGTTTGCCCTATTTGCAAACGAAATTAGCCATACTGAGGCAGAACCGTTCAATGGCCTAGAAACCAATTCAATTGAACTGACGGAAACCGCAGGCCTCTCCCAAAATCCAGAGCAGTCCACCGTCACAGAAAGTGAATTTTCCGGTAATGCTGCCATTGATTCCGTTGACCAGGGCAACATAGATACCACAGCCGCCGCCATTGCCGAAAAACCGGCCACCACGGCTGCCGTAGAAGCCGCCGATACAGAATCTGTAGATCAAGCGGCTGATGTGACCATTGCAGAATCAGATTCCGACGCAGACACCACCGAAGCGGATGATGGCAAGGAAATGTCACAGGAAGAGGCCGATGCCGAACTTGCGGCCGCCATGGGAGACTCCGCTTCCGTCGATAGTGCGAGCAAGCTGACTCTTGACATGACGACAGCCTTCATTCCCACAGAAAGCCGCCGTATTGCAAGTCCCTATGGCATTCGAACCTACCGTATGCATAGAGGTGTTGACCTGGGCCTATGTCATGGTGAAGACAGAACCATTGTGGCAGCCTTTGCTGGCAAGGTCAAGCTGGTTCGTAACCAGGGGCGCCGTAAGGGCTACGGTAAGTATGTGATTATTGACCACGGCAACGGCCTTACCACCCTTTACGCTCACTTGGCAAGCTGGAACGTTAAGGTTGGAGACGAACTCCAGGCTGGCGATACCGTAGGCATTGGCGGAAATACCGGGCGTTCCTTTGGCGCACATCTTCATTTTGAAATGAAGTTCAACGGCGTGTACATTGATCCTACAACCGTTTTCAATTTCCAGGAAGGCACTTACCTGGCAGCAAATACGGAAATCGACCAGGCTCAGATTCAAAGTGTAGAAGACGAATACCAGAAAGAACTGGCAAAACACCGCTACTACAAGGTTCGTCGTGGAGACTGCCTAGGCAAAATTGCTCGCCGTTATGGCATTTCTGTTGGCAAGCTAAAGCGTCTTAACGGTCTCAAGAGCAACAACATTCGTCCGGGACAGGTTTTGCGCTGCTCCTAATCTAGACGAAAGAAGCCAAAATGCTGCCGATACACTTTGCGCCCCTACAAGGTTTTACTGAGTCCGCCTACAGACGGGCTCATTTTTTGCATGCAGGGAACGTCGCTGGTCAGACGGGAATTGTCGCCTACTACACTCCTTTTCTGAGAGTCGAGAAGGGGGCAGCCCGTGAGAAGGAACTGCGGGACCTGCAGCAGGATCTGGAATTCTTAAAGATGGCGGATCTAGTCCGCCATGACGACGTCATTCCGGCGAAGGCCGGAATCTCCTATAACATCGTTCCCCAGGTTATCTGCCGCGACGCCATGGAATTTCGCATTCTCGTAGATGCCATCCAAAAGTTGAAACAAGACTGTGGATTTGCCCCCGACGAAGTTTTCCCGCAAATAGACATCAATATGGGTTGCCCCTTCCCCATGCAGGCGAAATCTGGCCGCGGTTCAGGCATTCTACCGCGCATCGACGCCGTTAAGGAAATTCTTACCGAAGTAGCAAATCGCACGCCCTTAAAGTTCAGCGTCAAGATGCGCTTGGGCTACACCTCCCCAGAGGAATGCCTCGCCTTGCTTCCGTTGTTGAACGAAGCGCCTCTCGCCCACATTACCATGCACCCGCGGTTAGGCGTCCAGCAGTATAAGGGCGCACTCGATTTCGATGCATTCCGGAAGTTTTATGAAGGCTGTCAGCATCCGCTGATATTCAACGGCGACATCACTAGCGTCAAGCAGATTGTTTCACTGGAAGAACGATTCCCGAAGCTTAAGGGAGTCATGATCGGCCGCGGCCTGCTTGCGAACCCGACGCTCATTTCCGGCGCAGACACCCTCCCCGTTCTCCTCCAAATTCACGATTATGTCCTCTCCAGCTATCGCCAGTACCTTCAGGGAGACGCCCAAGTCCTGGACAAGATCCGTCCCTTCTGGACATACCCCGCCGAAGCATCGCAGGACCCCTCCCGTGGCCAACCAGACATACCCAAACGCACCATAAAGAAAATCGCCAAGGCCAGAAGCCTCGGAGAATATCTAGATGCTATAAACGACATGCGCTAATTAAGTCAGTTCAGTTCCTGCTTGACGATATTGTCGTAAGCTCTCAGGATAGCGGAGTGACTCAGGGTTCCCACAACCTCACCCACTTCATTTTTAACGCAAAGTTCAGACAGTGTGGTATGGGTGAAAATGCGAAGAGCCGTGTGCAAGTCCGTACTGACAGTCAGCATGGGGGCCTTTACGGTACAGTCAGAAACAAGCAAATGCTGCATCAGTTCCGGCGTGGAAATGCAGGCGGTCTTTGCTACAGACATATCCAAAAGACCTATGTAGCGACCTCCGGTAATGACTCCCAGAGTATCCATGACGCCGCCTTCATATACGGGATAGACGTAGGTGAAGTCCACAAACTTGATGACGCTGGCCAGGGAATCCTCCCCTCTCAAGGATTTCATTTCACAGTGCTCGATAACATCGCCAACGGTGGTAATGCGAAGAATATCCTGGTCCATGTCGCCACGATGTGCGGGAGATGCAAACTTGTTCTGCACCTGGCTCTTGTAAATGCTCCAGGGACGGGAGAAGGCAATGTGCATCACGGCAGCAATCAGAAGTCCCGGCAGCAGGCTATAACTGCCAGTCATTTCGCAGACCATGACAACGCCTGCAATGGGAGCCTTGGCAGCCCCAGCAAAGAAGGCTGCCATACCAACCAGAATAAACATCTCTGGATTGCGGATGACTCCAGGAGCCACCAGTTCGCAAATGCCAGCAAATGCAGCGCCCAGAACACCGCCAATAAACAGGGATGGGCCAAAAACGCCGCCAGATCCGCCGGAACCCACTGTAAGGCCAGTGGCCACAATCTTTGCAAGGACAATGGCTAGCAATACGAGTACGCCCCAAATTGTATGGGGCATCATGGCATCCATGACTTCACCAATGAATTCGAACCCGCCACCTGCAACTTCAGGATATGCCAAAACCAGAGCAGAAATCATCAGGCCGCCAATAGCAGGCTTGATCCAGTTGGGCACCTGCCAGCGGGCAAATCTTGTCTCGGACTCGCTATAGCAACGAACATACAGATAAGAAAACGGAAAACATAGAATTCCAAGAAGGGCACAGCAAATCAGTTCTACCGTATTTGCAAAGGGAAAAACAGGAATGCCTGCAATGGCAGGTTCAGTCCCAACAAAAGCAATATAGACGGTAAATGCCACAACAGAAGAAACAATGGAAGTGGCAAAGGCATTGGATTCAAAGTCTTCGCGATAAAGCACTTCCACAGACGTCAATGCACCCGCCAGAGGAGCCTTGAAAATTGCGCCAAGACCAGCTGCCGTACCCGCCAGGGTAAACTGCCTACGCAAAGACTGAGGCATGTTGAATCGGTGACAAACTGTAGATGCCACCCCGGAACCAATCTGGGAAATGGGACCTTCGTAGCCAGCGCTGCCGCCTGTAGCCAAAGTTATAATGCTGGTCAGGAACTTTACAGGAGCAACACGCTTGCGAATTTTTCCACCTTCATGATGGAATGATTTAATCATGTTGTCGGTGCCCTGCCCGGCGGTTTCAGGAGCCTTGGCCAGCACGTAGATAATCACGCCCACAACCAATCCACCAATAGCAGGCATCATGGCAAAAGACCACCAGGGTAGTGCATTCTCCCCTGTCCAGGGAATTCGAACCAAATGAGTGGCAAGTCCCAAACTATAATGAAAGGCTACAGCCACTAAGCCTGTCACAAAACCAATAAATGCTGCAAGGAAAATCTTCGGCATGTAGCCGTTGATGACCAGGAACTTATTGAAACTTTTTAGAAATTGTGACATTGCAACTCTAAGATAGAAAAATAGACTCGCAATTTTTAAATCCTAACATTGCATTCTTAACTATTAATTAACAATCATCAATTAAAAGAACCCCGCCCGGCTCATCACCGAACGAGGTTCCAAAACATAGAGACGTTCTTATCTAAGTCTGCTCATAGCTCATAGCGAGTTTACGAGCGGGTTCAAAGCTCATCGCTACGAAACCAGCATCATGGAGAACACCATGACGAACAGGGCGACGGTTTCACCCACGCCGAGCACCATCAGGTAGTTCACCAGGCCCTTGCCGGTTTCACCAAGGGCGTTGCAGGCGTCTGCAGCGCTCTTGCCTACGTACCAGGCAGAAGCCATCATGCCAATGCCACCGAAAAGGCCAACGCCAAGATAGGCAGCCCAGTTTTCGGGAGCTGCGGCAGACTTGTTGAGGATGTACATCATCAACAGCATGCCGTAAATAGTCTGAGCAATCGGCGCACCAACAAAGATAAGAAGCGTAAAGAGCGCATTCTTACCCTTCAGGTAAGCCTTTTTCCAGGCTCCGATAGCAGCCATGCCGGCTGTACCGCAACCCAGGGCAGAACCCATGGCAGCAAGGCCAAGGGCGGCCACTGCTCCGAGCTTTGCCAAGGTTAAAAGCTGTTCATTATCCATATTAAACTCCACAATTGTTCAAAGTTGAATTGAAACGCATACACAATTGTTTCGCGTTTCAACGCTTTTTTATAAAAGCGTTTTCACTTGACGAGTTGCTCCTTAAGGATTAAAGCACCATCATGGAGAACACGAGAACGAACAGAGCCACGGTTTCGACGATACCGAGCACCATGAGGTAGTTCACCATGCCCTTGCCGGTTTCACCGAGAGCATCGCAAGCCACTGCACCAGCCTTACCCTGGAACCAGGCGGAGCACATCATGCCCATACCGCCAAAGATACCAGCACCGAGGCAGCCGCCCCAGTTAGCGAAGCCAGATTCAGCAACCTTGCCCAGGATGAAGTTCATGAGAAGCATGCCGTAAATGGTCTGGGAAATCGGAGCACCGACGAACACGAGCAGAGTGAAGAGAGCACCCTTGCCCTGTGCGTAAGCCTTCTTCCACACGGTAATTGCAGACATACCTGCAGTACCGCAACCAAGGGCAGAGCCCATTGCTGCAATGCCGAGAGCAGCAGCTGCGCCCATCTTAGCGAGAGTCACCATTGTATTCGGTTCCATTTTTTTATCCTCATTAATTAGCGGGAATTATCCCTTGGTTTAATTTTTCTGCTTGGCAAAGGGAGAGAAAGCGAAACCGCTCCATTCCATGCCAAGTCCATTTGAAAATTCGAGTGTATTAAGACGTACTGCGTGAACTGCCACACCCATGACGGCGAGGGCGATATTCAGGCCATGTACGAAGAGAAGGATCAGGGCGGCACCTGCAATGCCAACGGCAGAGCCGAAGAGCGGAGCAAGCATGCCGTTGAAAGCTTCAGCGATTGCTGCACCAGACATACCCACTGCAAAGAGACGGATATAGCTGATCACATCGGTGAAACTGTTCACAATGTCAAGTACCAGCATGGGGATGCTAATGAAGTCCTGTTTGAGGCGGCTAGGCGGCACAGTAAACAGGAGCAGCAGCACCACTTCCACGATGAACATGGGAATAACGAAGCCAGGCATTTCCACACCAAGCACCATGTTGCATGCCAGGAAGAACATGACCCAAGATCCCATGAGCCAGCCCACCTGAGCCATAAACGTAGAATCCTTGCGCTTGGCGCGGACGATTACGTTCCAGGCATGAGCAATGCTCAGGTGAACCACAGCGATGCAGAAGCAGAACAGCTGAATGTGCTGCATCTGGCTTGCACCAGCACCCTTCGGCACAAAGCTAGCCGGCAAGAACGTGAAGTTCTGGCAGAACTGCTTGTAGACTTCGAAGCGGGCCGGGTCCGTGGGGGCGTTACTGCGGATCCAGTAAAGCACGTTGCGGACAGGTTCCGGGATAAAGTTGTAATTGGCAATGTCCAGGTAGTAGCTCCATCCGGCAAGTTCCGGAGTAAAGCCCAGGAAGCTTGCGTTGATGACACCCCAGATAATGGTGGTGATGCTCATCAGGTAGATGAAGTGGAAGCCTGCGGCATTGGCCTTGGGCATCTTCTTGCGAGCAAACAATGCAAGAGCGAGGAACAGGATACCGTAAGCGGAATCCCCCACGATCATGGCAAAGAATATGCTGAAGAAGCACAGGAACACGCTGGACACGTCCACTTCATTGTAGCCCGGGGCGATACCGATGATATCGTACAGGAACTGCATGGGCTTGGTCAGCTTGTTGTAGCCAAGCAAAGTGGGAATGTTGTCTTCTTCGGACGGATCGTCCACCAGAAGGCCCCAGCCGTTCTTCTTGGCGGCAGCCTGAAGTTCTGCGACGCGAGGTGCAGGGCAGAAGCCCTGGATTGCAGCCACATTGCTATCGGAAAGCATGCCACCTTCCGCTTCAGCCATCTTGTAGTCGTCGGTTACTTCGTCCAGCTGATCTTCAATCTGGTCTCTTGCACCGGAAAGTTCACCCAGACGCTTGTCTACGCGGGCTAAAGTTTCCTTGGCGGAAGCATCCATTTCACGGTAAGCAGCCAGCGACTTTGCAGGCATAGCAATTTCAACATAGCTACCCTTTACAGCCACCGGAGCTTCGCCCCTACTGAATACGGCAAAATAGGTGCCGTTATCGTCGGAACCAAATTCCTGAATGGAACCTTCCCCATCCACGTCAAAGGTTTCCTTCTTGACGTCAGCCACATAGAGCTTGACAAAGACTCCCTTTGCCTGGAGGCTTGCAACAGTTGCCGGATCCAGATTGCCAAACTTTTCCAGTTTGGTCAGTTCTTCTTCAGCCTGTTCCTTATTAAGTTCAGCTTCCTTGCGGTCGGCGATGAGCTGCTGGATTTCATCCACCAGGGATACGCCGGAAACACCCTCGGCACTTACGGGAACAACACCCTTGGGAGCCTTTTCGGGAACATTTTCAAGAGCCTTCTGGACGCGGGAAACTTCACCCTTGGCGGCATTGAGCTTGGAGCCCGCAGCAGCCTTCAGGGGCGTCACATGGAGGATTTCCATGGAGCGCAATGCTTCCAGGGATTCTTCCACGGCACTTGCAACCGTAAGGATGGTAACTTTCTTCATTGGAGTAATCATGCGGCAGCCTCCTTAGCATTAGCGGCGGCGGCATCCTGAGCAGCGGCGCGAGCTGTAGACTTGCCCTTGGCAAGCTTAGAGCGGGCCACACCGGACGTCTGCTGGTCACCCAAGAAAATGTTAATTCTACGGATATTATCCTTAGCTTCGGGAATCTTCACCTTTTCGAACAGGTTCACGCGCTGGCTCGTGGTACGCAGTTCCATGGAAAGCAATTCATACTGCTTTTCGAGAACGCGGCGTTCCAGGCGAAGCGAAATAAGCCCCTGCAGAGAACGGATACCGTCATCCAGCCAAACCGGCGTGGTAAAGAAATCCGGAATGGTAATGTTGAAGTCCACCCCATCGTATGTAGGAATGCGGACACCAGCGATGTTACCTTCGCCCTGGCGCACTTCCTTCACCGAAAGGTACTTGGACCATTCGATAGGTTCGGCATACAGCGAAATCCAGGAAGCCATGCTCTTACGGAGCTTGTCCTCCTCATCTCGCTTTGCCATCACCCTCTCCTGGAGCGTACGCATTTCCATCTGCAGCTGCTGCTTTTTCAGCAACAACGTGGGCAGATAGCGCTGGAAGCGCTTCAACGCGTCACGTTCCGCCTTGAGGGCGTTTTTGGTTAACTTGACTTTAGCCATTAATTACCCCTTCTTGGGCCAATACTGACTAATCATCTTGGAAGGAATACCGGTTTCTTCGGGTTCGAAGCAATCAGCAAGGATTGCCCAGCCCAGATCCAGAGCCTGTTCCAGAGGAATGTTCACGGACAGGTCCATCATTTCCTTTTCGAAACGCTGGCCGTACTTCAACAGCTTCTGGTCCCAGTTACTCATGTTGAAGCCCATGGACTGCTTTTCAAGGGTTTCCTTGAAGGAAGCGTAGAGCTGGATCATGGTATTCATAATGGTACGGTGGTCGCTACGGGTCTTGCCGTTCACCTGCTGCTTCAAACGAGACAGAGAACCGAACGGTTCGATACGGCCCTTACGCAGGTAGAACTGACCTTCGGTAATGTAACCGGTGTTATCCGGAACCGGGTGGGTCACGTCGTCGCCAGGCATGGTGGTCACGGCGAGGATGGTAATGGAACCAGCGTCGGTGAAGTCCACAGCCTTTTCGTAACGGCTAGCGAGAGAAGAGTAAAGGTCGCCAGGATAGCCACGGTTAGACGGAATCTGTTCCATGGTAATGGAAATTTCCTTCATGGCGTCGGCGAAGTTGGTCATATCGGTGAGGAGCACCAGCACGTTCTTGCCTTCGGTTGCGAACTTCTCGGCAACAGCAAGAGAAGCATCCGGAACCAGCAAGCATTCCACAATGGGGTCAGATGCAGTGTGCATGAACATCACAGTACGGCTAAGAGCACCGTTCTTTTCAAGGTAATCCTTGAGGTACAGGTAGTCGTCGTGCTTAAGGCCCATACCGCCAAGAACGATCACGTCCACTTCTGCCTGCAGAGCAATGCGGGCAAGAAGCTCGTTGTAGGGTTCACCAGCGATAGAGAAAATCGGGAGCTTCTGGGACACCACGAGAGTGTTGAACACGTCGATCATGGGGATACCGGTACGCACCATGGTCTTGGGGATCACGCGCTTTGCCGGGTTGACAGAAGGACCACCGATGGTAATGCGGTCGCCATCGACTTCGGGGCCGTTGTCACGGGGCTGGCCAGCACCGTTGAATACGCGGCCGAGGAGTGCTTCGGAATAGGGAACCTTCATGGGTTCGCCCAGGAAGCGGACTTCGGAATCGGTAGAAATACCACGGGCTCCTGCGAAAACCTGCAAGTCAACCATGTCGCCGTCGATACGGATCACACGGGCAAGAGAAGTACCGAAAGAGCTTGTAACCTGGGCAAGTTCCTGGTTGGCAACGCCTTCAGCCCTGAGGGAAATCACAGAACCGGCGATGCGTTCAATACGATGGTAAGCAACATTATGCATTAGCGGTTACCTCCTTCACGGAAGCAGTAATATTGGATTCGATGTCCTTGAATTCTGCGGAATCAATTGCCACGCGGTTCCAGTCCTTGGTAGCCTGAGTGAGCTTCAGGAAGAAGGTTCGGGCAACATCCTTTTCTGCAAAGGTCATGGGAGTCTTCAAAATGCTATAGACCTTGTCGAACACGTACTTCTGACGGTCGCCAGTGCAGGCGGCGTCGATTTCGTGGTAGGCGTCCTGCTGCAGATAGACAGCATCAAGGTATTCGGACTTGAGGTAGGTAATGAAGTCATCGATAGAGGTACCTTCTTCACCCACCACCTTCATCATGTTGTTGACGTCAACGCCAGCAGCAAGAATCTTGCGGGCTTCGGCAACCTTCTTGGAATCGATGATGCCTTCGTACTTGGACCAGGAATCCAGCGGGTGGATTGCCGGGAAGCGGCGCTGGTCGGAACGTTCACGGGAAAGGCCGAGGAATGCGCCCACCACCTTAAGGGTAGCCTGGGTCACGGGTTCTTCGAAGTTACCACCTGCCGGAGAAACGGAACCGCCGATGGTCACGGAACCAGTGGAACCGTCCTTCAGGCGAACAACGCCACCGCGTTCGTAGAAGGCTGCGATCACAGATTCGAGGTATGCCGGGAAGGCTTCTTCACCGGGGATTTCTTCCAGACGGCCGGACATTTCACGGAGAGCCTGTGCCCAACGGGAAGTAGAGTCAGCCAACAGCAACACGTTCAGGCCCATCTGGCGGTAGTATTCAGCCAGGGTCACGCCAGTGTAAACGGAAGCTTCACGAGCAGCCACCGGCATGGAAGAAGTGTTACAAATGATAAGGGTACGTTCCATGAGGGACTTGCCGGTACGGGGGTCGATCAACTCAGGGAATTCGCGAAGGGTTTCCACCACTTCACCAGCACGTTCACCGCAAGCGGCGAGGATCACGATATCCACGTCGGCGTAACGGCTCATGAGCTGCTGCAGCACAGTCTTACCGGCACCGAAGGGGCCCGGAGTACAGAAGGTACCGCCCTGCATCACAGGGAAGAAGGTATCCACGATGCGCTGCTGCATGGTCAGCGGCTTGGTGGGGCGAAGACGTTCTTCGAAAGCCTTGATAGGCATCTTCACCGGCCAGGTCTGGACCATCTTGATTTCAATCTTTTCGCCCTTTTCGTTCTTCACCACAGCGACAACGTCTTCGACGACGTGTTCGCCAGCAGGAACGACGGATTCTACGGTCACCTTGCCGAGAACCTTGAAGGGAACCATGATGCGGTGGGTGAACACGCCTTCGGGTACGGTACCGATGGTGTCACCGGCAACCAAAACGTCACCAACCTTTGCAACCGGGGTAAATGCCCACTTCTTGTCGCGGGGCAGAGCCGGCAGGTACTTACCGCGCTGCAGGAAGAAGCCGCACTGTTCGGCAAGTTCCGGCAGGGGGTTCTGAAGACCGTCAAACACCTGGGTCAGCAAACCGGGTCCAAGTTCCACGGAAAGAAGTTCACCGGTGAATTCCACTTCGTCGCCAGCCTTGAGGCCGGTGGTGTCTTCGAACACCTGAAGTTCTGCGTAGTCGCCGCGGATACGGATGACTTCGCTCTTCAGCGGGATAACTTCGGACTTGCCTTCTGCATTCTTGGAAAGCAACTTGGCATATGCCACTTCGTTTTGAGATACGGCGCTTTCGAACTTGACACGAATCAAGTTACCGTTGACGCCGATGATTTTTCCGATACTAGCCATTGAAAATGGACCTCCGGTCATTCCTGCACAAAGGCAGGATCGTTTGCATTAATAACTTTGATAACGGCTTCGTCGCCGGCCTTTTCACTGAGGCGGGCCCAACGTTCACAGATCTGAAGCTTTATTGCATAAGCATAGACGTGCTGTACGGTACCCTCACCCACTCCGGCCAGGGAGTCAACGAGCCAAAAGCGAGCCTTGTCAATATCCTGCTCTTTTTCAATAGGATTGGACTTGGCGAACGCATCTGAAATCATCTTGGCAAAAGTGACGTCGTAACCAGGGAAAGAGCGTTCGGTAAAACGAACTTCAGGACCCCATGCCTGAGCACGGAGCCTACCGGAAACGTTCTTCATCTGGATTTCGTGAGCCTGGTAGGCCTGCACGAATTCGTCGTCAGAATCTTCGCCAGAAAGCAATGCGTCGAGCGCATCCAGCTCCGGCTGGTCCAAAACGCCAACACAGCGGCTACGGAATTCTTCCATAGTCAGCGGCGGGACGTCACCCAGGTCGAGCATGGGGAGCGACGACATTAAATAGGAAGGAGCGCTCATTTAGCGAAAACCTTCTTGAGTTACTTGGCCTGTGCAGCAGCATTGACCACCTTGGCCAACTGCGGACGGAGCAAGGCAGAAAGAGCGTCTGCCATTGCTGCAGAGGTAAATTCGTGGCTGACCTTGCCGCCATCCAGCTTAACGCGGAAGCCGAACTTGACACCCTTATCGCTTTCAACCTTAACGCCGCCGGCAATCTGCTTTGCAAATTCGCCAGTAACGAAGGAAGCAAGCTTCTTGGCATCAGCTTCGGAAAGGTCAACTTCTACATCGGAAGTGTAGCTCTTGGCAACAGCCAGAAGCATTTCCTTGACAGTAGATTCATCCAGAGACTTTTCTACCTGGAGGTTCAGGATATCCAGGATCATCTTTTCAAGATTCTTACCAACGGAAAGGAGCAAGTCACGTGCAGACTGTTCGAGAGTACGTTCGCTGCGTTCAGTAAATGCTTCCGCATCCTTGTCGGCCTTAGCCAACTTTGCCTGAGCTTCGGCTTCTGCGTTGCTGATGATTTCAGCTGCTTTTTCCTTAGCCTTGGCAATGATTGCTGCAGCTTCGCTTTCAGCTTTGCTGACAGCATCCTTTTGAATGCGTTCCATAAGGTATTGCAAATCTTCTGCCATTTTTGGTTTCTCCAATTAATAAATCCACAATCTGGGCGCAAAAAGGGCGTCCAAAAAATAACTGAAAACAATATACAAGTAAATTTCGGGAAAAAATCATTTTTTTTTTGAAAAAAAACAAAAAAAATGACGATTTAACCAAATTTGGCGATGAAAAAACGATGTACCACCATTGTAAAAATTAATTATCCTGAAACAATCATTTCAGACTATGTAATTCATAGGAAGAACTGATAAGAATCCCTACCCAAAGCCGTGAATTTTACCTAAAAACAAGGTTTTTATGTATGAATATTCAAAAAAAGGCACATACACTTTACTATCTTTAGTCCGTAAAATTTTTACTTAAAGGGTAATACAATGAAACGTACTCATAACTGTGGCCAGCTCCGTAAGGAAGATGTTGGCCAGACCGTAACTCTCTGTGGTTGGGTGGACCGTCGCCGTGACCACGGTGGTGTGATTTTTGTGGACCTCCGCGACAAGTATGGCAAGACCCAGATTGTGTTCAATCCGGATTACAATGCCGACGTTATCAAGAATGCAGAAACTCTCCGTAACGAATACGTGATTTGCGTTACCGGTAAGGTCTACGCCCGTGAAGAAGGCAACGCCAACGAAAAGCTGGCTACCGGCGATATCGAAGTGAAGATCAGCGAACTCACCATTCTGAACGCTGCCCAGACTTCTCCCTTGGCCATTAACGACCCCAACGAAGAATGTAAGGAAAACGACGACCTCCGCCTCCAGTACCGTTACCTGGACCTCCGCCGCCCCTGGATCGAGAAGAAGCTCATGCTCAAGAGCCGCTTCTTGCGCGCCGTCTACGACTTCTTCTATGAAAACGGCTTTGAAAACATCGAAACTCCAGTGCTCTGCAAGTCCACTCCGGAAGGCGCTCGTGACTACCTGGTTCCCTCTCGTGTGAACCCGGGCAAGTTCTACGCCCTCCCCCAGTCTCCGCAGCAGTACAAGCAACTCCTCATGATCGCTGGCATGGACCGCTACTTCCAGATCGCCAAGTGCTTCCGTGACGAAGACCTCCGTGCCGACCGTCAGCCGGAATTCACCCAGATCGACGTTGAAATGTCCTTCGTGGACCAGGACGACGTGATGGGCATGTTCGACAAGTTCGTTACCGAAGTTCTCGGTAAGGTTTGGAACTTCGAACCTCCCAAGAAAATCCGCCGCATGAAGTGGGCAGAAGCCATGCTCAAGTACGGTTCCGACAAGCCGGACCTCCGCTTCGATCTCGAAATCCACGACGTTTCCGAAATCGGTGCCAAGAGCGAATTCGGCGTGTTCAAGAACTGCGTTGCAGCAGGTGGCAAGATTCGCGGTATCGCAGCCAAGGGTTGCGTGGACTTCACCCGTAAGCAGATCGACGAACTCACCGCCTACGTTGCTAAGTACGGTTCCAAGGGTCTCGTATGGATGCGCGTCAAGGAAAATGACGAAGTTGAAACTCAGGTCGGCAAGTTCTTTACCACCGAACAGCTCAACGAACTGCGTGACGCAGTCGGCGCTAAGTGCGGCGACATGATGTTCTTCATCGCAGGTCCCGAAAAGATCGCAGCTACCGCTATGGGTCAGCTCCGCTTGGAAGTCGCTCGCATCAAGGGTCTCCGTGACCCGAAGAAGCGCGAATTCGTCTGGATCACTGAATTCCCCATGTTCGAATACAGCGATACCGAAGGCCGCTACATGGCTATGCACCATCCGTTCACCAACCCGCTGCCTGAACATCTGGACATGATGCTCTCCGGCAACCTGAAGGATTGCAACGCTGAAGCATACGACCTCGTTCTTAACGGTGTTGAAATCGGTGGCGGTTCCGTCCGTATCCATAACCCCGAAGTCCAGGAAAAGGTCTTCCGTCTCCTCGGTCTTACCGAAGAACAGGTTAAGGAAAAGTTCGGCTTCTTCGTGGACGCCTTCAAGTTCGGCGCTCCTCCCCACGGAGGTCTCGCCTTCGGTCTGGACCGCGTTGTTGCAACTATGGAAGGTGAAGAATCCATCCGTGACTTCATCGCATTCCCGAAGAACACCAGCGCTTCTAGCCCCATGGACCAGTGCCCCAGCGACGTTGACCTGCAGCAGCTGCAGGACATCCACATCGCTGTGCAGATGCCCAAAGCCAAGTAGTCGCAAGCCGACCTTTGGTCACTTGTTGCTTTAGCAACTATGTGATCCATGGCCACCTTTAGGTGGGAGCTGCGCGAATGCTTGCATTCGCATTGCCGAGCCGATTGGACAGCGCTCGTAGAGCGCCAGGCAGAAGTAGGAGAAAGGTTAAAGGATAAAGGTGACGCGGATGTGATCTGCTTTCTTTAACCTTTAAACTTTACGCTAAAAAAGAGACTCGTCCGAAAGGCGAGTTTCTTTTTTTTACACAAACAAAAAGACTCGGCAAAAATGCCGAGCCTTAATTTGTTTTAAAGGATTCGGATTACTCAGCGAAGTAAGCCTTGGCCTTGGCGACAACATCTTCGACCTTGACCATGGTGAATTCCTTTTCGTTGCGGAACTTCCATTCCACTTCGCCGTTGGCAAGACCCTTCTTGCCGATAGCGATACGGACCGGGGAACCCCACAGGTCGGCATCCTTGAACTTGACACCCGGACGTTCGTCACGGTCGTCAACGAGAACGTCGATGCCGTTAGCTTCAAGTTCTGCCTCGAACTTTTCTGCAAGTTCCACCAGTTCCGGTTCCTTGCCGATGGGAACGATTTCCACCTGGAAGGGAGCGATGGACTTAGGCCAAATCGGTCCAAAGTCATCGTGGCTGTTTTCAACAACGGAAGCCATGAGGCGGCCGATACCGATACCGTAGCAACCCATGATGGCAGGAGCGGTAGTTTTTTCGGCAGTGAGGTACTTGGCACCCATAGATTCAGAGAACTTGGTGCCCAGCTTGAAGATGTTACCCAGTTCGATACCGCGGGTTTCGGAAAGTTCTTCACCGCAGTTCGGGCACTTGCAGCCGCCCTGTGCTTCGGCGATGTCGGCAACTTCGAATGCCGGGAAGTCGCGCTTGGGGGTGCAGTGCATCAGGTGGTAGTTTTCTTCGTTGGCGCCCATCACGAGATCGCAGGCGTCAGCCAGAGCTTCGTCTACGATGATGCGGGTGTCGTGTGCGCCGATGGGGCTAGCAAAGCCCGGCACCATGCCGCACTGGCGGATGAGGGCGTCGTCTGCAGGGTAAAGTTCCTTAGCCTTCAGCAGGTTGTGGAGCTTGATTTCGGAAACGTCCAAGTTGCCCGGAACCATGACGGTAATGAGTTTGCCTTCGAAGTCGAAGAACACGCACTTGGCGGTGGACTTGGGGTCGATCTTCAGGAATGCGCTCAGTTCCTCGATAGACGGGCAGTGAGGAGTTTCAACCTTTTCGGGCATAGCGTTTGCATCGCCCTTGTAGGTTTCGCGGGTAAACTTTGCAATTTCGCGGTTGGCCTGGTAGCCGCACTTCTTACAGAGAATCAGGTAGTCTTCGCCGTTGGGAGTGTCCAGCATGAATTCGTGGGCAATCTTACCGCCCATGATGCCGGTATCGCTCTGCACCACCACCGGTTCAATGCCAACGCGGCGATAGATGCGCAGGTAAGCGTCGTATTCTTCCTGGTAGTGCTTGTCCAGGTCTTCCTGAGAAGAGTGGAAGCTGTAGGCGTCCTTCATGAGGAATTCGCGAACACGGATCAGACCGCCGCGGGCACGGGCTTCGTCGCGGTACTTGGTCTTGAACTGGTACAGCATGAAGGGCAGCTGCTTGTAGCTGTTCAGCACATAGCGGGCCATATCGGTCATGGCTTCTTCGTGGGTCATGGCCAGCACCATATTGTGGTTGTTACGGTCCTTGAAGCGGAGAAGTTCTTCGCCGATGGCCTGGTAACGGCCAGATTCGCTCCACAGGTCTGCGGTCTGAACCACAGGCAGATCCACTTCGATACCGCCGATCTTGTTCATTTCTTCACGAACAATATTGGTAATCTTCTGGATCACGCGATAGCCGATAGGCATCATGGAGTAGATACCGGTAGAAACAGGCTTGATATAGCCGCCACGCATCAAGAAGATGTGGCTGGGCATAGTTGCATCGCTGGGCGTTTCGCGGAGCGTGACATAGAAGTACTTAGAGAGTTTCATCTTTATTCCTTTTAGTCGAGATATACCTCGACAATCATACAACGGAAAAGATAGAAAAAGTCATTAAAATTGCCACCACAACGTCATAAATCATGATGCATAAAGCACAATAAGTAGGAATATCAAAAATCGAAAAATATATATTAAGGACATGAACTTTGACGATCCGAAATTCACGTCAGTCCACCACCGCAACGTGTGGGGTGAATGGACATTCGTTTTCGAAGGCTCAAAGCTCTGCAAGTTGGATTATAATGGTCCAGAGGGTACGACCAGGGCAAAGGTACCTCCCAGCAGCGTTTTCGCATGCGCTGGTACAAAATACGTCCCCGAAGAAAAGCTGCCCTCATCGACAGCCTCTGCCTACCGTAAAGTTGTGGCGCAGTTGAATGAATTCCTTGCTGGCAAAAGAAGAACTTTTAATGTCGCCGTAAAGCTTTACGGAACGCCTTTCCAGATAAATGTCTGGGAAGCCCTTAAAGAAATTCCATTCGGTGAAACAAGAACCTACAAGCAGATTGCAGAACTTGTGGATTCTCCCAGGGCAGTCCGTGCAGTAGGTGGTGCGTTGCATGCCAATCCAATCCCGCTGATCCTCCCCTGCCATCGTGTGGTTGGTACCGACGGTAAGCTAGTTGGTTTTGCTCTGGGACTTGATTTAAAGCGCCGCCTCCTGATTCTTGAGGGAGCCATCCAGAATGAAATGATTCTGGAATAAACGCATTTCAGTTATTGATTTACTGACTAGTAATTTTCGACAATACGGGTATAGTCATTGATTCGAGTTTGCAACCAGTTCTTGAGACTAGCAATATCTGTGGCATAATTACGTTTTGCAGGCCAGCGAACAGCATCATTATCCAAAGCATTTTTGCAAAGAACCACGTATTCATCCAGATTGCCTGTGGCGTAACTGTATAGAACGCCCTTCAGTTCGTCCCAGCGAGCTTTATAGGCAGCCAAGAATTCTTCATTTGCAAAGAGATTGGTAAAAAATCCGCTTTCACCATAGCCATCCCAAGTTACTCCAGGGCCGAAGCCTCCCATACTGCCACGATTACTGTTACACATTCCCCATGTATTCTTGTCGGAGGCTACACAGTTGAAGGGACTTTTACTTGGGTTTCCGCTACTCAGAATCCAGGAACTTTCGCCAAAATATTCAAAGGTATCTTCGTTCCAGCTGTAGCCGAATCCACCATCATAATCCCAGATTGGGCCGAAGGCATATTTGCTAGAAGCATTTTCCTTATAGAGATAGGTACTGCGCGGAGCTTCCAATTCCACATTGCGGGTGACTTCCTGAATGATCAGGTAATCAATGAATGTGGCCAAATCCATAAGCGATGAAAAAGTGACAAAATCACCTTCTGCAGCCGCCTGCTCCACCTTTGCAAAATCAGCCTGAATGCCTTCAAGGGAGGATGCAGTCATATCCTTGGGGTATTTTACTGCCATGGGCAATTTGTATACGGAACTCCAGAAGTTGTTGTGATCCCAGGTATTCAATTCTGGACCATCATCCTGATCCATGTTGAATAATATTCCTGTAGTCTTGTCAATATTTACGCGGCTAACGGCTTGTTCAATTTGTTCCGTCAGTTGATAAATTCCCTTATAGTCGCCATTTACTTCCACTTCAACAAAACGGTTTGCGTTGACAAACTTGAAGTTACCCATGTTGCGGGCCATATCAAAAACGACGGCATTCATGAACTTACTCTGATCGCGATAATTGGCCAACAGAACCCAATCCTTATTTGCAGCAAGACCAAGCACCTCAACTTTCTCATTAAACTTGATACGATATGGTTTCTTCGGATACCACAAACGGGTAGAATTGCCGCGGTAACGCACCTTCCCTACCGATTTTACGTCGCCGTAAAGTCCGTTGCCAGCTATCTCGATTAGAGCTTCACTATAAACGGATTCACCATTTTCATCTGTTTCGTTCAATGCTGTACTATCAGGAACTGTGATGCGAATATAGGGAATTCCATTATTGGGCATTGGTTCAGTAGCCTCGCTGGAACAGGATTGTTCCAAAGGCAATTCAAAAGAACTTGAAGAATTCGAGGAACTCGAAAAAACTGTGGAATCCTGAGAAAAAGAGGACGAAGGATTTTGAGAAAAAGACGAGCTGGGTTCAAGTGACGAAGATATAGCCTGGGCTACAAACGAAGATGTTACAGGATGCTCGACTGCAGAACAATGCGAATCATCGACATAGTCCTCCCTGTGCATATTATCGGTTTGCAAACTGCTGTTGGAGTCAACATCAACGCTTTCATCTGCACTATCTGGCAGCGGATTTGCAATAGACGAAACAGCAGGACTCGTCGCATCGTCTCCACACGCGAGAATTAATGCACAAAAAACGAAAAAAAAGATTGGACGAATATAAAACATAATGGTTTCTTGCCTCAAAATGGCAATATAAACCATCTATTTTTATAAAAAAGGGTTGTTCAAAAAGTTCCGTGTAAAAAGCGTTTAAACCTTTAAAATATTTTCAATTTCTTCACGGCTCATGCAAGTTTTCCGTTCCAGGTTTTCAGCAATAGCCATCAAGGGCTTCTGGCAGGCCATGAGCACATTGAAGCACTGCTCCACAACATTCACTTCAGACATCTTGAAATAATAGCAGGCGGCCTGAAAACTCTGGTAGTCCGCGTCGCTCTTGTACAGTTCCGCAGGCAGTTCCTTCAGCACGGTATCAAGATCGCAGGCGAAATTCTTCCGGATAATGAATTCGGAAATATGCCCCGCGATTGCAATGTGGGCGGAACCTTCCAGGTCGCTGCCAGAGATGCGGGTTATGCCCGGACGTTCCTTGGAATTGGTCATCTTCACATATTCCAGAGGACGCTTAAACAACAGCGCCACCAGAGCGTGGCCTGCCTCATGGCGGCACAAGCGAGTGTATTCTTCAGCACCGAAGAATTCCACCAAAGATTCGCGAGTTAAAGATTGTTCAGGCATTTAAAATTCCTCAAATCATTTTTTAGCAAAATATACCAAAACCACAAAAATAAAACATCCGCCCCGCGGTGATGCAGGAAACGGATGTTTTTAGGCGCGGTTCATCTCCGAATTTTCTCGGGATGCACTTGCGGCAGGACCTTGATTAGCCCACGAAACCGTGAGCCTGGAGCCTAACTAGCCCACAAAGATACGGCCGTTGCGGAACAGCTGCATCCACGGACCGTCTTCGCCCCATTCAGCCGGATGCCAGGAATACTGGCAGGTACGGAACACGCGTTCCGGGTGCGGCATCATGACGAGAGCGCGACCATCTTCAGAGCAGAGGCCGTTGATGGCGAAGGGAGAACCGTTGGGGTTCAGCGGGTAGCGTTCGGTGTATTCGTGCTTGCGGTCGACGTAACGCAGAGCCACGAGGCCAGTCTTCAGGCAGGCTTCAGCAGCTTCGCGGCTTGCGAATTCTGCACGACCTTCACCGTGAGCCACAGCGATAGGCAGCACGGAGCCTGCCATACCCTTCAGGAGCACAGCCGGAGTATCTTCCACCTTCAAGCTTGCAAAACGGGCTTCGAAACGTTCAGAGAGGTTCTGAACGAAGCGGGGCCAGTGCTTTGCGCCAGGAATCAAATCCTTCAGGTTGGAAACCATCTGGCAGCCGTTGCAGACGCCCAGAGTGAAGGTGTCCTTACGGTTGAAGTAGGCTTCGAATTCTGCGCGAGCCTTGGGGTTGAACAAGATGCTCTTTGCCCAGCCTTCGCCAGCACCAAGAACGTCACCGTAGCTAAAGCCACCACAAGCCACAAGACCATTGAAGTCCTTCAGGCTTACGCGACCGCTCAAGATGTCGGTCATGTGAACGTCGATGGATTCGAAACCGGCCTTGGCAAATGCAGCAGCCATTTCCAGTTCGCCGTTGACGCCCTGTTCGCGGAGGATAGCCATCTTCGGGCGGCTAGAGTAATCCTTGATGATCTTTGCGCTTGCAGCCAAGTCGAAGGTGACCTTCGGAGTGATACCCGGATCATCCTGTTCCAACTTCAGCTGGTATTCGCTTTCAGCGCAGGCAGGATTGTCACGGAGGGCGGCGATGCGGCGGGTGGTATCGGACCAGATAGCGCGAAGGTCAGAGAGGCCTTCGGCGTAGTCGCCAATCACGATGTTGTAAGTGTTGTTCAGCTTACCGATTTCAGAAACGGTGTCGCCAAGACCTGCAGCAGCGAAGGCTGCCTTAACAGCAGCAACGTCTGCATTTGCAACCTGAAGCACAGCGCCCAGTTCCTCGTTGAAGAGAGCGTCGATGACGTTGCCCTGGAGAGCGTTTACATCCAAAGTAACACCAACATGACCTGCGAAAGCCATTTCGGTAACGGTGGTATAGAGACCGCCATCAGACTTATCATGGTAAGCCATGATCTTGCCGTAGGCATTGAGCTTCTGGATGGTTTCGAAGAAGGCGCGGAGTTCCTTAGCGGAATCAACATCCGGAGCCTTGTCGCCAAGCATGTTGTAAACCTGAGCTGCAATGGATGCACCCATACGGTTCTTACCGCGAGCCAGGTCAACAAGCATCAAGGTAGTATCGTTGTTCTGGATCAGCTGCGGGGTCATGGTCTTGCGAACGTCGGCGCAGGGAGAGAAGGCGCTGATGACCAGGGAGATCGGAGCGGTAACGCGGTGGCTACCCTTTTCGTCCTGCCATACAGTGCTCATGGACATGGAGTCCTTGCCCACCGGAATGGTGATGCCCAGTTCCGGGCAGAGTTCCATACCGATTGCCTTTACAGCTTCGTACAGATCGGCACCGTCACCTTCGTAGTTGGGAGTTGCCATCCAGTTAGCGGAAAGGTTTACGCGGCCCATATCCGGAACGTAAGCGGCAGCCATGTTGGTGAGAGATTCAGCAACAGTCATGCGAGCAGCAGCAGCCGGAGAGATGAGAGCGATGGGAGCGCGTTCGCCCATGGACATCACTTCACCTTCGTAGGTGTCCAGAGTTGCGCTTGTGACAGCGCAGTCAGCCACGGGAACCTGCCAGGGGCCAACCATCTGGTCGCGGCAGATCATACCGGTCACGGAACGGTCACCGATGGAGATCAAGAAGGTCTTGTCTGCCACAGTGGGGTTAGCGAGAACGCGGTGTGCAATATCCTTGATGGTTGCATCAGCAGGAACCACCTGAGAAGTGAGCGGACGCTTCTGGCTCTTTTCGTTACGGATCATGCGAGGCGGCTTGCCCAAAAGGACTTCCAGCGGCATGTCGATAGGAGTAGAACCGAAGTGCTTATCGGTAAGAGTCAAATGCTTTTCGGGAATAGCTTCGCCAACTACAGCGTAGGGGCAACGTTCACGCTTACAGATTGCGTCGAACACGTCCAGCTTGTTGCCGGCAACGGCGATCACATAGCGTTCCTGGGATTCGTTACTCCAGATTTCGAAGGGGCTCATACCCGGTTCGTCATTAGGAACGTTACGGAGTTCAAACTTACCGCCGAGACCGCCATCGTTCACCAGTTCCGGGAAGGCGTTGGAAAGTCCACCTGCACCCACGTCGTGAATGAAGGTAATGGGGTTTTCTTCGTCCATTGCCCAGCAACGGTCGATGACTTCCTGGCAACGACGTTCCATTTCGGGGTTTTCGCGCTGCACAGAAGCAAAGTCCAGAGATTCGTTACCAGCACCGTTGGCCACAGAGCTTGCTGCACCGCCACCAAGGCCGATAAGCATTGCCGGACCGCCCAGAACTACCAGGTGGTCACCCGGGTCGATGTGGCCCTTTTCGATGTGGTCATGCTTGATGTTGCCGAGACCGCCAGCCAGCATAATGGGCTTGTGGTAGCCGCGAACTTCGTTACCCTTTTCAGCAGAAACTTCCTGTTCGAAAGTACGGAAGTAACCCAGGATGTTAGGACGGCCGTATTCGTTGTTGAAAGCGGCACCACCAAGAGGACCGTCGATCATGATGTCCAGAGCGGAAGCGATACGGGACGGGCTGCCGAAGTCCTTTTCCCAAGGCTGAACGGCACCAGGAAGCTTCAGGTTGGAAACGCTAAAGCCAGTGAGGCCAGCCTTCGGCTTGGAACCCTTACCAGTTGCACCTTCGTCACGGATTTCACCGCCACTACCGGTTGCAGCACCGGGGAACGGAGAAATTGCTGTGGGGTGGTTATGAGTTTCCACCTTCATCAAGATGTCCACTTCTTCGTTGTGGAAGTCGTACTTGTTGGTGCGAGGGTCAGCGTAGAAACGACCGGCAGTTGCACCCTTCATCACGGCAGCGTTATCCTTGTAGGCGCTGAAGATGTTGGTGTTGTGCAGGGCGTAGGTGTTCTTGATCATCTGGAACAGGGACTTGTCCTGCTTGACGCCGTCGATGGTCCATTCGGCACCGAATACCTTGTGGCGGCAATGTTCGGAGTTGGCCTGAGCGAACATGTACAGTTCCACGTCGGTGGGATTGCGCTTGAGAGCGGTAAAGTTGTTGACCAGGTAGTCGATTTCGTCGGCGGAAAGAGCGAGGCCCATGGCCTTGTCTGCCTTGACGAGAGCTTCGCGGCCTTCAGTGAGGACCGGAATAATGTTCAGGGGGCGCGGTTCTTCCTTGCTGAAGAGAACGTCCAGGGAAGCCTGGTCTGCGAACACTGCCTGAGTCATGCGGTCGTGAATCTTGGATTCGATAACCTTGCGAGCGTCTGCAGAAGCAGCACCGTCAAACTTCACGTAGTAGGCAATAGCGCGTTCGATACGCTTGATAGCGGGAAGACCGCAGATGTGAGCGATATCGGTAGCCTTGGAGCTCCAAGGGCTGATGGTACCGGGACGCGGGCAAACCACGAACATTTCACCTTCCAGGGCCTTGGCTTCACGCATGGGGCCGTAGTGGAGCACCTTTTCCAAGGTGGTCTTTTCATCTGCGGAGAGATCTGCGGACAGATCCACCACATGGAGGAATTCAGCGTAGACGCTTGTGACGTTCAGGTTTTCTTTCTTGAAGTCAGCCAGAAGCTTCTGGAGACGGAAATCCGACAGAGCCGGAGTACCACGAAGAATGAGCATTTTTACCTCTTGCCGGGGGTTAGCCGGCACCTTGTGTTTTTTTGAATTTTACGAGGGGAAAGATAGTAATTAGTAGGAAGTTGGAAGTTGGAAGTTGGTAGTTTGTGTTTGGGGTGAGGGCGCGGCTGGCGTCGCTTTCAGGTGGTTAGGTGGAGGAGGCAGGAACAAAAAAATCCCGACCCGAAGGCCGAGATTCTTGAAAAATTTCGTAACTCGTTGAGAGTCAAAGAGTTAGGTTTTTCGCCGCATTTTTGCTGCAGCAAAGCCCCGTTTATTCCTCTTCGCCTTCTTCTTCAACTTCTTCTGCAGCAGCCACCGGAGCAGCCTTGCCGAGGAGAGCGCTTACATCGATAGACTGAAGGCCAGAAAGAGTCTTGAGACCGGACTTCTTGTCTTCATCAACCTTGGCAAAGGAAGAAACGACGTAGTAAGCGGAAGTTGCTTCAAAACGACGGGTCTTGTTTGCAATGCTATTGGAGCCCTTGGTAGTCGGGAAGTACTTTGCTTCCAGCTTAGCCATGTCCTGACTTGTCTTCACGTTCTGAAGAGCTTCAGAGGTCATAGCCCACAGCAGCTTGTTCTGGTCAATGGAAGAGCAAACATATTCCACGATCTTGCTAGAGCCCTTGAAGGTATTGGAAGTAGTCTTGTTGTAGTGTTCAGTAGCCTGAGAAACATAGCTACCCTTCTGCATCAGGAGGGTTGCTGCGAGAGCTACTACGAGAACGGACAAAACGATTGCAATAGTCTTAATATTCATTGTACAATCTCCTTATTCGAAATGGTAGGTAGCCGGAGCTTCCAACTTGAAGTTTGCAGCCATGTTGTATTCAACCAGAGCCTTGTAATCACTGCTCTTGAGCTTGCCCTTGGCAAAAGTAAAGGAGATGGAGCAGTTCTTGCCGCAAGCCACTTCCTTCACGCCGCCTTCGTCCTTCAGCAGGAACTTGTCAGCGAGGCCACCCTTTTCGTTAATATCGTTCTGAACCTTTGCCGGAATACCAGCTGCAGTATACATATAGGAAAGCTGCTTGAATCGAGCATCCTTGTCGCCTTCGATAGCCTTAACTGCAGCATTGAAGGCTGCTTCGGTATTGACACCCGTAAGGGTTGCATTCACCAGCTTCCAGGCCATGCCGTACTGGTCAACGGACTTCCACTGTTCCTGAAGTAAACCATTTGCAGTTTCCTGATAGGCTCCAATCTGTTCCTTAACGGTAGTCTGGGCCTGTTCGTTATAACCACCCTTCAGCACAAACATCAGTACCAGCAATGCAACAATGAGCACCGCATCGACGATAGCCAGGATTTTGAATTTTTTAGTATTCATAGTATTCCTTTAGAGAATTGTGTTCACTGCCTAGAATTTAATTCTTAATTTGGAAAAAGCAAGCAAAGATTTAGAAATGGAACTATAATTTTGTACATTTTAGCCCATGAACGAAACGTCAGAAACACAAAAACTGCCCTCCCAGATCATTTTTGACAACCTGAAGGAACTTTTGAGAGCCAAAAACACGGCCCATGAGTCCATGTTCAAGTTCCACTGGAAAAAAATGTGGCCATTCTCCCTGATTTGGCCTCAGGTTGATTATGAACGTATCGTCCGCCTTATGGGAGAAATCCGTAAGAACATAATAACGCAAAAGAACCTGGTCCTGCAGGCAAAGCCCAAGGCAAAGCCCTTCGAGAAGACCTTTCTGGAGGCTGTTCCCGCCTATCTGACAGCCCTGGACGTTTCATGCCAGGGACTTGCAGCAGTAGCCCAATGGAAACAGGATATGCTGCAGAAAAAGCTTAAGCGTGATGTGAAGATGGTTCGCGACGTTACAGAATTCAATCAGATTTTAAAGGACTACGAAAAGGCTCAGGCAGACCTTGTTCGTTCAGGTGCATTCGTTCAAGTAGGCTGGCAGGAATTTTCAACGGGACTCCAGCAGCAGTAGTGGGATTGAATGGCCGAAGTCAGCATTGTCATACCCGCCTACAATACGGGAGCATACCTTGGAGAATGCCTCTCCAGTATCGCAAATCAAACCTTTCGTGACTTCGAAGCGATAGTCATTGACGATGGATCCACAGACAACAGTCTTTCCATTGCTCTGGAATTTGCAAAAAAAGATTCTCGATTTTTCGTCATCCATCAAGAAAACATGGGACTATCCGGTGCCCGGAATACCGGAATTCAAGCACATTCTTGCCCCTGGATTACGTTTGTCGATAGCGATGACGTTCTTGGCACAAGTTTTCTTGAACGCCTTATGAGCATCGCCAAAGACACGAATTCAGAAATATGCTGTTGCGGGAAAAAGTCCTTCCACAAAAACATTCCCCACAATTTCTCTCACAATATCCAGAATTCAACAACAATCCTATCTGGAATTGAGGCAATACAAAACGCACTTTATCAGAAAGATTGTCCCGACTACTCTGCCTGGAATAAGATTTTCAAATCCAGTCTTTGGGAAACACAAACCTTCCCCGTTGGACTTTTCTTTGAAGACTTCGCCACAATTCCTGACATATTTCTTAAAGCCGAAAAAATTTCCTTTGTAAATGAGCCCCTGTATTTCTACCGAAAAAGAAATACAAGCATTCTTGCAACAAGCTATTCTATTGAAAAAGCTTGTCTTCTTGATATTGCAGAAAAAATGTACACCAGATTCAACGACAATAAAATTGTGTCTGGCGCAGCCCAAAGTATGCTGTTCAGTGCCAGCTGCAGTATTCTCAAGCGAACTCCCAATACCGCCGAATTCAAGGAATATCAACAGCGTGCCTGGACATGGATTTTGGCAACCAGAAAAAAAATTCTTCTGGATTCAAGGACAAGGGCAAGAAATAAAATGGCATCACTGCTATCCTTTCTTCCCAAGCCCCTATTCCTTAAACTTTTAAAAAAGGGGTAGCAAATGTCCTTATTAAAAGAAGCCCTTATCTACATCGCAAGATTTCTCATTGGAGAAGCAAAGACTCACGATTATCTCATTCGCAGAGGTTTAAGAGTCCGCCATTTGAGTAAGTATTACAACAAATCACAAAACACAAATGTTCCAGAAGAAATTTCTCGTTGTTCAAAAAAAAAGCAAACTCTTGTTTATATGGCTGACGGGAAATGGATGCACGGGGGATTGACAGACCGTTTACGGGGAATGGTCAGCGCATGGAAGTTTGCAAAAGAGCATGACTTAAATTTCAAAATTTTCCATTCCTCCCCCATCTTCCTGGAAAAGATATTTGCACCTGCTAAAATTGACTGGCCAATTTCAGAAAAGGATTTGCAATGGGATTCTTCCTTTTCAAAACCAGTCCTCCTGTATAGGGAAGATTTTGAAAACACCCATGTTCTTGAACGACAGCTGGATTCATGGCACAAGCAGTTTCACCTCTATAGTTGTATAGATTCCGTCGGCGATGAATTTCCAGACCTATTCAACGAACTTTTCACCCCATCAGACATGCTTCTAAATGAACTAGACAAATATAGGAATCTACATCCCAAGTCCTATGGAGCAATTTCCTTCCGTATGCAAAACCTGCTTGGTGATTTTCCGGAGGGAAAATTTGGAGAACTTTCATCGGACAAGGATAAGGAATCCTTAATGACATCTGCCATCAAGGCCTTGAATCATGTCATTCAAGAGCATCCTGAATGGGAAAAAGTCCTCGTTACAGCAGACAGTCCAAAACTACTTGCTCAAGCTTCAAAATTGAGTAAAGTGGTGACTGTTTCAGGAAAAAGCGTTCATATAGATTTCAACAACTCGAAGACAGAGCAAGACTACCTCAAGGCCTTTGTTGAATTCATTCTAATTTCCAAGGCGGAAAAAGCTTTTTTGTATTGTAACAGGAAATTCAAGACCTATCCATCAAACTTCCCAAAGTATGCGGCAAAACTAGGAAACATTCCTTTTGAACTTATCGAAACGTAGCCCTTTATAATTAATAAGGTAGGATTTTTCTTGGAATAAATATTTTGGGTAAACGCCGGATAAACGCCCAGGAAAAAGACATTAAACTGGGCATCTTTTGAAGCGCTTCTTTTTTATTTTGTGCAAGTAAAGCTGAAAACCAATTGGCCTTCCAGCAATTCACTGCCTTATTGTATAAAGGATGATCCACAAAATTTTCGGCAAACATCCGTAAAATCTCTTTATAAATTCGATCTGTATTTGTATGCATGTTGTCGCCATGCATACGATAATAACAGCATACGATATCCGCAGAAACCGGCTGAGGGCCAAATCGATTCAACAATTTTAGATACAAAGGATAATCTTCAAAATAATACCTTTCGTCATAGCCTCCAACTTCCAACACCTTATCACGGCGAAACATTTCGGAACAACCATGAAGAGCCTTTTTACCTAGGCAGGATTCTTCAAAAGAAACCTGGGGAACACTCGCCAAATATCGGGAATCCATTTCATGGCCAATTTGGCCATTTTCATCCATGGGAATTACCTGTCCAAAGCAGGCAACTTTATTCGGATGAATGTCCAAAAAATCACTTTGTTTTTTCAGTCGATCAGGAGGCATAATATCGTCGGATGCAAAAGAGCAGAAATACTTTCCTTTCGCCAGGGAAAGTAACTCATTCATTGTTGAAACTAGCCCCTTATTTGGTCGATTGACATAGATGAAATTTAACTCTTTCTGAAGTTTTTCTAGAATTCTTGGAGACTCATCTGAACTTCCGTCATCAATTACAATCAGTTCAAAACTTACTCCTTTTTGTGCCATAATAGAGCGAACAGCCGCCTCAACATAGTTCTGATGATTGTACGAAGCCAGCAAAACAGAAACCTTTGGATTATTTTCCCGCTGTTCCATTTCTGCCCCCACAACAAATGCCTTTACGTAAATGTTTTCACCGATGTTGTCTGCAGCAAGATTGGTTATGGAGTATTCCACTTAAGCCTCCGCACCACCACAATCAGGGCAATTAACGTAACGAAATTTTCAAGAGCATAGGCCATCATGGGACCATTAAATTCATACAGACGAATTCCCACAAATGTGGCTACGGCATAAATCAACTGAGAACCGATTTCTATGGAAAGGAATGATTTCGTTTCCTGGCGTGCAATCAGGACAAATCCAAGACACCATCCTGCAGACCGGAACATGTCTCCCAGCAACTGGAAATGGATGTAATCGGCAGCGCCGGCGTATGCTCCAGAAAGGAACAAGGCGACCACAAAATGGCGGCAGAAAAAGATGCCGAGAATCACCACCAGAGTAATGGCAACCATACGCCAGAAGATAGGATAAAACATCTTGTTGAACTCGCTCCTGGACAGCGATGACGTTACCTTGGGCAATATGATAACACCGAGAACGGCTGAAAATACGGAAGCAAAGAAATCTGAAATTTTTACGATGCCTTGCCAAATTCCTGCAGCATCCCATCCTAGCTGATTTCCAACCATGGAGCGGATGACCGTAAGCACTATAGGAGAAAGAATCATGGGAACGATTCCCATTAGGGCAAAAGACCGCCAAGGGGAACGTTCATCCCCCATGGCATTACGAATTGCATTGAAACTGAAACCAGCCTTGGCTGCAATTCTGCAGGCAATAAAGGCGGCAAAGATTGTCTGTGTTGCAATAATGGAAAGAACGCTTAAATGACCGGAGTATAGGAAATAGGCAACCCAGGCAATCTGCCAGAGGGAAGACACGATATTAATGGATGCCCAACGACGCATTTCCCCAAGGCCATTCATAACTGCAGCACAAATAGATATCACATTTGTGGCAAAGATCCCTGGCAAGGCAAAAAGGATTGCAGCCTGAGCCAAACGCAGAGACACTCCTGGCAAGAACTGATCCAGAGGAGCAACGAAGCAAAAAATGACCGCCACTACGCATGTAAAAATTGTCGCGAAGATGGTAAGCCTAAAACCGCCATGCCAAATGGAAGCAAGCTCCTTCGGATTATTTTTGTTCTGGGCACTTAAACTCACCCATCCATTTTGCATTGCTAAAGACGAAGTGGCCTGCCCCATAGTCATGAAGTTGACAAACTGACCAACGCAGGCAAATGCTGTGGGAGGCAAAAATACAGCCAACAGCTTGTTCACAATAAACACGCGAAGAACATTGAAAAGCGTTACAGAGCCGGAGCCGAGAAAGGCCTTCCAAAACTTTGTGGATTTCTCAGAAGATTGTTCCATACCCATAAGGTACTAAATTTGACGAATGATTTTGGCAGGAACACCGCCAATAATCACATTTGCCGGATAAACGCCAGAAACAACGGCACCAGCGGCAATAACAGAATTATCTCCGACAGCAGATCCCTTCAGGACGGTCACCCGGTCGCCAACCCAGACATTATTCCCAATAGTCACCTTTCCCATTTTGGGTGATCCACCGACACGACGCTCTGGAGAAATTTCATGAAAGTCGCTGTCATAGATGGACACCTGCGAACCAATCAGAACATGATTACCGATCTCTATTCCGGGCCCTTCGGAAACTGCAGAAAACTGATTACAAATATGGCAATCGTCTCCAATGGAAATTTTAGATTCTACCGTACGTGCATTCAGGAAACAGTATCCAGACCAGAAACCTGCATCAGAAACAAAGCCAAAAACTGAATCCTTACCTACTTCGATGGATCCCTTGCCTTCAGAAAGTACAGGAGATACTAAAGTACATTTTCCTTTCAACTTTGCCGTTGACATGGTCTTATAAAAGGAAACGCGAAATTCTCGAATTACTTTTCGAAGGATTCTAGCAAGTAAAGGCATTGATCGCTCCTATGACTTCGGAAACCTCGTCGTCCGTTAAAACCTGGCTCATGGGAATGCTAAGAATTCGCTTGGAAAGACTTTCTGCAAGAGGGAAATCTCCCCGCAATTCTCCTGCATAAGCTTCCTGCTGATGTGGAGGAATTGGATAATAAATAAGGGTTCCTATGCCACGGTCATTCAAGTACTTTTCCAAGGCTGCTCGCACTGATTCACTTTCCAGGGTCAAGGTGAACACATGCCAAACATGTTCTTCTGCATATTTAGGCATTTCCGGAAGTTTCACACACTCATTTCGAATTTCGCTACAATAACGCTTGGCAATTTCTCGACGGCGGCTGTTCCAGGAATCCAGATGAGGCAACTTTGCCAGCAGAAGTGCAGCCTGCAATTCATCCAATCTTGAATTGACACCCTTGTACTTGTTCACGTACTTCCGTTCGGAACCATAATTACCCAGTATGCGGACAGTCCTTGCCAATTCCTCATCATCAGTCACAACCATGCCAGCATCCCCCAAGGCACCTAGGTTCTTTGTGGGATAAAAGCTAAATGCGACCGCAGAGCCAAAGGAGCCTGCCAGCTTGCCAGCAGAATTTCGGGCACCATGGGACTGTGCGCAGTCCTCAAACACAAGCAGATTCTTCTGTTTTGCAAAGTTACATATGGCGTCCATCTGACAGAGACGGCCGTACAGATGAACAACGAGAATCCCACGAGTTCTATCGCCACAACATTCCTCAAGCCTTCGAGGATCTATATTGAAGGTTTCTAGTTCCGGTTCTACCAGCACAGGCTTCAAACCAGCAGCGCTAACAGCAAGAATCGTAGCAATATACGTGTTGGATGGCACCAAAATTTCGTCACCTTCTTTTAAGCGACCAAGCTCCATAGAAGCCCGGAGCATCAAGGTCAGTGCATCAAGACCGTTGCCAACACCTACACCATACTTTACTCCGCAATATTCGGCAAATTCCTTTTCAAAAAGATTGCAGTACTGACCACGAATGTACCAGCCAGATTCCACAACGGAAGCTGCAGCCTCTTTCAGCAAGCCCATGTAGGGAGCATTTATCTGTTTTAAATCAAGAAACGGAATCATTCCCTAGCTCTCAAACACATACTTAAGATCAACAAAACAGCCTATAGTTTCCTTAAAGGAACAAAGTCCTACGTTAGGGATACCTTCAATGGAAGAAGGTCCTACATCCAAGAACTCAAATCCTGCGGCTTTATAAAATTCAAAGGTCTTATAGGCAATCATATTCATGGGACGGCTTTTCCCGTCATTAGGAACATCGCCCCAGTAAATGACTTGCGCAATCTTTGGAGAAACACGATAAACAATTGCCGCAGCAATTGGAACCTTATCCAAGTAAAGCGTAAAATAATCCACATGGACCAATGTCGCCGTTTTTTGCAGCGCATCAAAGGTCATCTTCAAGTCATAATTCTTGGATTCTCGATTTTGACGAATGACATCATAGGCAACAGCCATTCCCTCAGGGGAATCTTCCTTGCGGAATTCATAATTCAGGGAAAGGGCTGTCTTTAAATTTCGGCGGGCCATACGTTTCGTTAGCAAATTTTCGTATTGATTTACACTTAGATCAAATGCAAAATTAAGGTCCGTATACGACAACCTGAAACCTGCACGAAACATTGCTGAAACGCACTTGGACAAGAAGGACTTATCGTAAAAGACAGGTGCAAAGGCTATATGAAGCGATCGATGTTTTTCCCTGGCAAATTCAAAAAACTCTCGTATGGAAGAATCAATATCTTCAACAGATACATCTTCCTTATAGGCAAAACCACCAAAGGGGGCGGAAAACGGAGAATGCCATTGATCATTCCGCTCACCAACTACAATTCCAAGACGCAAATCGCCTAAATTTGCAGGAGATTCATAAGCAAAAAAACGAACCGACTCCACCTTGGAAGCATTCAGCATATTGAAATCCGACCGCAAATAACATGCTTTGGGACAGGGAAAATGCTGATGATAGTCGTGAGCGGTTAATTCAACCCAAGCCATTTATGCCTTCTTGAACTTAAGGTAATCACCATACTCACGCCAGTAATCACTTTCGTTGAACTCATGAGATGTAAGCACAAGACAAATGGACCCCGATGAAAAATTCAATTCTTCAGCCCATACTCCGGGAGGTATGTGGAGGCCATAGTACGGTCTATCCAAACGATAAATTCTCTCGTTCACACCATCGGATACCTTCACATCGAACGCGCCGCTTGCGGCCACCAACATCTGGTGACATTCCTTATGGGCATGTCCTCCGCGATTTTCACCACCCGGAATATCATACAGATAAAAAATGCGCTTTACGTCAAAGGGTATGTCCTTTGAATTTTCGATGGATGTCAAACTGCCGGAACGTTCGCTATGACGAGGAAGCGTCATCAGTTTACAATCATCAATGGTCGCATTACGAACTGCAGCAAGATCCAGAGAAGTCCCAGCAGCCAAAGGCAGAGCTATCACGTCTGCTGGAGCCCAGGACTTTTTCATCTGGCAAAATTCATCTCGTTCCCAGATATAGTCACTTTCGTCATATGCCGTAGACGAAACCACCAGAGCCAGGGAGTTTGTAGAGAAATTGTCCAGGGTGCGATAATGCATGGGCGGAAGATACAGCCCATAGTAGGACCTGCTAAGAGAATAACGTTTTTCTTCTACACCGTCATGAATGACTGCATCAAAGCTCCCTGAAAGGGCAATGATAATTTCGTGCTGGTTTCTAAATGCATGGCTACCACGGAGTTCACCTCCGGGAACGTCATAGATCCAGTAGCAGCGTTTAAAATTGAACGGCACCTGTTTCTGTGATTCCAATACACTCAGATTACCACGTTCATCTAAGAACTTGGGCAATTGCACAACTTGGGCTCTGGAATCAAAATTTGCCATATCAATAAATAATATAACAATAATTGATTGCCCTATTTTAGGCGTTTTACTACATTTTATGCATATGAGTGAATTTTTGCATAATGGTAGTCTTTGCCCGGTTATTCCCCAGAATTTCAACAAGGATTTTGGGGATGAAGGTTTTTTGCTAGAAAATGGCAAGACTCTCCCTGCCTTGGATATCTGCTATGAAACTTATGGCAAGTTAAACGAAGCCAAGGACAACGTCATCTGGGTCTGCTCTCCCTTGACCGCAGACGCTCACGTAGCAGGTTACTATTCCACCGACGACAAGAAACCCGGTTGGTGGGATGCCCTTATTGGCCCAGGCAAGGCCATTGACACAGATAAATTTTTCGTGGTCTGCAGCAACATTCTAGGCGGCTGCAAGGGTTCCACAGGCCCTGCAAGCATCAATCCCCGCACAGGCAAACCTTATGGGGGATCCTTCCCCACCATCACCATCGGTGACATGGTCCACGCCCAAAAGGAACTCTTTGACGGGCTCGGCTGCAAGGGTATGTATTGCGTCGTAGGTGGTTCCATGGGTGGTTTCCAGGCCATGAAATGGGCCATTTACTATCCTGCACTGGTCAAGCGCTGCATCATCATTGCAACCTCCCCCCGCTTTAGTAGCCAGGCTCTCGGCTTTGAAATTGTTGCCCGTGACGTGATTACCCAGGATCCCAACTACAACAACGGCGACTATTACGATCAGCCCGTGAAACCGGATATCGGTCTTGCAAACGCCCGCAAGTTGGCACACATCACCTATCTCAGCGCCGTTGGCATGGAGAAGAAGTTCAAGCGAGCTCAGGATCACGAGCACAAGAACCATTCACTCACCTATAGCACACCCTTCGACCTGGACCTGCCCCTGGAAAGCTATCTCCGCTATCAGGGTGCAAAGTTCGTTGACCGCTTTGACGCAAACAGCTACCTGCATATTGCTCATGCCACAGACTGCTTTGACCTTGAAACTGAATACGGTTCCCTGGAAAATGCATTCAAGGATGTTCAGGCAGAAGTTCTAAATGTCAACCTTTCCACGGACTGGCTGTTCCCGCCCCATGAATCACGGCGCATTACCAGCGCCCTAATTGCAGCAGGAAAGCAAGTTACCAGTCTTGAAATGGACACCCAGTTCGGTCACGATGGTTTCCTAATTGAAGTTGGTGAATTGGGAAAAGCCGTTGGACGATTCCTGGACAGCAAGATTGTTGCACAGGACGGAACCCAGACAGTCCCCGTATTCCACAACGAACAGGACTTCAAGCTCATTGGTTCCCTGGTAAAGGAAAACAGCCGTGTACTGGATCTGGGCTGCGGCAGTGGCGAACTGTTCGACTACCTCCGCCGAACCAGAAATGCGAGCGGAATGGGCATTGAAAAGAACCTGAAGGACATTTTGGGCTGTCTGGAAAATGATGTTCCCGTGGTCCAGCGAGATCTGGATGAACGCGGAATCTCCGACATCCAAAGCGACAGTTATGACTACGCCATCATCAACCGTACCATCCAGGAAATTCGCGATCCAGTTTCCCTGCTCAACGAAATACTTCGCGTAGCAAAGCGAGTAAT
This sequence comes from Fibrobacter sp., assembly GCA_045616805.1. Classification (GTDB taxonomy): domain Bacteria; phylum Fibrobacterota; class Fibrobacteria; order Fibrobacterales; family Fibrobacteraceae; genus Fibrobacter. The sequence goes on from JAZLHK010000047.1 coordinate 71,217, forward strand.
CGTCACCTTCCCCAATTTCGGGCACTGGTCTGCCCGTGGTTCCCTGATGCTTCATGGCCGTATGCCCAAGTCCAAGGAACTACCCTACGAATGGTACAATACGCCAAATATCCGTCTGCTTACCGTAAAGGATTTCTATACTCTTTGTGAAAAGGAAGGCCTGAAGATTGAAAAAATGGCTTTCCAGAACGAACAGATGATGAGCAAGGTCCTAACCGCAGTTGGTTTGAAGAACTTTGGCGCCGAGCACGTCATTGCGATGGTTAGTAAGAAATGAGCTATGAGCTGTGAGCAACGAGCTAGAGAATTGTTCCTCAGGCATGAAATTATAAAGATGCGCGAAAGCGCAGAATGTTAAACCTCAAAGCGAGCAACGCGAGCGACCTCATACCTCAAAGCGCGAAGCGCGAGCTCGGTACTGATTATGGCAATTTTATCGATGACCGGTTTTGGCAAGAGCGAGTCCATGTTCCAGGGCGCTCCTTGTGTGATTGAAGTCCGTAGCGTCAACAATCGTTTTTTGGATATTTCCTGCAAGCTTCCCAAAAATTTGGCCTATCTTGAAAACACTTTCAAAAACCAGATAAAGGAAAAACTGGTTCGCGGATCCGTGATTTTTAGCGTCACATTGGGCGCAGGCACCAGCGGCAACGTTCCCGTATCTTACAATGAACAGGCTATTGCCAAATTCGTAGAAATCACAAAGGCAATGCAGGCCAAGTTCGGAATTTCTGGCGAAATCAAACTGGAAAACATCATGGCCCTGCCTGAAATTTTACAGTTTACCGACAGCGGTGCCGATGCCGAAGCTTTAGAAAAGCACCTGGCTGATGAACTGAACAAGGCTCTGGACAAAGTGAATGAAATGCGCGCCAAGGAAGGAGCAAATCTTGCAGCTGACCTGACGACTCGCGTAAACCACCTGAATGAAGTCCTTTCCAAGATCGAAGTGCTTGACCCCAAGCGTATTGAGAACTGGAAAGTAAAATTCCGCGACCGCATCAATGTACTTTTGAAGGATTCCGAAATCGATGAAGTTCGCCTGCTGCAGGAAGCATGCATCATGGCCGACAAGCTGGATATCCACGAAGAAATCACCCGCTTCAAGAGCCACAACAAGCTGTTCCTCAATGCCCTCAAGGAAGGTGGCGCGCAGGGTAAGAACCTGGGTTTCATCCTTCAGGAAATGGGCCGCGAAGCAAACACCTTGGGAACCAAGTGCCAGGATGCAGACATCGCCGCCCTCGCCATCGAGCTGAAGAACGAAGTGGAGTGCATCCGCGAACAATCTCTCAACATCGCTTAAGGCGAGTGCAGCGCCGATTGAACTTGTTCAAATCGGCATTGCCGAGCCGCACGATGTGCGCTACAAAATAGCGCCATATCGCTTAAGGCGAGCACTCCTCGCTTAACGAAAAGCAAAGATCAATCAAGCCAAGCTTGATTGCTCTTTTTTTACATAAAACGATTTTGCTACATCATTTCTTTACAGTCTTCTTTTTCTTATCCTTCATTTCTACACGGCGGGAACCGGAACGGAGACGTTCCCAAGGCGCAAAGGAAGCCGTTCCATAGGTAAAGCCGAAGAACCAAACGACGAAGGCAATCCAAAGGACTGCTGCAGAAGCAATCTGAGCTCCGCCAACAACCTGCATATCAACGGTAAGAGCAGCAAGAGCCAATGCGCTAGAAAGAGTTACAGGCAAAAGCATCTTCTTCCCTGCTTTCACCACAGCACCCGCCTGAGGAGCTCCAGCGCCCAGTTCCTTCCCCGCTGCAAGCGCAAAGGAAATCGTGCAAGAAAAGCCAACAGCACTAAGAACCGCCCAAACCAGCCAGGACACATCCTGAGACAGAGGGAACCAGGCAACAAAACCCGTCAGCAAAAGCCAGGAAAGAGCAAAGGGGAACAGAACACAGGCAACGCTCCACTTAGCTACCAGAAGAAGAACTAGGGCTATAACAGCAAATACAGCAAAGAAGATCAGCTGAATGCCTTCAGAGCCGCCAAGTGCCAAAAGTGAACCAACAAAAAGAGCGCATGATATTATGCTTCCGATACCACTACGAACTCCACCAAAGACAAAACATAGCACAAACATGGTAATGGCAGCAACCCCAAGATAGCGTGCGGATTCCCATGTTGCACCTTCGGCACCAGCAAGCCACATGCCTAAAGCCTCGGAAGCCCCCAGCGGCAAGGATTCCATCATCTGCATGTTTGTTGCCACAAAAGTTACCGAAATTATAACCAGCAAAACAACAAAAATCAATCGAAGACGCAAAGCGAATTCGAGAATCTTCTGCACTTTACCAGGCTTTTCGCGTAAATCCATTTCTTTACCTCGATATCAACAATTTTTGTTTTTTAGTAAATGATTTTTTCTTAAAGTTATCCGTCGCAGCCACTTCACTGCGAACCGCATAATGATAAAGTCCATTTGCAAGTTTACGACCATGGTTGTCCCGGCCATCCCAGTGAGTTACACCGGAAACCGCATTCTTAAGGACCTTCACTAACTTTCCATTCTGATCATAGATGAAAATATCCACATTAGATTTTCTGTCAGTAGCCAGGTTCTTGAAATAGAAGGTCGTCCCCTTCTTGCCTACAGGATTTGGAATATTGAATACGTCCGCCAGACCTTCCTTCATTTCTCCAGTGATTTCAACATTCAGCTTTTTCACAGAAGCATTTCCAATAACATCCAACGCGCGAACTTTAAAGGTATACCTTCCATTGGGGTAAGCTTCAGCCGTAAAGGTCTTACGAAATACGGCACGCTTTGAAGTTTGTTCAATATAAGGATACGGATGGGTAGCATCTTCAACACCTGCTATTTCATAGGAAATACCTTCATCGGCTTCCTCCCTATAATCCAATGCTGTAGAATCTTCAACCACAATCTGAATACAAGCAGGGGCCTGCAACTTGATAAATTGATCATCCGCATAGGGAGCTTGGGCTCCAGACGCATAACAAGGCTGTATCTGTACTGATGGAGGAACTTTATCGTTAATCGAATCTGCATAAGAGGAAATTCCAGATATATGCAGATTATCATTTAGTATTCGACCTATATTTCGTTCGTTTGGAGAATAGGCCCAAGCAAAAAACTCAGCTGAAGAATCTCCAAAAGCAATCTTTTTAGGCGTTACAAATTCTGTTTCAAATCGTCCATTCTTAACAGGCAATTCTTCTGAATAAATTAAAGCTCCGCTATAGATGACATCTACAGAATCCAAATCAACATCCTGAGAAATACGTTTTTTAAATCGCCCTTCACGCAATGAAACATCGATATAGCCATTGTCCAATCCAGAAACTGAGCCTGAAATTTTCATCTTATCTAAGGCTTTCACAGTATCCAGTGGCTGATCCAAGGATATTTTCAATATCGGCAAAGGCATTTGCACCACAGGTTCACCGATATACACATAATGTTCATTATTGTAGCGATGGCGAGAATAACTGGATGCCACCCTATTCTTTGCATCAACGAAAGCATCTCCCAAACTCACAATTTTCTTTCCAAGAGCATTGAGCATAAAAGATCTTGCAAATTCAACATTGTAGGTTGCAAAAGTTTCTCTTGCGGCACCAATAGACACAATGGAGCCAACGCCATTAGCCAAAATAAACTCTTCCGAAAGGGAACGCTTTTTTCCCTCATCAAAGCGTCCAACAGTGCACGAGAATGAATTTAGAACAGTATAGCGTTTCCTATTGTTTAACCTAGGAATATAACTCGGCTTTAGTAGGCCTTCACCAGCCCAATCCGTCATGGAACCATGACCAAAATAGGTTGTCATCAAGGCACCTTGATTTAAGACATTTATGAAATCATTTGTGGCCTCATTTTTTTGTCCTGCAGCATCGGCAAAGTAATCCAATAGATATATTTTCTTCAAATTCCATCTGAACTTCAAACGACTAAACAAGCTATCCAAAGCAAGCGCAACGCCTTCCTGTAAAACAGTATGACGAGTATGGTCAATACTTGACCCATTTTTTGCATCATCAGCAGAAAGCAGTAGTGTTGAACGCCAGGATGAATGATCAAACGACCCAATGCGATCGTAATCCTTGGCCTTCTCTATATAGTTTGCAAACTCTACCGTTGATGAGACAGGCAATCTACCAACAGCAACATCCAGATCATACGATCCATAACGAACAATTTCCCCAGAATCTAATGCAGCATAAAAATCTTCAGTTACAGCATCTTCCTTTTCAAAAGGCGGAATAAAGTTCTTGGCAAATTTTGCATTAATCTGCTTGTAGTCAAAATGTCCCGAGCCTGCAAGCAACACATATTTCAGGGACGGACACACGTCATACGCATACGCTATGTAATTTCGTATGGCTATCGGTGAAAGAGTACCACCCGTATAACGGTTATAAATATCATCAACAGAAACAACCGTCACAGCAAAGGACTTTACGGCATCACCTTCCGAACGGAACTTGCCCAAGGCCACGGCAGCATCTAGGAATTCCTCAGGAGAGATAATCAGATATTCTGTAGCTGAATTAATCTTCGAAATATCCGAGATAACATTACTATTGTGAAGGGGAACTGCCTCAATCTTTGCTGGAGCCTTGTAAACATTGCTGCGGTAGGCCAAGTAGCGAACATCATCTTCAGCAGACACACTATCTTTTGCAACGCCCTTCGCAAAGGACAGATTACCGACAGGTTCAAAATTCACAAATTTCATCACCTGCACATTTGACGAACTCATAGGAATTTCGATAACGCCCCCAACCTTGCCTGGCAACAGCCATTCAGAAGAATCCGCCTTAGGGTTCCACTGATAGGCTACAGTATAACCATCAAAGCGATCATACTGAACCGCATTGGGCAACATGACCAAGTTATAATCGTTATCGGAAGCTTTCAATCCCGGAAAATCAATTCTAAAGTTCCCTCCCGGCATAAGAACGGACTGGGCCTTTTTATACTCCTTTCCATTAACACTGAACTTGAAGGAAACACCTTTCATTCGTTCGCTATACGAAGCACCAGACAAGCTTATATTCGAAATCTGATCACTCGGCCTTTCTGCAGAGGACGCCCAAACTGAACGGTAAGGATAATAACTGAGCGCAACGTACTGACGTCCACCAGAAATAAAACCATCTAAATTCTTCGTTTGAGCCATGGACAGCTCTGCATTGGGAACCGTCGTGGAGTCAAGCCTGGAATGCCAATACCAGAACCATTCTTTTCCAGTTTCCGATTCCCATTCCAAATCCTTGCCGAAATAGGAGTCTCGCAGATAAACGTCTTTTTCCGCGCGAACATAACGCATCCACTCAACTTTTTTTGCGGATCCAGCAGGCGTTGCAACATTCTTCAGCCTAGCTCCAGCACCTCTTTCTGACCAGCCAAGCAGGAATCCCTGATAAAAGGAGTAAGGAGAGTAGGAATGAAAATAATCCATACTTCCATTCACATATTTCGAATCTTCCCGATCGCAGCGTTTCCAGATGCTGTTTCCATACCCCACAAAGAGCAAGGTATCCCCATTGTCAAATATGCCATTGGGAGCACTTGAATTTCCGGAATGGTCACGGATTTCGATAGGTATTTCAAAAAGCTGATCAGGATTTCTTAAGCTGGCGCCTGGCCCCATATCAGGCAGGGTATCCGGAGAAGCTCCGTACAGACGAATTTTTTCCACGGGAATGCCATCAATATCTTTCTGACGCCCAAGCATCTGCATCGCAGAACGAACTGCCGCATAATCTACAGCATAAAGGCCGTCCTCGGAATTTGTGGCAATATTCTTGTCACCCACAAAAATGCGAGCAAGGAACTGAACATCCGAGAGTTCGCTGGCGGCGGATCGGCGTAGAGCCTTACGGGCAGAAGCGCGGTTCACGCCGAAGCGTGCTGCAGCCTTGGGATTGTCCACTCGTGCAACCGCACGCGAGCCGGGGTTCACACCGGCTCCCGCCGCCCCGTAGGAAACATTCAGCTTATAATCCGTCCTTAAAGCTACAGAAGCTCCAGAACGTTCATAAAGAGGAACCAGGACATCCACCATCCAGAGACCATCTTTAAACACAGGCCTCGACACATTGATTCCGCCAAAGGACAGCTTTTCATCCTTACAGAAGGCTTTGCCAAGCGAGACAGTCTTCACATCCGAGAGGGATACTTCCGGCACCCCATTCCCAGGAACTGCCAGGCGATACTTACGGAAAGGAACGCTATTACCTTCCAGATAAGTAGAAAACTCAGGAGAAAAACGGTAACCGTCCTTCACAGCCCCTTCTTCGTCCATGCAGGGATAGACAGACCTATCGTCCACCTTATCCTGCAAAAGGAATTTTGAAGGAGAATCCTCAAGAACATCTGCTGCCATGACAGTTGCAAAACCGCCTAGCAGGAGGATCAGAAACGGAATTATCTTCTTATAGGAACTTATCACGATATCAAACTAGAAAAAAGAAACCCTAGGGACTAGTTACCAGCATCTCTACAAAACCGTTTCCGCTGGTTCTCATCTCAATCATTTCTCCACCGGCAGCCTTCATCTTGAAAACGGTAAACATTTCCGGTTTTACCCCCTTCGACAGAATGGCTTCCAGCTCCTTTTCTGTAATAAAACCCTTTGAATACCATTCCGGCATGTACCAGTGCCAGGGCTGCCAGTTAAACATGCCACGGGTGGACTGTACAAACGCTCTTAGCATAAGGGAATACTCGTACTTCAGAAAATCCATATAGTCTCGCACTTCCCCGCGCTTTTCCACAAAAGTTTTCTTGCTAAAATCAGGGTCGAATCGCAAGGGCGTGGCATCGGGTTTATTATAGGTAAATCGAATGCGCTTATCATTGGCCTGAACCTTCAGGCTAGGCTTGTCCAGGTGTACAAATTCACCTTCAGAAACCTGTTGGTAATCGCGGAAAACAACCTTGGGCGTCAAGACCTTATTCAGGGACAGTGCCACAGGTTTTGCATCAAGTTTCGAGACTTCGTAAAAGGCAATCACCTCCCCTGCCCCCTTGGGAATAAGAACTGCCAACAGAGGAACGGTACGTTCAGAAAGAAGCCAAATCATTTCCGGCTTGTCTTTCTGCTTCAGCAAAGGATCCAGAGCATACATCACAGCAGGATCACGAACCCCGTTCACATCCCATTCCATCCAGGTACCGGAACCGCCAGCAGAATCCAGAACGGCGAAAAGACGGTCTCCGCTAAAAGCTGTCTTGGAATCTACCGCTCCCACAAGTTTGGCCGGAGCAGCAAGCAACGGCAGTGCTGTCACCGCAACAAACAAAAGAATAGAAGAAAACAGATTTCTCATCACTAGAATCCGATAGGTTCAAGGAGGCTATCGTCCAGGCGGGAATAGGTCATGTGGTATTCCTTTTCCAGCCAGTAAAGAGCCAATTTCTTATTTGTCCAGTTCTTTTTTACAGCAATGGATTCAATACCCTTCGTAATCAGGGGCAGGGTTTGTGCAAGATCCAGTTTCCATACAGAATCATCCCATTCAAAAATCATAATGGGAACATCGGGACTATTGGCAAGGCCTATGCTTCCGCGGTCATTCTTCACCTTCATGGGACCAAGTTTAAGGTTGGTCAAACGGTCAAGCATACCGCTCTTGCTCAGAATCATATAAAGCATGCGGTCATCTTCCGTCTGCCACAGGTGCTCACGTTCATAGAGGCGATAAAGGATAATGCTGTATGCTTCGTAGAACTGGCATGTATCCAACTGTTCTGACGTGTAGATGCGAGCGTGATTTTCCAGAGTGTCCAACCAGTATTCCGATGTATCCGTCAGGAATCCATAAAGTTCCTCGGCGCTAGCCCCATTGCGAACAGCGGAAATAAAACCGTTGAACGTGTTTTCCAGTGCCGTCTGCTTGTCCATGGCACGTTCCTGAACGCGAGCATCCTTTTCCTGGGCATTCTGGGGAGCATTCTGCATGACAGAACCATTCTGACCATCGGCAGAACCTGCACAGGCAAACAAGCCAAAGGAAACTGCAGCCACAAGAGGCAAAAGAATTTTATCTTTCAAAGTATGCATCGCGATACCTATCTTAGAATGTCCCTGGACGAACTGCTTTCCGCCTGTACCCAGAAGGGGTTTCAGGGAAGTGGTCCCGGCGGACAGCACCGCAACAAGACCAATACCGGCGTTCAGCTCAACTTACGGGAATACAATTTAGAAATCAAATCCTGCGAAGGGAGAAGCGCCCATGAAAATCGGGTCCATGCGCTGCATCGTATGCAGATGGCCCTTGCTCTTAAGGTTCGTGAAACCCCTCCTGCCGTGGAAATCCCCTTTCCTGGCAGTAATGGGCATATTCAAACAAGCAATGCCCTATTCCCACTGTTTGTAGCCCACGTCTTTGACATCATGGCCACCAAGCAAGGCGACACAAAGGCTGCAGCACAGGCTTTTAACATCAGTCCAAGCGCCCTCGTAAAAATACTGAGACAGGACAAAAGTTGTGCAGAAAAGCTCCAAAGCCAACGCCAAGCCGGCGGAAAACAACGATTGAAGTTATAACAGCGCAATTTTTCATTTTTTTTGACAAAAAAAGGAACAAAAACCTCCTTAAGTCCGTCTATAGATAAGGACTCAAAACCACAGGAGGTATAGATGATTCCTAACAGTAAAATCAAGTCCACCGTTACTGCGATGGCATTCTCAATCTGCACATTAACTACCATCAACTGTTCCCAGGACAGAGGAACCTCTGGTGCAGACATTTTTCAGGACGCAAACACAGCAAAAGTCGCTCTCCAGATGAATTACAGTTCAACGCCTCTGATTGACAGCCTGGTTTTGGACTGCCAAGGAGCGGATACTCTTCACTTCGTTACTGATCCAAACAGGCCATACATGGAACTGGACCTATTTCCAGGCAATCAGTGGTTGTTTAGTGCCAAGCTTTATGCCAACGGCAGTCTAATGCAAACCGGAGAAATCACAGCAAAGCTGGAGGCTGGTTCCAACGTCAATCTAGATATTCAGATGCATGCCCTGGTAGGCTTCGTCTACGTTGAAATTCCTTTGGGATTTGGGAATACCGCAGGAATTACAAGCGGCACCCTTACATTAAACGATGGTGAAAATACATACGCCTACCCCATGGAAATTGCAGGTTCTACAGCCGTTTTCAAAAGCGGCACTCTAGAACTGGGTAAAAAATACTCCATCACCTTGGCCTTGAATGATGAATCCGGAACGGAAATTTATCGCGTCGAGGATTCCTTTACCCTGGACGAGAACGCCCCCATTCCAGAATTACAGATAAAGTCTCTTCGAAGTAAGGTTTCTATCGCACTTAGGCTTGCAGATGAAGTTGAAATGCTAATGAACGCTACACTACCGGCCTCCACGCGAAAGCCTCAGATAAACGACATCGTCATCAGCGAATTCCTGGTCACTCCCGTAGCAAAGGATTCTGGCACCTACGGTTTTATAGAACTCTACAACGGTAGCAACGATTCCCTGCGCCTGGAAAATTGCGCCATCGGCAAAACTGTCGACGCAAAGGATGGCGCATCCATTGTGGATCAGGTTCTTCCCCCACGTCAGGTTCTTGTTCTGAGCATTGACACAAACGAGAATGTACCTATGGAATACCAAAACACGACCGCAGTTCCCATTTTTCTCAAGTCCAATTCCGGAACCGCAGCATCCATTGTATTCCATTGCGACGGAACAATTCTAGATTCACTGTATTACGGTAAAATTGACAGTCTGCATACCACTGCGCTTCCTATTGGATCCACATCGGCATCCACTAGCAAGAGCACGCAGCTGAATCTAGATCAATGGAATGATCGAGAAAATCCAGAAAACTGGTGTCAGGGAATTCCCTCTCCAGGAATCATCGGCTACTGCAACTAGTACGCAAAGCCATCTCCTCACAAAAAAGAACGCCACCCTCTGGGTGACGTTCTCCTAAACGTTTCAATTCAAACTTAGCCGTGAAGCTGAGCTGCAGGCCTATCCATGTCAAATAGACGACGGAGAAGCTCCGTCTTGGACGGATCGCGTTCATCGGGCAAGGTCAGCGGAGCCATGTTGATAGCAACCAGGATGGAACCCGGATAGTTGTTCACGCTCTTGATGAAATCACTGCTAGAGACACCCTCTGTATAGAAATCCACCACAAAAGTGTCCCAGTCATCATTATCAATTTCTTCTGTTGCTTCTGCTTCAGTCTTTACTGCCTTAAGTGTTGCACCAACCAAAAGGTCGCTTAGAACTTCGAGGCAAGCATTACGGCGAGCATCGTCTTCTTCCCAGATCAGAATACGCCTTTCGCTATAGTCTCGAACAACCGGAGAGGACTCTTCACCATCGTCAAAGGATTCGAGGGCTTCTTCGTCCAAATCTTCATCATCAAAATCATCAATATTCTTTGCCATAGTGACACAAATATAACAAAAAAGCAATGAGTTATGAGCCATGAGCCTTGAGAGGACGCCTTTTATCCAAATCAACCTTATTCAAATTTCAAAAAGCTACGTCCAAAGCTCATTACTCAACACTCAAAACTCACGGCTAACTTGCCATATATAAGGCATTTTTCTATCTTTGGGCGCAAAAAATTAACCTTTCTATATAAGAGAAGGCCCTATGGATCAATCTAAAATCAGAAACGTAGCCATCATCGCCCACGTTGACCACGGTAAGACAACCCTGGTGGACCAGCTCCTCAAGCAGTGCGGAACTTTCCACGAAGGTGAAGAAGTCAACGAACGCGTGATGGACTCCGACAACCTGGAACGCGAACGCGGCATTACCATCCTTTCCAAGAACACCAACGTGATGTACAAGGGCTACCGCGTGAACATCGTGGATACCCCGGGGCATGCCGACTTCGGTGGCCAGGTGGAACGCGTTCTCGGTACCGTTGACGGTGTGATTCTGGTGGTGGACGCTTTCGAAGGTCCTATGGCCCAGACCCGTTTCGTGACCCAGAAGGCTCTTCAGATGGGCCTCATTCCTATCGTCGTCGTGAACAAGATCGACCGTGACGGTTGCAATCCTCATGGCGCTCTGGACAAGGTCTTTGACCTATTCTGCGAACTTGATGCAACCGAAGAACAGCTGGACTTCGACAAGGTGTTCGGTTCCGGCCGCCGCGGTATCTGCAAGGCCGAAATGGAAGACCCGGATGGCGACTTCTCCATCCTCATGGACAAGATCATCGAACGCATCCCGGCTCCTAAGGGCGATCCGAACGCCGAACCGCTGATGCAGATTACTTCTCTGGAATACTCCGGCTTCCTCGGTCGTTTGGCCGTGGGCCGCGTCCAGAACGGTATCTTCAAGCCGGGTCTCACCGTGGCTCAGTCCACCGTTGAAGGAAAGTTCAAGAACGTCCGTCTCCAGAAGGTTCTCCGCTACGATGGCCTTTCTCCCCAGCCGGTTGAAGAAGCTGGTCCGGGCGACATCGTTCTCTTGGCAGGTTTCGACAACTTTGACATTGGCGACACCCTGTCCGCTGTTGCCAATCCGGTGGAACTCCCCCGTATTCATATCGACCCGCCCACCATCTCCATGATGTTCACCGTGAACACCTCTCCCCTTGCAGGTAAGTATGGTGGCAAGTTCATGACCGGTAACCAGCTCCAGGAACGTCTGGAACGCGCCCACATGGCTGACCCCGCCCTCCTGGTGGAAAAGGCAGACGGCGCTTCCAACTTCAAGGTTTCTGGCCGTGGCATTCTCCATCTGACCATCCTGGTCGAAAATATGCGTCGTGAACTTTACGAATTCACCATCGGTTCTCCCCAGGTGATTTTCCATAACGACGAAAACGGCAAGCTCCTGGAACCGGTTGAAGAATTCAAGGTTGAAGTTCCCAGTGAATACAGCGGCGCCTGCATCCAGGAAATTCAGACCCGTAAGGGCGAAATGACCAACATGACCACCGACGACAACGACCGCGTCACCCTGGAATTCCTCGTTCCTTCCCGTGGTCTTATCGGTATCCGTCCCAGACTCCTGTCCCTCTCCAAGGGTTACGCTGTCAGCCAGTCCATCTTCAAGGGATACGAACCGTACAAGGGCGAAATTCCCGCCCGTATCAACGGCGTGCTCATTGCCAAGGAACCGGGCGAAGCAGCAAGCTATGCTCTTTCCAACCTGGAAGACCGTGGCTACCTCATCATCGGACCGGGTGCGGAAGTTTATCCGGGTATGATCGTTGGCGAACACAACCGTGACGTGGACATCACCGTGAACGTTACCAAGGGTAAGCATCTTACCAACATGCGTTCCAAGTCCGCAGACGACATGATCCAGCTGACTCCGTACCGCCGTCTGACTTTGGAAGAATGCGTCACCTTCATTAACGAAGACGAATGCATCGAAGTCACTCCGGAAGTGCTGCGCCTCCGCAAGACCGAGCTTGACCCGATCAGAAGAAAGCAGCTTTCCAAGAAGCCGGTAGAGGAAGACTAAGCCGAGAGATTCGCGAACAAGTCTAATCGTCCGCTTTTAAAAGAAGAGACCCTAAATGGGTCTCTTCTTTTTTATTAAGTCAACATAGTCATATCAAAAAATAAAGCAAAAAAGGTCCGAATCCAGCGGACCTTTTTTTGTTTCTGTACAACCTTTAGCGGTTGATAATCACTCGATTATTGAAAATTACACGCTTGCCATCATCAATGCGAACAAAGAAGTTACCCTTCGCTCCAACCAATTCTTTTAAAGGAATAGTTGCGTTTTGGCTAATCACCTTATTGGAAAGGAGCTTTCCCTGCATGTCAAAAATTTGAACATTGGCAACAGAGCCGTTTAGGATAATATTCAAGTTGCCATGAGAATAGGTTACAGAAGCGAGACGAACCGGAGTTGCATGAATTTTTTCAGGATCCTCCTCATTCTTCTTCTGTTCTTCCTCGCTAACAGTAATATCGCTCGTCGATCCACCGGATTCTGTGGAACCCATCTTCCAATCGCTAGGTACGCGAGCAGCAATGCCACGGCCTGCAGTACTCATGTACACCACGCCGTAGGTATTCATATCGCCCATGACGAATTCACCATTGGCAAGTCCACCGTATTCATGACCGTCATCGTTAACGCGAGTCCAAGTCTTACCCTGGTCATCGCTACCGAATACGCCTAGCGTCTTGTCTACTATACCGTAAGCATAAATTGCGGGGTAACCCTTCCCTGTCTTGGAGATGCCGTATCCGACAGCTTCGCAGTAAGTAAGGCCTGCCACGTCCGTCCAAGTCTTGCCACCATCAGTAGAATGCTTCAGGGAGCCACTCTTGGGATTTCCCTTTTCATCACGAACGGCAACTGGCAACCAGATATCACCTTCGTAACCAGGTATAGCGCGGATCTTCTTGTCATAACTTACGCCAGGTTCACTAATTTTCTCAAAAGTTGCACCCTTATCAGAACTTTTGAAGAAGGAGCCAGTTGTGCGTTCATATGCATAAAACACATCAGCATTTTCAGGGTCACCGACGGCAAATACATCGCCGCTTGCAGTAATGCCAGATACGGTTGTCCAATTAGAACTTTCATAACGATAAGCACTTTTTGAACCCGATTGAGGAATCCACAAAGTTGTACTACCATCTGTAGAAATAGCAACAGTACCCTCCTTAATGCCCGTATCCGTAGGGCCACCATACAGAGATTCACCAGTCCAGGTCTTGCCAGAGTCGGAGGAGAACTGCAAAGGACTGATTGTCGTAATCTGCTTATAGGAATTTGAGGAAGCCAAATCAACAGATCGGGCAGCACTCATTTTTACAATCTTACCACTCTTAGGTGCGTAAGCCATACTCCAGGTGGAACCGATAGACATTGTCTTACCCGGCATTGCAGTCAAATGACGATGAGCCGGATATTTAGCAATATCATCATGACGGAAACCATCATAGTCAGCAATTACTGTTACGAGAGGACCTCCAGGGATACTAACGACTTCGTACGGCACAGTTTCTTCAATACCATGAGCATTGAAATGCCAAACCTGCCCCTGGACAGCTTCATCATGGGAATAGTAGTAGTTTTTTTCTTCATCAAAGGTTCCTGCAGGAATAACCTCATAATCAGTCAAGTTGTCGGTACGGAAAATACCGTTACCAGAACTTACGAAGACACGGTCATGATTGAAGGGGTCCATGGCAATACTTCCTGCCCAATGGATGGACCCATTAAACATCCAGCCAATACCATTTTCATCCATCTGTTGAGTCGTGGGATAATAGCCTCCTTCCATCCAATAATACTTGAAGGATGCTACCCATGTTTCTCCACCATCTGTGGTATGGAAAATATTGGAGCCCCACTGGTCACTCCACTTACCCGTGGTATCGCTCGTAGGAGTATACCAAAACTGAGGTCCTTGATATCCTTCAGTGGTTACAACCATTTCGTTGGGGTCATTAGGATTCATGGTGATACCACCATAAGGAACCAAATATTCGTACTCTTCGCTCTTGGAGTAATCTGAATTATCGTACTTAGCATCGCCATCACCATCGACATAGTCTTCAGGAGAAACGTCTGTCCAAGTACCGGTCTTCAAATCGCACTTCAGCACGGCACCGCGACCAAAGCCATCCCAGATAGGCCCCCAGCCTTCATCCCAACCCATGGAATGCGGGCCAGCACCATCGGCAAAAGTAACAACCATGAAATCCTTGGAAACAACGGCACGTTGTGGCATCAAGCGAACAATGCTTCCACCTGCAGTAGAACGCAAGGCATCAGGAATAGGCATCGGTTTCCAGGTAACGCCACCATCTTCAGACTTGAAAACATTTTCAAAGGTTTTATCCTTCGTAGAACCTTCACGGAGGAAACCAGCGAAGATAACATCGGAACTACCCGGAGCATACTGTACGAAGCTGAAACCGGAACCATTCCATGTCGTATCAGAGCCAGCGGCAGCAGTCCAAGCATCAACATGAGTCCAGTTTGATCCATTATCCGTAGACTTCCACAGACCCTTATTTCGTGTTCCGTAGAACATATTTTTGGAATCGTTGGGGTCAACGGCCAAAGCTTCACCATTGCCACGGCCCATACCGTTGCCATGCATTCCAAAACGCTTTACGGAAGTACCCTTAAAGCCATCTTCATCCCAAGTATAGAGAACTTCCCAGGACTTACCATAGTCTTCCGAACGCAAAAAGGCACTTCTTCCGTTGCTAAAATAGCTCGTGCCAGCCATCATGTAGACTTTACCCTTGGTAGAGGGGTCAATCGCCAAGGCTTCAACACCTAGGAGTCCCAATTCAGAATAATCGACCCAGTCCATCATGGACACCCATTTGGATCCGGTTTCGTCCCAACGGTAGGCTCCGCCAACGTCAGTACGAGCGTAAAAAACATTTGGTTCCACATTGGAGGCAAGAACGGAACTAACAAAGCCGCCACCACCCATGCTTACATTACTCCAAGCGTATTCTGAAGGCGTAGCAGTCTCCGCAGCATTTATGGCTGCAGCAGAAAGACCAAATACCAACGAAGTAAAAAGGGAACATGTCCCAATTCGATTTCCCATAAACACCATCCTTATAGATTTGAATGACACTTCCACCAAAAAATGCCAATCTCTCATCTATAAATATATTCTCACTATCCTTTTTTTTCAAATTTAAGTCATTTGGCATAGAAACCCTTGAGAAGTTCACAACAATCTAGGCAAAGGCAAACAAAAAGCCCCGCAACCATGAGGTTACGGAGCTAAATGTCGGAACGCTAGGTTTCGATAGCCGAAGAACTACTTCTTCTTGCCCTTCTTGCCTTTTTTGCCCTTCTTATCGTCCTTATCGGCCTTCTTGTCATCCTTCTTTTCTTCAGCCTTAGGTTCGGCCTTCTTGGGAGCACTGCTTGCACGCAGATCCTTCATCTTGAAGGTGACATTCACTTCAGCAGTGGTGACAGCGGAGTAGAGTCCACCCGGATCCTTGATCTTGAAGGTGAATTCATCAAGACCAGAGAAGCCCTTGTTCGGGGTATAGGTGAAGGAACCATCCTTTTCGTTAAGAGCAATCTTACCATTCTGGGGGCGCTTTACCAGCTGAACGGCAACCGGCTTTTCACCATCCGGGTCAGAAGAACCAGTCAGGAGACCGTCGGATGCGGAAACCGTCAGAGTTTCACCTTCCTGAGTCATGTAAGTCTGGGACTTTGCTTCAGGCGGATTGTTCACCGGAATAACAGTGAAGAGAGCAGACTTGGAAGCCTTTGCGCCTTCAGGGTCAGTTACAGTGAAGGTAATGCGTTCAGGCTTTCCATTCCAGTGTTCGTGCGGCTGGGAAATGGTCACGGTCTTCTTGAACTTGTCATGCTTCACTTCCAGGTACTTGTTACCGGTGAAGGTCCACTTGAGTTCATCGAAGCGATGATCCTTATCGCGAGCAAACTGGTCAAGCTTGATCAGGGCAATAACACCCTTGTTATCGTCTTCCTTGATGGTATAGTCAGGGATATCGCGCATAACAGGAGCAGCATTTACGTGCTTCACAACGAACTTGGCAACAGCCTTATCCATTGCACCAGCCGGATCAGTTGCGGTGAACACGAGAGTTTCTTCACCGAACCAGTCCTGCTTCTTGGGCTTGATAACAGCTTCACGGCCGCCAGAAATCATAACGTCAAGATTCTTGGCACCGGTAACCTTCCACTTGATTTCATGGGGCTTGTTATCCGGGTCAGTAACGTACTGGTCAAGCTTGATAGGCTTGAAGGACTTGCCTTCGAGAGTTTCCTGACCAGGAATTTCCTTCACGACAGGAGCGTCGTTAACCGGCTTCACGGTGAACTTCACGTTGACAGTAGCCTTTTCACCAGCCGGGTCAAAGACGTTCACAGCAACGGTTTCAGAACCGTTCCAGTACTTGTTCGGAATTTCAACAGTGAGAACGCCCTTTTCATCAATATTGAAGATGAGTTCATGCTTCACTTCCGGAGCAGCGGCAGCAGCCTTACCCTTCTTCTTACCCTTTGCAGGAGCATTCTTTGCATTCTTGGATGCCGGAGTTTCGTTATCGAGAGTCCAGACCAATTCTTCCAGCTTGTTATCCGGATCGCTTACGAACTTGGAGAAGTCCACAGGAGCGAAGGTCTTCTTTTCGTCGATGACGAACGGCTGAACCGGCTTAAGGGTCGGAGGATCGTTAACCGGAGTCACTTCGAAGGTTGCCTTGGTAGATGCGCTTGCACCAGCCGGATCCTTCACAGTGAAGGTCAAGGTTTCCTTACCATTCCAGTTGGGATTCGGGGTCAGCACCATAGCGCGGTTACCCTTCACATCAACCTTCAGGTCCTTATTACCAGAAACAGACCACTTCAGTTCATTGGGCTTGTTATCCGGGTCAGTTGCAGCCTTGGAAAGATCAACAGGCTGGAACTTTTCCTTTTCCTTGATCTTCTGGCCAGCAATCTTGCCAATAACAGGAGCGTCATTAACCGGCTTCACTTCAAAGACAATCTGAGTAGATGCCTTAGATCCTTCCGGGTCAAACACGTCGAGCTTGATCTTTTCATTGCCATTCCAGAACTTGTCCGGAGTAGAGACGACCAGCTGCTTCTTAGCATTGATAGATGCCTTCAGAGCGCGAGTCGGGCCAAGTTCAAGCTTCAGCTGTTCGAACTTGTGATCCGGATCAGAGATGAACTGAGCAAGATCAATGGGCTTAAACTGTTCCTTTTCATTGATATTCTGAACAGGAATTTCCTTGATAACCGGAGCATCGTTCACAGATTCAACCAGGAAGTTGACCGTCTTGGATGCAGAAGCGCCTTCCGGGTCCTTCACAGTGAAGGTCACGTTGCGTTCGCCATTCCAGTACTTGTTGGCGATCTTGATACGAGCAATGTTCTTGCTATCAATTTCAACCTGGAAGTCGTCTGCCGGAGCCGGGGCCGGTTCTGCAGCAGGTTCTTCCTTAGCACCCTTCTTACCCTTCTTTGCCGGAGCCTTCTTAGCAGGCTTCTTGGCAGGAGCAGCACCAACCTTTTCCACCTTCACTTCCCAGCTGAGCTGTTCGTTCTTGTGGTCCGGATCATGAACAAACTTGTTCAGGTCGATTTCCTTGAACTGGCCCTTTTCCTTGATCTTCTGAGCAGGAATATCCTTCAGGACAGGAGCGTCGTTCACAGAAGTGATCTCGAAGGTAACAGTCTGAGAAGTGCCTGCGCCATCCGGGTCCTTCACCATGAGAACCATGGTTTCCGGAGCACACCAGAAGTACTGATCCGGAGCAGACACGGTAAGGATACGGGCCGGAGAGATTTCAGCCTTCAGCTTCTTGTTGCCAGTAACAGTCCAGACGAGTTCATTGGGCTTGTTATCCGGATCCTTGACGAATTCATCAAGCTTGATCTGCTTGAACTGTTCCTTTTCCTTGATCTTCTGGTCAGGAACCTTCTTCACGAGCACCGGAGCGTCATTGACGCGAGTGACTTCGAAGTTCATCTTATGAGTTGCAGATGCACCTTCAGGGTCAGTTACGGTAAATGCGATAGTTTCCTTACCGAACCACTGATCATTAGGAACAGAGACAATTGCGGTATTGTCCTTGCGGAGATCCACCTTCAACTGCTTGTTGCCAGAAACGCTCCACTTGAGACTTGTTGCCGGATGATCCGGGTCAGAAGCCAGGCTGGAGAGATCGATGGTCTTGAAGCGGCCACCTTCACGGATGGTTTCGCCCTGAGGAGCCTTTTCAGTAATCTTCGGGGAGTCATTGATAGACTTCACTTCGAAGAGAGCTGTCTTGGAAGCCTTTGCACCTTCCGGGTCGGAAACGGTAAAGGTGATATTAGCAGCACCGTTCCAGAACTTGTTCGGAATAGCGATGGTAGCAACCTGCTGCTTGTCAATCTTCACGGAGAGGGTTTCACCAGCAGGAGCCTTTTCTTCGGCCTGCTTCTTGCCCTTCTTTGCCGGAGCCTTAGCTGCGCTAACCGGCTTCACGTCGAAGGTCCAGCTCAGCTGTTCCGGCTTGTGGTCCGGGTCCTTAACGAGGTCTGCCAGCTTGATGGTCATGAACTGCTTCTTTTCGTCAATAGACTGGCTCTTCAGTTCCTTAACGAAGACAGGAGCATCATTCACAGATTCAACAGTGAAGGTAACGCTCTTGGATGCAGAAGCACCTTCCGGGTCAGTGACGGTAAACTTGACAGTTTCAGCACCATGCCAGAATTCGTTGGGCTGGGTGACAGTAACCTTATGGCTTGCGTCCATGGCAACCTTCAGTTCCTTAGCACCTTCAATCTTCCACTTCAGCTTGTTCTTCGGATGGTCAAGATCTTCAACGAAGTTATCAAGTTCAATAGCCTTGAACTGGCCCTTTTCCTTGATAGTCTGGTTAGCAATATCCTTCATGACAGGAATATCGTTAATGGACTTCACGGTAAATGCGGCAGTAGCCTTAACGCTAGCACCTTCCGGGTCTGTCACAGTGAAGGTCAGCTTTTCAGAACCGTTCCACAGCGGGTTCGGAGTCTTCACAGTAACTTCACCATTCTTAGCAACGGAGACCTTCAGGTCCTTATTGCCAGAAACTTCAATCTTCAGCTTTTCAAACGGATGATCCGGATCCTTGACAATTTCAGCCAGGTTGAAGGGCTTGAATTCAGCCTTTTCATCGATGGTCTGATCATTGATCTTACCGATGGTCGGAGCATCATTTACAGACTGCACCGTAAAGAGTGCAGTGCAGCTAGCCTTTGCACCTTCCGGGTCTTCCACTGTGAAAGTAATCTGTTCTTCGCCGTTCCAATACTTGTCCGGAATAACGATGCGAGCCATACGCTTTTCGTCAACCTTAACGGAGAGCTTCGGAGCATAACCCTTCGGAGAGCCCTTACCCGGCTTCACATCGAAGCTCCAGGTCAGCTGTTCCGGCTTATGGTCGGGATCGTTCACGATGTCGTTCAGGTTGATGATTGCGAATTCACGCTTTTCCTGAATGGACTGATCCTTGATGGGCTTGGTAAACACAGGAGCGTCGTTGACAGATTCTGCAGTAAAGGTGACTGCACGGCTGTCGGAAGCACCTTCCGGGTCAGTGACAGTGAACTTGACAGTTTCAGAACCATGCCAGAACTTGTTCGGGGCGGTCACAGTCACAACGTGCTTAGCATCCATTGCAACCTTCAGTTCCTTCTGGCCAGCGAAAGTCCACTTGAGGTTTGCCTTCGGATGGTCAAGGTCATTAACGAAGTCATCCAGGGAAATGGACTTGAATTCACCCTTTTCCTTGATGGTCTGGCTTGCAATGTCCTTCATGACAGGGGCATCGTTGATAGACTTCACGGTGAACACTGCTTCGGACTTGGCAGAAGCGCCTTCCGGGTCAGTAACGGTGAAGAGAACCTTTTCGGAACCATTCCAGAGTTCGTTCGGAGTGGTAATAGTGGCAACGCCAGCCTTATCGATGTTAATCTTAAGATTCTTGTTGCCAGAAACAGTCCACTTGAGTGCGCTAAATTCGTGGTCAGCGTCAGAAGCCAGTTCAGCGAGGTTGATGAGCTGGAACTGTTCCTTTTCGTTAATCATCTGATCCGGAACCTTCTTGAGAACCGGAATGTCATTTACAGAGTTGACGGTGAACACAGCCTTAGAAGTAGCCTTAGCTCCTTCCGGGTCAGTGACAGTGAAAGTGATTTCATCTGCACCATTCCAGAGCTTGCTCGGAATGACAATCTTTGCAACCATCTGTGCATCAATTTCAACATTCAGACCAGCTTCCTTCTTCTTGGAGCCGGGAGCGGGCTTCACTTCAAAGGAGAATGCGAGATCGGAAAGCTTGTTATCCAGGTCCTTAACCATTTCGCCAAGCTTGATGGGCTGGAACTGTTCCTTTTCCTTGATGGTCTGAGGAGCAACCTGCTTTACAAACTGCGGAACGTCATTGACAGATTCAACGGTGAATGCAACAGCGCGTTCATCAGTAGCACCTTCCGGGTCAGTGACCTTGATGGTCAGGGTTTCGGAACCATTCCACTGCGGAGTGGGCGGAACAACCTTCATAACGCGGTTTGCATCAACAGTAACCTTGAGTTCGCGGTTGCCGGTGATGGTCCACTTCAGCTTTTCCTTAGCATGGTCCAGATCGTCTACATACTTATCCAGTTCAACAGTCTTGAACTGTTCCTTTTCCTTGATGGTCTGTTCCGGAATATCCTTCATGACGGGAGCATCATTGATGGACTTCACGGTAAGCTTCATGGTAGAAGAAGCCTTGCCACCTTCAGGGTCAGTTGCAGTAAAGGTCAGAGTTTCAGAACCATTCCAGAGTTCGTTCGGAGTCTTGAAGGAGACTTCGCGAGTCTTGGCATTGATATTAACCTTGATATCCTTGTTGCCGGTAACTTCGAACTTCAGCTTTTCCAGAGGATGGTCTGCATCAGAAACGTATTCATCGAGAACAATGGAGGAAAGTTCAGTCTTTTCTTCAACAGTCTGATCAGGAATCTTCTTGAAGACCGGAATATCATTGATAGACTTCACAGCAAAGGTGACCTTCTGCTTGATGGAAGCGCCTTCCGGGTCAGTGCAGGTGAAGGTCACGTCGGCAGCACCATTCCAGTACTGGTCAGGAATTTCAATGGAGGCAACGTGGCTTCCGTCGATATTCACGTTGAGGGTGCCAGATTCCGGTTCCTTGCCCTGGTGCTTTACATCAACTTCCCAGGAGAGTTCAGAATTCTTATGGTCAGCATCCTTGACATATTCGTCGAGCTTAATCTTTGCGAACTGCTTCTTTTCATCAATGGTCTGGCCCTGGAGTTCCTTAACGAACTCAGGCTTATCATTGACGGAATTGACAGTGAAGCTGTTTTCAGATTCAGCACATGCACCTTCAGGGTCACATACCTTGAACTTGATGGTTTCAGAACCATTCCAGAGTTTGTTCGGAATGGTAATGACAGCGTTCTTGCCGTTGACAGCAACCTTCAGATCCTTGTTGCCGGTAATAGTCCACTTAAGTTGTTCGTACTTGTGGTCAGGATCCTTAACGAGAGCACTCAAGTCAATAGGCTTGAATTCCTGCTTTTCGTCAATGGTCTGTTCCGGGACGTCCTTCACGAATTCAGGAGCATCATTCACAGACTTCACAGTGAACGTTGCCTTGGAGCTTACAGAAGCACCAGCGGGGTCTGTTGCAGTGAAGGTAACGGTTTCAGAACCATTCCAGAGTTCGTTAGGAATCTTGATGGAAGCAGAACCATACTTGTCGATATCGAACTTCAGGTCCTTGTTGCCAGAGACGGTCCACTTAATGTTGGCAACATCATCATCCACATCGGAAATGAAGTCGGACAGGCTGATCTGGTCGAACTCATTCTTTTCTTCGATGGTCTGACCAGGAATCTGCTGAATCACCGGAGCATCGTTAATAGACTTCACAGTAAATGTGGCAGTCTTCTTGTCGCTTGCGTATTCGCCATCAGTTGCAGTGAAAGTAATCTTTGCGGCACCGTACCAGTTAGTATCGGGGATAACGATGGTAGCAACACGCTTCGGGTCAATTTCCACATTCAGGTCGCCATCAGCCTGATCCTTGCCCACCGGTTGGATGTCAAATTCCCACAGGATCTGATCCTTCGGGTGATCCGGGTCGGTAACAAAATCATCGAGCTTGATCTTGGTGAACTGCTTACCTTCGTCAATGGACTGGTCAGGAATCTGAGCCACCACCGGCGGATTGTTCACGGATTCAACTTCAAAGGTCACGGTTTCGGAGCCTACGGCACCCTTGGTGTCGGTTGCTGCGAAGGTAATGTCTTCGGAGCCATTCCAGTACTGGTCCGGTACAGTAATGGTTGCGATGTGATCAGAAGAAATGGCCACCTTCAGCTGCTTATTGCCGGAAGCGGTCCACTTAAGCTGAGACGGCTTGTCCAAGTCGTCGGACACATAATCATCTAACTTAATCTGCGCAAACTTGCCACCTTCCTGAATGGATTCGCCAGGAATTCCATTAATAGAAGGCGCATTGTTTTCAACGGCACCAGCTGCGGCTTCTTCCTGAGCGATTACAGCAGAGGTCAGCAAGCCTGCAGAAGCGACGAGCGCGGTTGCAGTCCATTTCATTCGTTTCATTTATGTTCTCCCATAAAATCCATCCACAAGCAATTCATCATTTTGCGTCCTTTTGCGAAAAACAATAAACACGCTTGGATACAATGCGTGATAACGGACACAAATATAGCCCTTTTCGTAAGTTTTTTGGAACTTGAAAAACTTTATTTTTTCGCAAAAAACGCCAATTTTTTCAAAATTTTTCGTAAGTTGTTGAGTATCAACGAGTTACAAAAAACATCTCAAAATGCAAGTTTTTTTGACAAAAAATGAGTAAAAAGGAGAATCCTTGGGAAAAGGCCTTTCGGGGATTCCCAAATGACAAATTCCTAAAAAAATGTTATTATTGACGGGCAAAAAAGCAAAATTAACTACCAAACAAATCAAAGTTGGGTATATACTATGAAATTCGTTTTTCTCTGCGACGCCAATTACCTCAAGGGTGACCTCGTCAATTTCGTCAACAACTTCCCCACCAACCACGAATTGGTGACCATGACCTCTGACGACCTGCTGCAGTCCAAGTCCATCTTCGACGGCACATTCGCCATCCTCGCAGAACGCTCCACTTGGCAGAAGAATTTCAGCCTGTTCCGTTACTTCGGCCTTCTTCCCCTGCTGGAAGTTCTGCCTCTCGGCATCGTCAGCCGTTCTCGCAAGAGCGAACCGCTCAAGGGCCGTACCCAGAACCGTAACCAGGAAATCTACTTCAACCCCAGCGCATCTGCAGAAGAACTTTACCTCCAGGTAGACAAGTTTGTTGCAGCACCTCCTTCCGGCTTTTCTTACCCGAGAGGCACAGCTAAGGCATAAGACCTTATGCAGCGTCGGGTCTTAAACTACCTGTACGAACAAGGTGGACTTACGCTTTTTGCCTTCCCTGGCGAAAGCACCCCTGAGGAAGCCTTGGAACGATTCGCGCTGGCGCAGAACGCCGGCGCGCGTTTTGTTGTATTCGACTTTACCTGCAAGCAGGACGGAAACACAGGTATAACCCTCGGCGAACTATTTGAACGCCCCCTTAGCCAGGAAGAACTGGCTAAGCTGGATGAATCCGAAGTGGGTGGCTGGATATTCGCCGGATACGCTAAACCAGTAGATGGTGAAGACGCCTTCAGAAAGTTCTATCACAATCTTGAACTGCTGAAGAAAAAGGTTCCCCATCAAATCGGTATTCTACCTAACGACGCCACGGAACTAACAAACAAGTACATCTACAAGATCGCTAAGCTACTTGTCATTGCAGGAGAGAACCTGGAAGCAAGCTCCGTTTACCTGGAAGACTCTCCAGAACTAGCTTCCATCCCCCTTTTCTGGGCACTCCCCAAAAAGCCTGTTCGTAAAATTTACCCCAAGGCACACAGAGCCGTAAAAAACAGTTATTCTAGGGCACGCGAATTCAAGAAAATCCGTTGGGACAACAACCCAGAAAAATTCGTAAAGGCACTAGCATTCCTGTACAAGGCAGAAATCCTAAGAAAGAATCCCCTGGATGGATTTCCAAAGATTTTCTCCAGGCTGGCAATTTTCTTTTTCCTGATCGTCGTCATCCTCCCCTTCACCATTCCCACCCAGATGGGTGGAGACATATCCAACATGCGTGACAGGATTGCGGAACGCAACAAGCTTTCCATGGCACCATCCTTTACGTACACTTTCGATGGAAAGGAAAGCGTGCAACGAATTGCCCGTTACGCAATAGGCAGATTCAACGCAGTCATTACAGACGAAAAGATGATTCGCCAGTATGTTGAAGAAACCATGGAAGAAAACGGCTACAATGCAAAGGCATGGGAAAAGAACAGTGTCATCATTCCGCCTGCAGAAACTGTTGTCAAATTTTCAAGACCAGACAACTTAAGTAGAGCTGCGGCAGATTCCATCGGCGCAGCCTGGAAGTACTGGACATCCATCGTTTCTGACAGTGTCGCCTACATTACAGAATTTTATCACGCAAAACCTTCCGCCAATCAACGTCAGCACAACGGCATCGATCTGGCTAGCCGTCAGGGTGCGCGAATCCTCGCCCCCTTTGCAGCAAAAGCCTGGACTAGCAAGGACGAGCGCGGTGGCGTAATCATCGGCCTTGTCCGCGAAAAGGACGTTATGTTGTTCATGCACTGCGACCAGTTACTTTATCTGGACGGTCAGGAAGTTATGCCTGGCGACCCCATTGCAACAGTAGGAGTCACTGGTCACACCACAGGTCCACACGCACACATCGTTACCGGCATCATCAGCAAGAACGGTTCCAAGCGCATCGGCAACGTTAAGTACAACGTAATTGATCCCATCAAATGGTTCTACAGCCGTTGAGAATTTCTCAACAATCTTGAACAAACTTTACCTGTGATTGCTGTCACAGAGCAGGTGTTAAATAGCGCACACAGAAACTTTTATTTTTCTTTTTTAGGCTGTTTGTATTCTAAAAATTACACAAGACCTATCGCCAATTTATCAACGATTAAATAACTTTGTCCTGGGATTTGAGAGGGTGGATGGATTACGGTAATTAAGGAGATTTTCTAAATGAAGAAATGCGCATTCGCATCCCTCATCATCGCAGCCGCACTCATCACTGGCTGCTCCAGCGTAAAGACCCCAAAGGCTGACTTGGCCTCCCACGACCCGGATCATAGAATCCCCGCAATCGACAACATGATCGTCGAAATGAAACAGGACTACATCAACAAATGCTACATGCCTGTTGCAAAGCGCGTTCCTCCTGAAAACGCCTGCCAGTCCGAACTTTTCCAGATGCTTGAACGCCGCTATCACCTGGATTACAACCAGAACCACGTAGCCATGGCAAGCAACGACCTTTTCTTCAAGGACATCGATGCAGAAATTCGCAAGATGATGCGTACCGATCCCGAAGTCCGCGAAGCCCTCCGTAGCGGCGTTTTCAGCAGCAGCGATGAGATGATCGCCTACTACAAGGACAAGTATAAGTTCGAAACTGACATCGTCAAGTTCTAATCGCTCTTAAATTCAGTAATATGATTAAAGCCTTCCGATTGAATATCGGAGGCTTTTTTTATAAATTTACACCGCAAATTTTATTTGAGCCTGTTTTGTACAGGCCCGCAAACAAACGAGACACATTATGGGAAAATCATTATACCAGAAAATTTTCGAAAGCCACACTGTTGCTAAGCTCGAGAGCGGCCAGTGCCAGCTTTTCATCGGTCTCCACCTCTGCCACGAAGTGACCAGCCCCCAGGCATTCGCTTCCCTTCGTGAAGATGGCACCAAGGTGCTGTTCCCCGAACGTACCTTCGCTACCGTTGACCACATTATTCCCACCACTTTCCCGGAACGTAACCGCCCCCTCCAGGACGGCATTTCCGAAGAAATGTTCTCCCATATCGAAAAGAACACCGAATCCAACGGCATTAAGTTCTTTGGCCCCAAGACCTGCGAACAGGGTGTGATCCACATCGTTGGCCCGGAAGAAGGCGTGACCCAGCCGGGTATGACCGTCGCTTGCGGTGACTCCCATACCGCAACCCATGGTGCCTTCGGCGCAATCGCCTTCGGTATCGGTACTAGCCAGGTGGCAGACGTTCTCGCTACCCAGACTTTGGCCATGAGCCCCCTCAAGACCCGCCGCATCAACTTCACCGGCAAGCTGAAGCCGGGCGTTACCGCCAAGGACGTAGCACTTGCCTACATCGCAAAGCTTGGCGTGAACGGTGGCGTTGGCTACGCTTACGAATTTGCAGGCCCGGTTATCGAAAACATGAGTATGGAAGGCCGTATGACCATCTGTAACATGGCTATCGAAGGCGGCGCACGCGTTGGCTACTGCAACCCCGACGAAAAGACCTTCGAATTTCTGAAGGGCAAGCCCTACGCTCCCAAGGCCGACAAGTGGGATGAAGCTGTTGCCTACTGGAAGTCTGTCGCTACCGACGCCGACGCACAGTTCGACGACGAAATCGAAATCAACTGCGACAACCTGGAACCCATGGTGACCTGGGGTATCACTCCGGCACAGGCAATCCAGCTCAACGACAATATGCCTAAGATCTCTGAATTCGAAGGCTCCGAAAAGAAGGTCATCTCCGAAGCTTATGAATACATGGGCTGGGAAGAAGGTGGCAAGATGATCGGCACTCCCATCGACATCGCCTTCGTCGGTTCCTGCACCAACGGTCGCCTTTCCGACCTCCAGGCTGCAGCCGAAATCATCAAGGGCCACAAGGTTGCCGACACCGTCAAGATGTGGGTTGTTCCTGGTTCCATGAAGATCAAGGTGGAAGCAGAAGCTCTCGGTCTCGACAAGATCTTTAAGGAAGCTGGTGCAGAATGGCGTGAAGCCGGCTGCTCCCTCTGCCTTGCCATGAACCCGGATAAGCTGAAGGGTCGCCAGGTAAGCGCATCTTCCAGCAACCGTAACTTCAAGGGCCGTCAGGGCTCCCCCACTGGCCGTACCATTTTGATGAGCCCCGCCATGGTTGCAGCTGCTGCAATCGAAGGCAAGGTCACCGACGTCCGCAAGTACATCAAGTAATTGGAACACCAAGGAGATTTAAAAATGAATTCTATTGACATCGTTAAAGGTTCCGGCGTTCCTGTTCGCGGTAACGACATCGATACCGACCGTATCATTCCGGCTCGCTTCCTCAAGTGCGTGACCTTCGAAGGTCTTGGCGCAAACGCTTTCGCCGACGACATCGCCGGCCTCGAAGCTCAGGGCAAGGTTCACCCCTTCCGTGACCCGGCCTACAAGAACGGCACCATCCTGGTTTCCAACCAGAACTTCGGTTGCGGTTCCAGCCGTGAACACGCTCCGCAGGCTCTGAAGCGCTGGGGCATCAAGGCTATCATCGCAGAAAGCTATTCCGAAATCTTCTTCGGTAACTGCGTTGCCCTTGGCGTTCCCTGCTACAAGGTGGACCACGCTACTGCCGACAAGATTCTCGCATGGATCGAAGCAAACCCCTCCAAGGAATTGGAAACCAGCACCGACGCTCGCACCCTGAAGCTGGGTGACGAAACCATCGCCCTCACTTTGGCTGATGGCCCTCGCGGTCAGTTCCTGGACGGTTCCTGGAACGCACGCTCCGCCCTTCAGGCAAACGCCGACAAGGTGCAGGAACTTGCAGCAAAGCTTCCGTACATGAACTTCCTCAAGTAATTTAGGAAGAAGGTCGCGGACAAACTTCGCAAACATGAAGTTCATAAAACGCCCGAGTCTAACAGACCTGGGTGTTTTTTTTATAACGAACCCACAATTTAATTCTTACATTCAAAAGAATTAAATGTCTTTTAAAGATTTTTTCGTAAAAAAATACGACTAAATAAATATAATTTAAAAAAAATATCTATATTTCCTTCTGTAAAAAGGAGGAAAACCATGATTTCGCACACAGCCTTTTCGGAAGAAGCACTTCTTGCAGAGTTCGGTAAGCGCATCGCTGGCTACAGGCTCAACAACAACTGGACACAAGCTGACCTCGCCCAAAAAGCCGGTGTAAGCAAAAGCACCGTGGAGCACATTGAAAAAGGGCAATCCGTCCAGATTTCGAACTTGCTAAAAATATTAGGTGCTTTCGATCTTCAAAATCAATTTCTGGAAATCATTCCCCGACAAACGCCAAGCCCCATGGAGCTTTTAAGGCTGTCGCAAATGCAGCAGGCGAGCCAAAGAAAGCGAGCCTCCAAACCTAGAGGCAAACAGGAGCAAACAACCCCATATAACGTTCAAAACGAATTTACAGCAACAAGCATCGCTGCGGAGCCCAAGGTGCCTTGGGTTTGGGAAGAAGACAAGTAATTTTCACAAGGGGGAACCATGATTGTCGTCGAGATTCGACTTTGGGGAACTACCATTGGCGCACTTTCAATGCCAGAAAACGAGGGTGTGGCAAATTTCGAATACGCCCCCAGTTTTATCGGAGCAGGGATTGAACCAGCCCCGATAATGATGCCCGTTTCTAAAAAAGTTTACTCGTTCCCAAACCTCGCGCAGGCATTCAAGGGGCTCCCCGGACTTTTCGCAGACTCCATTCCAGACAAGTTCGGCAACAAGCTCATTGACGCATGGCTTGTAAAACAGGGACGTGATCCGGCAACATTTACCGCGCTGGAACGCCTCTGCTACACAGGGAACCGCGGCATGGGAGCCCTTGAATTCTACCCTGCCCAAGGGCCACTTGCCACAGATAAGGACGTCCTTGACATCGAAAACTTACGAACGCTTGCCGCAAACGTCTTGCAGCAACGCAAAAGCTTGAAAGCGAATTTTTCAACAGGCAAATCGCAGAAAAAGCAAAACGCCTTTGAGCAGATTTTACGTGTAGGCACATCTGCGGGCGGCGCCCGGGCAAAGGTTCTGATTGCATACGACGAAGCCACCGGCGAAATCCGTTCCGGGCAAGTGGCAAACGAAAGTAACTTTTCTTACTGGCTTTTAAAGCTAGACGACGTGCTGAACAACCGGGACAAGGAACACGCTGACATTCAAGGATACGGCCCCATTGAATACACCTATTACCAGATGGCGCTTGCCGCAGGCATCCAGATGTCGGAATGCAGGCTCCTTGAAAAAGCCGGGCACAGGCACTTTATGACAAAACGTTTCGACCGCCTTGCCGGCGGCAAAAAACTGCATTACCAGTCCCTTTGCGCCCTCGCCCACTACGATTTCAACGCTGCAGGCGCCTACAGCTACGAACAAGCCTTGATGATCATAAAACGGCTGGGTCTTGGTTACGACGCTCTTGAAGAAACATTCCGCAGGGCTGTCTTCAACATCTGTGCCCGCAACCAGGACGACCACGCCAAGAATTTAGGTTTCCTGATGAACAAGCGTGGCGAATGGAGCCTTGCCCCTGCATTCGACATGACATACGCCTACAACCCGGGCGGCCTTTGGACGGGCACGCACCAGCTCACATTCAACGGCAAGCGAGACAATTTCTCAGTTGATGATTTCAAGGCTGTTGCAAAGTTTGCTGGTCTCAAGCAAGGTCGGTATAAAAAAATACTGGTCGACGTACAAGATGCTGTCAGCCAGTGGAGTAAATTGGCAAAGCAAAACGAAGTTAGAGTCGAATACATCAAGCAGATCAAGGCTGCACATAGGGTGTTTTAGGGAATCACCCTTCATCCACTACGACGCCACCATCTAAATGACATTCACCAAAATAAAGCCTTTCATACATCAGTCCAATTTTAAAAGCAGATTGCGTAAAATCAAATAGAACAATACAAACAAAGCGAATTCTACAATACAAAAAGGGACGTGGTCAAAGCCACGTCCCTTTCTGTGTTTTATAAAAAACTATGCGTTACCACCTTCAGTAGCGCCAGGCATATTACTGGCAGTTGCCATAGGCGCCAAGCTGCATAATATTGAATTCAACTTTTTCGCCGGTATTTCCTTTGAAGTACACACGAACGCTTTTCATTTCAGCCAATAGTTCATTAAGAGAAACATGATCACCCCAACCTCCTTGAGCAAGATCTTCCCAAGCCAGGTTCACTGTAATCGGAGAAGACGCCTTTGGCAGGATTTTTTGAAGATTATCATAATCTATCAATTCAGGATGCTTCGCTTGCATTTCAAGGTAAATGTTGGCATCACCAGTAGCGGAATAGGTCAAGCATACACCCCTCCAATCTCGAATGTCCTTAGCCACATTTCCATTGTCTTCACTTGTCTTAACATCAAAACCAATTACAGCATAATGTTCATACTCCTGTGGTACACCGGACCAATCTCCCATAGTAACTGTTCCGCAAATTCCTTCACAGTGTTCAATAATCTTGGTCAAGCCACCCCATTCATCAATCTTTGCAGGGAATGTAAATTCTGTCGTTCCCTCGCCACCATTTAAGTCAACTTCATCCGTGAAGAAGTACCAGTACCTATTTTCATCATCTCCAGCAAGACGCACAACATTATTGTATGGTAATGCTTCATGATTCCATGTAGAAACACCAGTACCCTTGTCTGCATCGGCAATCTTTGCTGGCTTCAAAACATTTGTCCCAGCAACAAATTCATACTGAGGGATGCCTTCGTACGGATTCGGAGCCTCGACTACATCACCGCAATGGCCGTACATACCGACCTTCTGAATGTTGATAAAGCCCGTTGCACCACGAACACCAGTAGCCTCAATCTTTATACTGGCAAGAGCTGCGTACGTTTTGGCAATCGTAGAAACACCGGCCCCAGTCACCCAACTGGGCTGTTTAAACATAGACCAGGGGATATTCACGATAGCATTATTGCTAGACGGCAACTTGTATTGGAAATTACCATATCCATTAACAATTTTTTCGTCCTGAATGCCCAATCTAAGGGTGAATTCCATACCTTCGGATGCCCCAGCCGTGTAGGCAATGCAGACACCATTCCAGTCCTTCACGTTTCCACCAACACCCTCGGAACCTGTAATATTAAAACCAAGGCCAGCATAAGGCACATAAGATTCGTCAGCATTATCACCTAGTTCGATGGAAGCACAAACACCATTGCATACAGCAATCACTCCGCTCATAGATCCGCTAGCCGGCCTTTCCGCCGGGAAAGTAACCTTCGTATTGCCCAAAACAACATCAGGATCATCCGACATTTCATCGCTATATGGCCACCAGTAACCAGACAGATTAGTTCCGTCATCTAGGCCTGTAATCACACGCTCTTTCTGATCAGCGCCATTCCAAGTTTCCATGGCGCCAGATCCCTTTTCGTCATAGGCTACAGAACCAAGTTTATCACCCACATATTCTTTCATGGAGCCGCTAGCGGCCATCATCAGACCCAAAGCATCAAGAGCAGAACCGTCATTACCCTTTTCGCCATCCTTGCCATTGGAGATAGTCCCGACAACTTCCCCATCGCAAGTCAAGGTATAGCTTCCCTCTTCGTCAGCAACAGGTTCAGCCAAGCAATTGGTACCATTTATGCCATTCTTGATTATGACTCCATCAGCATCACTACAAGTAACAATAACACCAGAACCATCTTCAAGAGGATTCACGTTGCAACTTGTTCCATTTGTGCCATTTAAAATCGTACCTATTTCTTCTCCGCCACAAGTAAGAATAAAACCTCTTCCATCAGCAACACCCATTTCATCAACCATAGGCTTAGCAGTACAAGATTCGCCAGCGGCACCATTCAAAATTGAGCCAACCACCTTGCCGTCACAAGAAATGTCGTAACCACTTGCATCTGCATTTGGAGCTGCGGAACAACTCTTACCATCTGCACCAGCTATACCTTGAACGCCATCCTTACCATTCAAAATTGTACCAACAACTTCACCACCACAGCTAAGAACGTAGCCGGAATCATCCTTCAATGCAGTAGCAGTACAGCTTGAGCCCTCCTTACCATCGACGCCATCTTCACCGGCAATACCATCAACGCCGTCTTTACCAGGCTGCCCATCAGCACCGTTTTCTCCGGCACATGCAGACAGGCCCATAGCAGCAACAAAGGCCGCCAAGGCCAAGCCACCAAACTTCAACTTTTTACTATTCATACGATCTCCTAAAGATTTTGTAGTCTAGAGTATCAATTTATAACATTACAGCAAAAATTAAATACAGCAATACACTAAACCAACAAAACACAATACAAGACAAGGGACTACCAAAACGGCAGTCCCTTTATAACGAGTGGTTTCTGAATTTTCTACTTACCGCAAGTGCCGTAAACGCCAAGCTTAGTGAGGTTGAAGAACCCTTCGCCACCCAGGTCGGCCTGTTCAAAGACATACACCGCCATGAACTTTTTCACAAATTCTTCGACAGAAATTTCATCGTCAGTCTTTGCGTTCTCGAAATCAGACCATTTCAAGTTCACAATTTTCCGTTCTTTTGACGGCTGCAGAATATGGTGGATAAAGATGTCGGCGCCATTGCTTTCATGCCCGGTAAGCAAGGCAATGCGAAGGGGTATTTCGGATTCATATTCTACACAGAATCCTCCCCACTCGGTAACGTCTTCACCTTCTGGAGTCTGCACAAGTATAACCTTTTGCACCGCCCACGAAGCCCTATCATTTGCCAAAGAGCCTTTTTCGCCATAATGGACAGTTCCGCAAATTCCTTTACAATTGTCCAAAATAACCTGCGGCATGAACACCATGCCCATAGACTTATATACCGGCTTCGAATCATCAAGCCCCATGTTCACATATGTTTTACCACCATCCCAATAATCTGTCCAAGCCATCCATTGACCAACATCTCTTGCAAGCACTGTGTTCGTCATGCGATCCGTCATAAAAACAGGACCTTTTATGTACGACCAGGCTTCAAAGAGAATATTATCCATAGAGGAAGACGATGCTGCATCATTCTCGCTAGACGAGGAAACCGCATCAATTACTTCAGATACCGACGAGTCCGGTTCTTTACTAGAAGAAGATATTATGAACGTTTCACTAGAGGAAGAAGATTTTTCCTGTTCGTATGGCCATACATCTAAATTTTTTTCGTCTGCTTTATAAGGAACCCACTCCTTCTCGTAGCACTTGTAATCATTTTCAAAATAGATGCTTAAAGCATTTGTATTCTTCCTTACGGAGTCTTCAACTGCAGCATCACATACGCCCAAGCCAAAAACCTGCCACCAGAAATTCTTGACATACTTTTCAAATTCTGGTACTGAATCGGCGAAGTTCCAGCTTTCGATGTTTGCTCGAATTTGTTTTAAGTCAGCTGCACTTGCCCAGTCAGCAACATTTGCTTTCAAAGCTTCATCATCCCAAGTTCCATCCGTTTCCAGATCCAGGGAAATTTTTGTCAAGACTTCCACAAGGTCGCCTTCGCCACGTTCCCCTTGCAACATCACGGAAGCAGCGAGCAAAGCGGCATCGGCATCCCCGGTTTCAAAAATGTTCAGGTCTTCGAAATCAACAGCATCCGTTGAAACATGGAACGCCTTGAAAATTTCGGATTCAGCTTGCGCCTTGGCTTCTGCAAGGGTCTTTGAAGAATCCAGCAACGCCATCACGCGTTCATATTCCAAGTGGGTAAGCAAGTTCACGTTTACCTGGTCACGTTTGCTCAAATCGGTAATAGCCAAAAGGTCCAAAGTGCCGCTTGAAATTTTACCAGTCACTTCATTGCGATAGTAGCCAGAGGTTTTTAGCAGCGCGTATTGAGCCGACAAATTGATTTTCGATATGGTAAATTCACCCTTGTCGTTAGTGATCTTGCCTGTAAAGATTTCACTTCCTGACTGCACGTAATTTGAACTTAAACCATACAGGTCAACGAGCGTTCCCTTGACAAACGGACCCTTCTGAGAAACGCCCGCAACAGTCTTATTATCAATGGCAATAACACCCTGGTCTATGACAACACCGCCGGCTGTTTCCTTGTCGTCAGAGGAACATGCCAAATAGGCAAGAGAAAGCCCAGCAACAAAAAATTTTAGAATGTTTTTCATTTTTCCCTACAACGTTTTATTCGTTGATTTTCTTTGATAATGGAAAGAACTGCAAGTTCAATCTATAGACCCGTTCTACATTTTCATCCTCAACCACAATGGATGTTATCTTTTTTCTAAACTCTGCAATCTCGCAAAGGATACGCTCATGAGCCTTTTCAGAAATACCGACTGTAAGGCCGCTCATACTACGTTCCGCAAAAGGTAAGTTTCGCAAGGCGTCTAAAGCCAAGGATCCCATTTCAAACTGCAAATTTGTGGAAGCCAATTGCTTTAGGCCATCAACCATTGATATCACTTTTGTGGTTTCGTGATACCGGCCATCCTTATCCCGCACCAACAAGCCCAGCCTACACATTAATTTCAGTGCTTCACTAACTTCGCTTGCCGAAATTTCCGGATAGCACAGCTTTGCAATTTCAGATGCACTTGGATTTTTCAACGAGGACGCGATTTCACGTATGGCTGAATACTTCCAGGACTTAAAGAACTTGTAAGACTCGCTGTTCAAGGTGGCTTCTTTGCGGTTCGCTACAATATCTTGCATCTTTTTGAAGACAGACTGCCTCAGTTTATCATTTTTGGCATGGGAAAACGAAACCAGCAATTTAAAATATGTAGAATCAGTGCCAGCCAGCTCCATTGCCTTTGCGACACGATTCGTCGCCTCAGGACTCAAATTGTACTTCCCGTCAGCAACCTGCTTCAAATATACTGGATTCGAAAAGCCCGCAAGTTTTGCAAATTCACGCCATGTGAATGCAGTTTTGGCCTTACGATCCCTATAAAAATCAAGGATATATTTGCGGTAGTCTATATATTCTACGATGTTAATCACAGCTTAAATATAGTATTTGATCTGCCATAATCACGAAAATTCACAATACAAATTCAACAATGTTGACGTAAAAGATAAAAATACAACCCAAACAGCAATACAATCTACAATACAAACACTCACGAAGATAGTCCCGAGCCAAAGACCCGGGACCTATTTTTTGAATCAAGATTTGATTTTACGATTGTCAAATAGAGCTTTCAATAAATTCCTTACGGAAGGTTCCGTTGCCCAGCAAGATGTCGATGGGCAGCTTGCGGAACTCGTATTCGTAAGGCGGCTGCTTCCAGGCGAAATCATTGGGATACTCATTAAATATGAACTGCAAAAGCTTGATAGCCATATCAAAACTGCGGAACTTGTCACGATCCAGAACGTGAATCTGGGCACCACCGCAAATCTGGCCTGCACCCTTGTGGAAAGTGGGCTGGAAGTAGTTTTCACGGAAGTAGACGCCAGGCAGTTTCAGGCCGTTCATGTACTTGCAAAGCTTGACCGCATCGATGAAGGGTGCGCCAAAAATTTCGAAGGGACGAGTAGTACCGCGGCCTTCGCTGACGTTGGTAGCTTCGAACAAACACATGCCAGGATAGACGATTGCGGTATCCAGGGTAGGCATGTTGGGGCTAGGCAAAATCCAGGGAAGACCGGTCTGGTCGTACCACATCTTCTTGTCGTAACCATCCATGTGCATCACGTAAAGTTCGCACTTGGGGAAGCATTCTGCCTTGAACTGTTCAGCCAGTTCGCCAATGGTCTTTGCATGACGGGTACGAATGCTGTGGAGACCAACAAAACTGGTGTAGCTCAAATCCAGAACCGGACCTTCTTCGTCCACGCAGTTAATGGGGTTCGGGCGGTCCACAACCACAACAGGGATGCCCAACTTTTCGCAGGCCTTCATGCACAGATAAAGAGTCCAGATGAAGGTGTAGTAACGGGCGCCTACATCCTGCAGGTCCACCAGAAGGGCATCCACATAGGAAAGCATTTCCGGGGTGGGTTCGCGGTGTTCGCCATACAGACTATAAACGGGAATACCAAGTTCCGGGTCAGTGTAACCTTCCCATTCAATCATGTTGTCCTGGGTGTGGCCCTTGATACCGTGCTGGGGACCGAACAATGCAGACAACTTAAACAACTTGCCGTCGTAGGACTTGAGAAGGTCCAGTGTGTAGCTCAGGTCTGCACAGACAGAAGCCGGATGAAGAACGGCACCAAGGCGCTTACCACGAAGGGCGGCAGGGAAGGTCTTTTCAAAATTGGAGAGTGCGAGAGTAACCATGTAATTAATTGATAATTGATAATTGATAATTGATGATTTCTGCAATCAAGATAGTTATTTGGCTTCGTGTATGAAAGCCTTTATTTGCAATATTGAATTTTTAACAGGCAAAAACCCACTTTAATCTAGATTGTCACTTTAGTGACATGCATTTTTTTTATCTTTAGGCGTAGAGATAAAATTCAAAATAGGATTAGTTTTATGGCATATTTAAACAAAGTGATGCTCATTGGTAATATCGGCAAGGATCCCGAAGTCCGCATGAGTCAGGCCGGTGGCCGCAAGCGTATTTCCTTCTCCCTCGCTACATCCCGCCGTTTCCGCGACAACAATGGCGAACAGAAGGAACAGACCGACTGGCACAACATCGTTGGTTGGGGTAAAATTGCCGACATCATGGAAAGTCTCGGAGTCCGTAAGGGCATGGCCCTCTATGTGGAAGGTTCCCTCACCAACCGTAGCTGGACCGACCAGACTACCGGTCAAAAGCGTTACACAACCGAAGTAAACATGGACACCTTCCAGCTCCTGACTCCCCGTGGCCAGGGTGGAGCACCTGCAGCAGGCGGTTTCAACCAGGCTAGCAGCTATGGTCAGTCCGCAGGCTATGGTCAGGCTCCGGCTCCCTCCTATGACGCCCCCATGCCCGAAGGCGATGACGATCTTCCGTTCTAATAGAAAGATCCAATGAACCAGAACGTAGCTCAAGTTGCATTAATGTTCGTGCTTCCGCTAGGAATCACGTTCATTACCATTCTTCAGTCTGCTGCGGCAGATTACCGGAACCAGAAGATTGCAGGTGCACTCATCTCCCTCGCTGTTGTGGTGATGGACTGCCTTTTCTATTTCAACAAGAATGGTTTCGTTGCCTACAATACCGATGGCGGACTGCTCCTAGCATTTGCAAGCCTATTCTTCTTTGGACTGCTATACGTCGTTCGAAGCGAAAATACCGCAGGCAAGGTCGCCAACGGTCTTTTCAGCGCAGTCATGCTGGCGGCATTCATCGGCATTTCCTACTGGGAACGTCCAACACTCCTGGTTGTGGCAGACACTCAGTCCTACGCTGAGGCAAACGCCCGCTACCAGGACTACATCGCCTCCTTCCAGAATGGCGAAGGCGGAAAATGGAAGACCGCCCCCAAGGCAAAGAAACAGCATTCCTCATCTGTAGCGAATTCTGCAGATGGTTCACAGGAAAGTGTTGCCGTAGACGCTAGCAAGGGACGATTCAATCGTTACATCGAAGAAACAAATAAGGTTGTAGCTCGTATGGAAACCATTATGGAATCCATTGACAACTACGAACCGCTTTCTCCGAATATTAGCGAAGCAGAACGCGAACTGCGTGGTAGTCAGGCTCTTGCAATCAACAACAATGCTGTAGCCATCAACAAGAGGACTTTGGGACTTTTCCATCCCCATGAATCCAGCGAAGTTCATACCGAGCTGATTCAGGCTAGCGAGAACCTCCGTTTGGCAGCCTACTCCCTGTACACCTACTCCCTGCAGGAAGATACAGAAGAGCAGATGAACCAGTATAAGCAGTCCCGCAGCCAGATTGCCCAGACAAAGATTTATCTGGATCGCTTTAGACAAGGTGTCCAGAACCTGATTTCAAACAATAACAACCAAACCGAAGAACAATAAAGGTTAAAAAATGATTCGTAACGTAGCCATCATGGGTGCCACCGGTGCCGTCGGCCAGGAATTGCTCTCCATCTTGGAAGAACGCAACTTCCCTCTCCAGAACCTCAAGCTTCTCGCTTCCGAACGCAGCGTCGGTAAGGAATATACCTTCAAGGGAGAAAAGCTGAAGGTTGAACTGACTTGCGCGGACGCATTCAAGGGTGTGGACCTGGTCCTCTCCTCTGCAGGTGCTGCCGTATCTAAGGAATTTGCTCCCATCGCCGTCGAACACGGCGCCGTTGTGGTGGACAACACCAGCTACTTCCGTATGATGGACAATGTTCCCCTGGTCGTTCCCGAAGTGAACGCCTGCGACATTCCTCTCCACAAGGCAGAAAATGGCGGCTGTGGCATTATCGCCAACCCCAACTGCACCACCATTATGATGGTTGTGGTCCTGAACCCCATCGAAAAGATTTCTCACATCAAGAAGATTCACATTTCTTCTTACCAGAGCGCAAGCGGTGCAGGTGCTGTCGCCATGGAAGAACTGAAGCAGCAGTACAAGGACATCCTTGAAACAGGTTCTACCACCCACATCAGCAAGTTCCCCTTCCAGCTGGCATACAACGTCATTCCTCAGATCGACAAGATGACTGAAAATGACTACACCAAGGAAGAAATGAAGATGTACAACGAAACCCGCAAGATTATGCACTCCGATGTCCGCACCAGTGCAACTTGCGTACGCGTTAGCTCTCTCCGTTCACACTCCGAATCCGTCTGGTTTGAAACCGAAAAGCCGGTTTCTGTCGAACAGATCCGCGAAGCCCTGAAGAACGCTCCGGGCGTCACCCTGAAGGACGATCCGCAGAACTATGTCTACCCCATGCCGCTGGAAAGCGCTGGTCATGACAACGTCTATGTCGGCCGTATCCGTAAAGACCTGGCTGACGATTGCGGCAACACCCTGTGGCTCACTGGCGACCAGATCCGTAAGGGTGCAGCCCTCAACGCCGTGCAGATCGCAGAGTTGCTGTAAGATTCTATTCAATCTTATAAAACAACAAATCCCAGGTTAAGCACCTGGGATTTGTTCATTTTATATTCGTCCCCGTAGCGTATTTATCATACGCGAGGGGACGAATAACACGGTAATGCGACGGTTATGGATAAGCTATCCAAGTTCCTCGGGATTCAGGCACTTTAGCTCATCAATGACGAACTTGCCATCCTTACGGATAAGCACATCGTCAAACCAGATTTCACCACCACCGTATTCCGGACGCATGATAAGCACCAAATCCCAGTGGATGGCAGAAGCATTTTCATTGGGAGCATCTTCGTAACAGCGACCCGGAGTAAAATGGATGGAGCCTGCAATCTTTTCGTCAAAGAGAATGTCGCACATGGGTGCATTCACATAGGGATTGAAACCTATGGCAAATTCACCTACATAACGGGCTCCTTCATCCGTATTGAAGATTCCTTCCAGAGCTTCCTGGCTGCCTGTTTCGCAGGAACAGTTCACAATCTTGCCATCCTTGAATTCCAGACGCACATTGCCAAACTGCTTTCCTTCATAAAGGGAGGGTGTATTGTACTGAATCACGCCATTGACGCTATTGCGGACGGGTGCAGAATAAACTTCTCCATCGGGAATGTTCATATTGCCGCAGCAGGGAACGGCACCAACACCCTTGATGCTAAAGGATAAATCCGTGCCCTTGGAAACAAGACGAACCTTATCTGTACGGTTCATCAGATTCACCAGATTCTCTGCAGCCTTGGCCATGCGGGGATAATCAGCCAGACAGGCTTCAAAGTAGAAGTCCTCAAATGCCTCCGTACTCATCTTTGCCGCCTGAGCCATGGAGGAGTTGGGCCAGCGAAGAACACACCAGCGGGTCTTATTCACGCGATAGTTCAAGACATCCTGGTTAATCTTGCGATAGTTCATCATCTGGTCGCCGCTGATGTCACAGTTTTCCATTGCATTTTCAGCACCGCGAATAGAAATGTAGCACTGCATCTTCTGCATTTCGGCCATGGCGAGATCTGCCTGAATCTTCATCTGATCAACGGACGCAGACTTGATCATTTCACGGCGGACGCGACCAATATAATTATGCACAAAGGCATTTCCCCCGGCCTTCTTCACAGCCTTCACCAATTCCGTACTCAATTCCGCGGGAGTGTCGGTTGTTTCGATGAGAATATTTTCACCGGCCTTCAAGGCGATGGCATTGTTAATCAGATTTTCTGCAAGTTTTGTAATGCGGGGATCTTTCATATTTATGTTCCAGGTTCTAGGCACGAGGTTCGAGCAATTTTTCTCTAACCCAAATATAAAAAAGCCGATAGTCTCACAACTACCGGCCCAAAAAAATCAATCCATACACAAACAAATATTTCTATTCAGAGAACGTAAACGGGATAGTCACCGTGGTATTACCAGACTTCACCTTGTTAAATGTCCAACGACTAACGGCATTCTTGACTTCATTGTCAAACTCACCATAGCCCGTAGTAGACGAAACAATGGACATACTGATAATCTCACCACCTGGAGCAATCGTGAACTTCAATGTAACCTTACCTTGGAATCCAGGATTCTTTTTCAGATGTTTATTGTAAATATGCCGAAGTCCGGGAGTTCGGTTACGTACGACCTTCATGATATCCGATGCTGATCGGGAAGAGTTACCTAATCCCATATCAATATCCTTCTCGGAAGGCGGTTTAAAACGTCCCTTCAACGCTTTCGTAGTAATGGGTCCTCCTGCCCCACCGAACATTTTCCCCATGATATCATCGAGACCGCCACTTCCTCCAGCCGCAACACCTTCATTAAATCCACCATCGACCTTGCCTCGAATCTCACCAATAGAGGTCTTACCAGTTAGCTGGAGACCATTGCTACTCTTGAGAACCTTGTCAATATCTTTAGCGAACTTATCACGCATCAGGTCATAGGCAGCAGCACTCGCATTACGGGTTTGCGATTCAAGGAGTTTCAGCACGCCAAGTCTAACAGGGGCTTTGGGATTTCCCTTGCCAGAAGGTTTCCCTCCCCCACCAGGCCTTTTGCGCTTAACTTCCTCTTTCGGCTTTTTCTTTTCTTTTGGAGTCTCCTTTTTCTCTTCCTGTTTGTTCATTATATCCAAAGTTGCTTTTATCACCTCATTTTCTGTGTGCTCAAAAATCATATCATCGATGAGTCGTTCGTATGTCGTCGCCCAGAAACTTAAAGCCAAGGCTACGAGTAACGAGATTCCTGCAATGGAGCCCATCTTCCTATCGGAATCGGGCAACAGAGAAGCCACAAAGGCGTCCATCTTTTCTTTGGGAGTTTGTTTTGTATTTTTCATGATTTTATCCTCCTTCCCTTTTGAGGAAGCGATGTTTGTTTTTATAGGGTAAAAGAGTGGAAACGGGCATTGCAAGCGCAAGCCAGTTCAATCAAACAATGTTCGTGAAAACGAGAGGACGAATAAGCTGATTCGTGTTGCTGTGTTTCAGGGCGCGATCAACTTCTGGGGAACCATGATTTTCGTTTTGCAACCGCTCCTAAACTCGGTACTAAAGCAAAAACATTTCCCTTGACATTTTGAAACTACAAAGAAAAAAAATGGTGAGAACGCCACTTTCCGTAAACAAAACTTTAAGGGCTACTTTGTAAAACACGCAGTTTACAAGGGATTACAGGCCATTACTGGCACAGGATTCAATTGGACCGATGATTATTTACATTCCATTTTTACAAAAAATACCGCAACCTGCTTTATTCCAAATTAGAACTTTCTTATATTTTTCTCTATCATGAAACTTTTGAAAAATCCTCCCGATCTTAATAAAATCGCGCGCCCCAATTGGATTGAAATCAACCTCGACGCCCTCTGCCACAATATTCAGTTTATCCGTAGCCAGATTCCTGCCAACACCAAGATTCTCTTGCCAGTAAAGGCAGACTCCTACGGCCATGGCAGTTTGGCCTGCTCCTTTGCCGCCAAGTTTGGCGGAGCGGACTATCTCGGTGTTGCCCACATTAGCGAAGGCATGGTTCTTCGTCAGTACGGCATGGACTTGCCCATTTTAGTCTTAGGCCCCTGCACTCCCGCAGACTTTGCCTACTTCGTAGAATTCCAGCTGACAGCAGCCATCACAGACCTCCGTACAGCTATGGCCTTTGACCAGTTCCTCCGTGAAAACGACTGTACCTGCAAGGCACACCTCGCCATCGATACCGGCATGAACCGCTATGGTTTTGACGCAGAAGACTTCAACAATATTCGCGCAGCACTTAGCCTCAAGAATCTGAAGTTCGAAGGGATGTTCACCCACCTCGCAACAGCAGACATGCCAGGCAATCCCAAGACAGAAATTCAGATTCAACGATTCACCCGACTGGTGGACGTTCTGGAAGCGGAAGGACTGCGCCCTGAAATCTGCCACTGCAGCAGTTCCGCAGGAACCCTGACACATCCCGAAAGCCATTTCGACATGGTTCGTCCGGGACTTACCCTTTACGGTTATAATTGCATGGGTGCAGCACCTTCCCCCTGGCCCATCAAGCCTGTCATGAAGATCAAGTCCACCATCCGTCACATTCACGACATGCGCCCTGGCGAAACCGTGAGTTATGGCGGTTACTGGACAGCCCAGCAGCCAACCCGCGTGGCAACTATAGCCATCGGTTACGGCGACGGATACCTCCGTGGCGAATACAACAAGGGTTTCGTCTTCATTCGTGGTCAGCTCTGCCCCATTCTCGGTCGAGTCTGCATGGATGCAACCATGGTGGATGTGAGCCACATTCCCGACGTTCAGGTTGGCGAAACCGTAGATGTTATCAATGGCGAACTGGACTTCCGTATTTCCATGGAAAGCGTTGCCGACGACCATCACACCATTCCCTACGAACTGACAAGCCGTGTGGCCCGCCGCCTGTACCGCAAGTACTACTGGAAGAACCGCCTTGTCCGCTGGGATTTCCTGAAGCAGGAATTCGGCGTGAAGGACTACAAGGAATTTCCTCTGAGATAAGATTCCGTGTCGAGTACGGAATGACGTGGTGTCAAATAAAAAGCCTCCGTTCAACGGAGGTTTTTTATTATGCAAGGAGATGTCGGCCCACGTCACCTTGACGTTTAAATCTATTCTCGATAGAGGTCGTTTTCAAGAATGTATTCGTAGACGCTAGGTTCCAATCCTTCCGGACATGTCCCTCGGTTGCACAGCAGGGACTTTCGTATTGCCGTACTGGAATAGATTCCACTAAAGCCTTCTTCTAATCCTAGCCATAACAGGGGTGCATAGCCATTAGCCTTATGCTGTTCCAAATCAGGTTTGGAATACCCCTGGCGTTCAAAAACGATCAATTCAATGTCTCGCAACAACAGATGTCCATTATAGTTGGTGCCATAAAAATTCATGGGATCTCGCCAATGTGGTATTCCCTCATAAGTATCCGCCCCCGTCAATAGACGAAAGTTGATATCGGGAAAACGTTCCTTCAAGCTCATCAAAAAAACGTAAGAACCACGATAATCACCCTGTTCAATTTCAAGGTCAGAAAGAATCAGGCGGCAATCTCCAGCAAAG
This sequence comes from Fibrobacter sp., assembly GCA_045616805.1. GTDB lineage: Bacteria > Fibrobacterota > Fibrobacteria > Fibrobacterales > Fibrobacteraceae > Fibrobacter. The sequence continues at coordinate 115,063 of JAZLHK010000047.1, forward strand.
GCAAGTTCCAACATGGCAAAGCGGTCTTCTGCGCTGGCATTCAGAATTTTATCCCAACGGTCGGGACTGGGCATGAACCAGACTTCATCACAAAAGCCTCGATCCAGGCATGTCTTTGCTACGGTAACGTGATCCTTATGGACAGGGTCAAAAGCACCCCCCAACACAGCAACATTCTTCTTCATAAACTAGATTAAGTACGCGCTAAAGCCGAGATTCAACTGCAAACGACTACCAGAAACCTTTTTCTTCTGAAAGGGATCATAGTGACTGAGAACCCAGCGATAGCTTACTTCAGCAAACAACATGGTTCTTGCAAAAATATTCAATAGTGAACCAAAGCCAAGCCCCCATTCATTCCAGGCCACATCCCCCACATCACTAAGTTCCTTAGCACGGGAATAATTGCCTACAACATATAGTTCGCTCAACAGATGGCCTCCAAGTTCGATATCGAAATCTGAATGTTCCACTTCCGTTTTAATACCATCGTCGGCATTGGCGGAATAGTCAAAGAAGCCGTAGCCAGCACGAAGGAATCCGATTCCAGGATACCAAATACCGATCATGGGTTCAATTTGACGAAGTCCCAAACCGCGATCCGTACCGACTCCAGTCCCAGAGCCAAAGCCCAGGGCGCCACCAACCGTGAACGGAAAACGTACACCAGCAAGAGCGCTTCCCTCCTGAGCAAAGCTGTTTCCAGCACCGAGGAGCAATGCAAAGAGCAACGCAAGGAAAAAATTGTGAAACAGTGATTTTTTCATACTAGAGTACCAGAACCAAGGCGATGGCAAGCCCAAACAGGGCATTTGCCAAGGCATCTATCTTTGATAACATATAAAACTTTTTGGGTACATCATTGCTGCGAAGAACACGAACCAGGAATATATCCGAGCAATAAAGGGTCAAACCAAGTTTCACGGCCACCAGAGCAACAATCCAATAAGAAAGTCCCGAAAAATATGTCAGTACCACAAAGGTTACGGAAAGAATCAAGGACAGCATGATATTGGAACGGCGGAGTTCACCATCCGTAGCGGCTGCTTCCACGGCAGCACTTTTCAAATCTTTCGTCTTATCACAAATAGTCTCGTAGCTGGCTGTTAAATCCGAAATATTGTAACCCAGAAGGATTATGGCAGCAATCAGAGTCAACTTTGAAACGATATCCATAAAACAGCTAATCCTTAGAATTCAGAATACGCAAATAGCTGGCATAACGAGCGCGGCTCAGAGAGCCATTTTCCACAGCGGCAAGAACAGCGCAACCAGGTTCCTTGACATGAATGCAGTTGCTGTATTTGCAGGTGAAAAGATCGCCTTCAAAGAAGCCCGGAAAGATTTTCGCCAGGGTTTCCGCTTCCATGTCCATAAGGCCAATGCTTCGAATACCCGGAGTATCGATAACAATCCCGCCCTTTGGGAAATCTTCCAGAGGAAGATCAAAAAGACTGGACGATGTGGTGGTATGACGGCCCTTGCCATCTCGTTCACGAACAGCTCCAGTTTCAAGTTCAGCTTCAGGTACTAGAGCGTTGATGAGGGTTGACTTACCAACGCCACTCTGCCCACTAAAGACGGAAGACTTTCCATCCAGCTCTGCACGCAGGATTTCCAGACCGGCACCGCTCTTGACGCTAACAGGAATCACCTTATCCGCGATGGACATAAAATCCCTGATATCATCGGAAAGATCCGACTCGCCTCCAGGGAGCAGATCCATCTTGGTAAGGACCAAAATAAAAGGCAAGTCATTCAGGTTGGCCGCCAGCAAGAAACGGTCCATAAAGCCGTAGTTGAATTCCGGCTGGGTAACGCTAGCCACAATGACCACCTGGTCAATGTTGGCAGCCAAGGTCTGCTGCTTATAAAAGCTGTCGCGGGGGCCCGGGCGTTTCAGTTCGCTCTTTCGAGGAAGAACACGTACAACACAGTATTTCTGGGATCCAACACCATCGCCTTCGTCCTCTGCGTCATTCACCTGGCCCAACAGCACACGGTCGCCAACGGCAGGAAATTCGCCCAAGGTCTTGGACGTTGTGGCGCGGTACATAGCGGTGACTATATTAGCGGAAAGCGAAGAGTTTAAAGGAGAAAGGGATTCTGAGCTACTTTCATCTCTCGGCTCTCGTCTTTCGTCTTTCGTCTGTAGCTCGTTTACGAGCGTTTTCTCGTCTATTCTTACTTCGCAGGTACGGCGGTGCACTTCAAGGACAAGACCTTCTACGCAGTTTTCCTCGCCGATGTTCTCGATGGGATTCTTGACCTTCTTGATCTTTGCCTTTTTAAATTCACGGCTATAACGTTCCTTGATGGGACGTTCATCCACCACGCCGGATTCCAATTCCTTCATGACGTCAATACGACGACTGCGATGATCTCGTCTAGTCGGACGGACAGAACGGAGGGGGGCTTCATCCTCTTCAAAGTCGTTTTCGGCTTCGAAATTACTTCGCATCAGCATCCCCACTCTTCAGATTCTTCTTTTCTTCCACCCGCTTCTTTGCAGCAAGGCCTGCAGCAGAATCATCCCGTTCACGAGCCTCATCCAGTTCCGCATCCGTTACAGGACGGCCCCTACGGATAGATTCCATTATGAAGTGGATTGCCTTGAGACGTCCGTTGCATTTTTCAATACAGTTATCATAGAAACCTCGAGTCTTGTAGTCCCATTCGGGCACAATATCTGATGCATACAGAAAATGCTCGATGCAGATGGAAAGCTGGTCCGCCTCCCTTCTCAGGTCCTCAATCTTACTCTTTGTGAAAAATGCCATATTTTCAAATATAATAAAAAAGGAGGCGTGAAGCCTCCTCCCTTATTCCACAGAGGTTTTCCAGAGACCATGCAAATTGCAGTAGGCAAAGGCAGCAACAGGCTGAACTGAATCCTGCATCTGGAATTCATAGCAGGGCGGCTCACCTGGTTTCAGGTAATGTATCTGAAAGCCCGTTTCGCTCTGCAAGGCAATCCACTCAATATGGTGGGCATCAATCATCGGATGAGGTTCTTCCCCGATAGTCACCATGGCCGAAGTGGAAAAAATATCCACTACTGGCACATGCTTTTCCTTGGAAGCATCCTCCGTATTGGGGACAATTTCCTCCATGGGCTTACCGCAGCAGACCACAGGGATGCTGGAATTTTTGACGTACACGATGATGTTTCCGCACATGGGGCAGTGGAAAAATACAAGTTCATCCATAAGTTTCTCCTTTTGTTGAATGACTATCGACAATGTATCTAGAGCCTTTGATCAAAAACAAGACCTTTTTCTAGAAGAATTGTTTTCTATTTTTAGGCAATGCTTGCTACCGTTTTCAAAATGACTCGTCCCGTGAACATCGTCATTGCCATCATCACCTTGGTGGTCGGTTATTTTCTATGTGGTACTATTCCCGGTGTGACCGGTGGAGTAACAGTCAAAGGCATTAGCATTGAGATTCTTTTATTGCAGTCATTAGGCTTTGCCTTCGCCATCGGTTTCGGAAACATCCAGAACGATGTCCTTGATTTTGAAAGCGATAGACTGAATCGCCCTGAACGTCCCTTGCCAAGCAGCCGCATCAGTTTGACCGCAGCAAAGAGAGCATGGATTACCATGCTAATCTTAAGCATTGGATGCGGTGTTACAGATTCCATCATCAGTGCCAAGGGCATATGGTTCGAAGGCCCCGGCATTTATGTTTCTCCATTATTCTTTACAGCACTCTCCCTGTTGCTCATCGCCTACAACAAGAAACTGAAGCATATTCCTCTACTCAAGAATATGACTGTTGCCTTTCTCTGCATGACTCCACTGATTCTTGTGCTATTCTACCCCATTGTGGATCGTGAATCCGACATCGAAGGCATGGACATCCTGACGAAACTGGGATTCCTCTACCCAGCAATGATATTCGCCTTCTTGCTGACAACTGCCCGCGAAATCTACAAGGATCTTGAAGATGAAATTGGAGATCTTAAGGCGGGTATCATGACCTTCCCCCTAATTGCAGGCGCACCAACAGCTCGAACTCTGGCAGCAGCCATTATTGCTTTCGCATGGATTCTGTTGCCTCTGCCAGTAGTGCAGGGATTCTACCCCATCCTTTTCTTGATATTGACTCTTGCAACACTGACGCCAGCATTCATCTACATCATAGTTCAGGCTAAAAAGCGGAACTATCATAAGGCTCAAAGCATCACAAAAATCGCCATGTTCGCAGGCCTTGTGTCACTGGTCATCAGCGTGTCTGTGTAACGTCCAGGAGATGCCGGGTCAAGCCCGGCATGACAATTCATGCGAAGCCAGCATGACAATTCATGCAAACCCGGCATGACTATTCATGCGAAGCCAGCATGACAATTCACATGAAACCCGCACGGCAACACTGATTTTACCAAAAACAGGACTTTCAAAAATTGTAAAGCATATATTCCAAAAAGCGCCATTTTTACACAAGGCGTAAAAAACTTGCCATTTTTGGACAAATTTCGCCAAAATTTTTCAAATTTTCGCCCTTTGCACCCATTCAAAGGGTGTTTATTTTTTTGTCGCTTGATTCTCCTGCTTGCACCGAATCCGGTGAGCTACGGCCCTTGAGGCAGGGAGAATTTCATTTCCAAAGAGGCGTTATGCTCGAAGAAATTCATGAAGAATGCGGCGTCATCGGCATTTTCAATGGCGAGAACGTAGTCCGCAATGTTACCATGGGTCTGTACGCTCTGCAGCACCGCGGTCAGGAATCCGCAGGTTTTGCAGTGACCGACGGCGACAAGATTCGCGTCCGTAAGTCCATGGGTCTGGTTTCCACCCTTTTGCAGGAACACAACGTTGACGAATGTCCGGGTAATACCTGCATCGGCCACGTCCGTTACAGCACCACAGGCGCAAGCACCCTCGCAAATGCCCAGCCTATTCTGGTGAGTTGCAAGTGGGGCCAGCTGGCAGTAGTTCACAACGGTAACATCACCAACGCAACAGAACTTCGCCAGGAGATGGAAAACGAAGGTCACATCTTCCAGACCACTTCCGACTCAGAAATTCTTCTTCATGAAATCGCACGCACAGAAGCCGATGACTTGGGACAAGCAATCAAGAAAGCTATTACCAAATTCACCGGCTGTTTTTGTCTGATCTTCATCAGCAAGGACACCATGTACGTGGCCCGAGACGGCTTCGGTTTCCGCCCCCTTTCCATCGCCCGCATGGGCAAGTCCTGGTGCGTGGCCTCCGAGACCTGCGCTTTCGACCTGCTGGGAGCCCACTACGTTCGCGACATCCAGCCCGGCGAATTCCTGACCATTACAAACAACGGCCTTCACTCTGAACGCTTTGTCCAGAAGGACCGTCTGGCCCACTGCATTTTCGAATACATCTACTTCAGCCGTCCGGATTCCAAGATCTTCGAGCAGTCCTGCGACAAGGTCCGCCGCAAGATGGGCAAGCAGCTGGCCAAGGAGTGCCCGGTGGACGCAGACATCGTCATTTCCGTCCCGGACAGCGCCACTACCGCAGCCCTGGGCTACGCACAGGCCAGCGGCATCCGCTTCGAAATCGGGCTTCTCCGTAACCATTACGTGGGCCGCACCTTTATCGACCCCACCCAGAACGTTCGCGAACAGAAGGTGAAGCTAAAGTTCAACCCCATCGAAGGCGTCTTGAAGAACAAGCGCGTCTGCGTGGTGGAAGACTCCATCGTCCGCGGCACAACGCTAAAGATTCTCTCCAAGATGCTCCGTGACGCAGGTGCCTTGGAAGTCCATATCCGCATCGCATCTCCTCCGGTAGCTCACCCCTGCTTCTTCGGCATGGACTTCCCCAGCCAGGGAGAGCTTGCAGCAAGCTCCATGACTCCCGACGAAATCGCAAAGATGCTGGGCGTAGAAAGCCTGGGCTACCTCAGCGTGGAAGGCATGAAGGAATGCACCGGCGAAGGCGAAAACTACTGCGCCGCCTGCTTCAACAACGATTATCCGGACTACATCGGTTCCGATACCAGCAAGACTCGCTGCGGCTAGCTAGGATATAGGTGAAAGGAGAAAGATTAAAGATATTCCTTTACGCTTTAACCTTTCCGCTTTACGCTAATTAACGCTTTAAGCTAAAAAGGCTTTCCAATGGAAAGCCTTTTTTTACTAGACCTGGTCAAAGGTCCACTTCACATGTTCCAGCAGTTGTTCGTGAGGGTCAAAAGCCAAGCCAAAACGATCCTTAATCTTGCTCACATCGAAAAGAATCGGTTCATCGCCCCAACCTAAATCTGTTTCTACAATCCTGGATTTGGAGCCCGGTTTCTGGGCAATCATCATTTCTGCGATTTCCTTCCAGCTGACCCATACTTCACTAAGTCCCAGGAAAATTTCCTCATTCTTATCGGATTCCAGCACCTTCATATAAAGCTCAGCCTGATGACCGGCATAGATGAACTGGGTTCCATCATTCTTGATCAAATTGATGTCCTTACCTTCCTTTACGGCCTGGGCCATGGCAAAGAAACGACGGTCCGGCTGGCAGCAGCCATCGGGGAAAGCGGGTTTACCGAATGTATAACCCGGACGGATAATATTTCGGGTCATTTTCACTTCGGGGAACTGAGTTCCATAGCCATGGGTAAATCCAAGAACGAAAGCCTCTCCGGCAGCCTTTGTGGAGCCGTAGAGGTCCGCGGGAAGATTGCAGGTGGTTTCTCTCATGGAAGGACGCATACGGCCCATTGCAGCTGTACTGGAAGTATAGATGAACTTTTGGCAACCAGCCTTTGCGGCACTTTCCAGCAGGTTTACTGTAGCGCGGGTATCATTCATCAGCATGGTGGCGGGAGTTTCACCCCAGCCCAGGGCAATGTGAATACAGGCTTCGCAACCATCCAAACCAGCAGCCATTTTGTCAAAATCTGTCAATGCACATTCTACGAAACTTACCTGAGAAAGTTTCTGCAAGGAGGGTACCTTATTGGGATGACGAGTGGCTATTACCACTTCGTGTCCCTTGTCAAGCAAGGCCTTAACCACATAATGACCAATGAATCCAGTTCCACCAGTAACAAAGACTTTCATAATTACCTCTTTTTCTGTCGTCTAATATACAATCCTTTTTTTTGACTGTGCAAATAAATCACAGAAATTGCAGTTACAGCCGTATACAGGCAGGCCGTTCAATCACCTTTATTGCTATTTTTCATCATGAAAAGATTTATCACAATGAGGTTAACATGTCTCGTTTACGTGTTTTAGTTCTGATGGGTGGTCCATCCACCGAACATGATGTTTCTGTCGTTAGCGGTACAGGTGTGGTCCGCGCCATGAATCCAGACAAGTACAATATCCATCCTGTTCTTATCGACAAGGACGGCACCTGGCACTGGTCTTCCCGCGAACTGTCCCCCTACCAGAAGGACAACTCCAGCGTGAACTATTTCCGCGGTCTGGAAGGCACTGCAGCCAACACCAAGAAAAGCCCGGCTCTCTCTGAATTGCCGGACGCAGACATCGCATTCCTCGCCCTCCACGGCAAGTGGGGCGAAGACGGCCACATTCAGGCTCTGCTTGAAAACTGGGGCATCCCCTACACCGGTTGCGGCCTCCTTGCTTCCGCCCTCGCCATGGACAAGATCAAGTCCAAGGAAATCTACCGCGCAAACGGTATCCCCACTCCTCCCTACAAGGTCATCTGGAAGCACGACTTTACTGGCGACACCCTGGTGAAGGTTTCCGACGAACTGGGCTTCCCCCTGGTCATCAAGGACCCTCTGGGCGGTTCCTCCATCGGTATCGGTATCGCTAAGGATTTGGACGAAGCCGGTAAGATTGCACAGGACCTGTTCAAGGATTCCAACCGTCTCCTCTGCGAAAAGTTCATCGCCGGTGGCGAAGCCAGCTGCGGCTACATCGAAGGCGAAAAGCCCCTACCGCCCACCGAAATGCGCATGACCACCCGTGAATATTTCGACTACGAAGCCAAGTACAACGGCGAATGCAAGGAAGTAACCCCGGCCGAATTCGCTCCGGAACTGACCACCCGCATCCAGGAACTGGTGAAGAACGCCCACTACGCTCTGGGTGGCGCAGGCTACAGCCGCACCGACGTACGCATTACCAAGGACGGCGAACTGTTCGCTATTGAAACCAACACCCTGCCCGGCATGACCCCCACCAGCCTTCTCCCCCAGCAGGCTGCCTGCAACGGCATCACCTACAGCCAGCTCATCGATATGATTATCGACAAGAGCCTGACCATCAAGAGATAAAGCTATCAGCCATGAGCCTTCAGCTATCAGCGATGAGTTTTGAGTTATAATTAGGCGGCCTAGCCGCAATTAATTAGCTCATTACTCACAACTCATTGCTCATAACTCTCTACTCACCGCTCACGACACATCACTTATGAACTTAGACTTATTCGTAGATACTTCCCGCAAGGGAATTTCCATGGCATTGTTTGATGGTTCATCGAACCTGTATCAGGAAACTGTAGATGCCTCCGCTCGTGGCGAAACAGCCTCGGCAATTCTTGACGAATTGCTGAATCGGATTGGTGCTACGCTGGACGACATCAAGCGAGTTCTGGTAACCGTAGGGCCAGGTTCTTTCAGCGGCCTTCGTACTGGAGTTGCATTCTGCCAAGGATTGTGCTTTAGCGGAAAGAGGGATCTGTACGGAGTCAGCACACTGCAGGCTTTGGAATGCTTTGGAGATTCCGGCTCGGAGGCCGGAATGACAAAGAACGACGTGGCCGGAATGACGAAGAGTAATGTCGCAGTGGTGATTCGTGCCCGTAATGGATACTGGTACTTACGCCAGACAATCAACGGCGAAGCCCAGGAAAGTTTCATTGAAACAGCCGAAGTCGTCAACCGTCTAAAGCAGGCTCCTGCACTCAAAACTGTAGTGGTAGATGATGCGGCCGCAGCGGATAATGCATTAAAGTCCCTGTTCAATGATTTGAGTGTAAGTGTAGTTATTGATGCAGGCAAGCCGCTCCATATGTGGTCCGTACTGTTCAGCAAAATAAAGCCGAATCTGATCCAGGAAGCAAACTACATCCAGCCCTCCTACTTTGAAAAACTGAAGGTGTAAAGCCTTTTTGCAAATCAAGAATGAAAATCCGAGAAATGACCGAAAGTGATCTTCCCCAGGTTCTCGCCCTGCAGCGGGAACTTGATTTTCAGGACTGGAACGAAAAGCAATTTCTATCAGAGATAAAGGCTAGCTACGCATTGTGCATTGTCGCCCAAAGCACTGAAGGGGACAATTCAAAAATTATTGGCTACGCCATTTTTCACCTGATGGGTCCCGACTCGGAATTACTCAGCATTGCAACAGGTACCGCGGCTCAACGGCAGGGCATTGGCACGGAACTTCTAAACGCAGGCGTAGGCAAATTAGATTTTTCCGCAGGAGACCAAGTATTTTTGGAAGTCCGCGAAGGGAACGTAAAAGCCCGTCAGTTCTACGAAAAGCATGGATTTGAGATGTATCACCAACGAAAAAACTATTACGCCGATGGCGAAAATGCCATTCTCTATAAAAAAGCAAAATAGTTACGTTAAACAGCTTTCATACCACAGGTTTTATTTTGTCTAAGATTTTGATGAATGACAGAAATTCCCACAGAAGCCATAAGAAAATTCTTATGGCAATGGGTATTGTCCTTGTATTTCTTGTGGTCTGCTTCTACGCCATCATTACCAAAAGCGGTCATTGGCTTGTAGAAAACGACGAATTTGAGCATGCATCGTGGGTCGTTATTCTTGACGGTCAGTCTTCGGATATGGAGCGCAACGACTATGCGGCAAAACTTCTCTCAGAAAGAAAGGTGGACTCCGTTCTCATTCTTGGAAGACGAATTTTCAGGGACCGTAGCAACGCAGATTTCTATGCAGATGATTTCATGAAGTTGGGATCCTTTGACAGCAGTGTCGTCTTCCTTGCTCGCCACGATGACCCCTCCACCATCGGCGAAGCCCACACCATCATCCCGTGGCTGAAGGCTCACAAGGCAGATACGGTAGTCCTTTTAACGGCAGCACCAGCAACAAGGAGAGTCAAGAAAATTTTCACAGCTCTTGCCGGAGAAAGTCCCGTTTTTCTAACCGTCGACACCCATTACTACGCATATAATTCTGATTCCTGGACATACAATCGCGAATCCCGCAAGATGTGGCTCCGCGAATGGGCTGCAGCAATTAACGCCTGTTATGAGCTTTTAAACGCCACTGAACTTTCCATATCCGATTCTGCATACTATTCCAAAATTCGTTCCCTTGCGGAAGAACAGCAGGATGATCCCGTTGTGGATCTTCAAAAAATGTTGAACGAAATGGAATCCAGGGCAAAGGAAAATAAGGTAGACTCTTCCGCCACCGATACGACTGCAGAAGTAGCCTCCAAAGATACCACAGCCGCTACGGCCGACTCAGCAAAGCAAGCACCGTAGTTAACGGTGAATTCCAGTTAATGGCAGTTTCATTGCTTGCAAAAGAGCAGCGTTCATCAGTATAGGCAAAACCCGGCAAGGTTCCCGGATAATGGGGCTTACGGATCATATCCTGACGGTCATTATTGATTCCACCGGCAAGCAATCCAGGAATTGGTTCTATGACGCCATCGGCATGACAAATGCGATGGTGAGAATTCATGGGAGAGCTCCAGGCAGAACCAGTAACGAAGCTGACATCTACAGGATTTCGGCCATAGATGAACTGGATCTGTTCTTCCGCAGCCTGGCGGTATTCCAGCCTATGAGTCAATTCATAGGCGATACAAAGCGTCAGGGCGTGGTTCGCCACATCTCCGTTACTTCCCCAAATGAATTTACGGATGGAAATGGAATAGCAGTCTTCTTTCTGAAGACGGATAATTTCATCTGCAGTAGAAAGGATTGCTGCGGTGGCACGGTCGTGAAGTTCCCTGTCGGAATCATCCAGAGCAAGAGCAATCCAGCCCATATTCTGGGTATCGCGCCAATCAAGCCCCAACTTGGGCGGATTCAGTTCCATGTCCCTTAGGATTCGTGCGCGGAGATTGGCGCGAGCAAGTTCCTGATTTGCAGGCACATCAACATCATATGAAGCAGCATCCGCTTCGCGGAACAACATGGCGCGGGCCCAGAAGAACTCGTCTTCAAAGTGTTCATCGCCGTAACCGCCGCTACCTTCGGTATTGTGAGGCCATTCTACATTGGGGTTATCCATTGCCCACAGGTAAGCGCGGCGGCTTGCGGCGAGGCACCGCGTCGCAAATTCCTGATTTTCGGCTCCGCCAATAGCTTTGAAAACGCGGTGCGCCTGGGCCAGCGCGCCCGCAAAATTCAGGGATGACGTAGTGGACTTTCCCATAATATAGCGTTTCTGCATTACATCGGAATCCACAGGCATCATGAAACCATCCCAATGACCGGGAGTCACCTTGAAAAAGACGCCACCATCTTCGTCCTGCATGCGGAGGAAAAATTCCAGTTCGAACTTGATTTCATCCAGAAGGCTTACCGGCTGTTCAAAGGACGGAACAAAGCCTTCATTCCCCATTTTCATCCCGCAAACTTCACAGGCTAGCAAAAGGGTACCTACGCTGACACCGCCATTTACGATATATTTGCCGTAATCACCAGCATCGTACCATCCTCCGTGAGCATTCCATTCACCCTCACGGTTCATCATGGAATGGAATTCAAGATGATCATCAAAATGAGCGGCAGGCCTAGCCCACTTACCAGCATATTCCTTGGGCAACTCAACTCCGCTGCGCTGGAAATAGAAGGATTTGATATTCGCCTTAAGTTGTTCTAAAACAATTTCGTCAGATATACGGAATAGATGAGTTTCAGAGCCAGCAACAATTCGATAATCTCCAGGCACATTTAGGGAAGAAAAATCCCCTTCATACAGAGTTTCATCCGTATAGTCACAATAGCCACGCTCTGAGAGAGTCCCTTCAAAAACAGCTTCGCCAGACTGGTTTACAACAGAAAAAAACAACTCTCGTTCTTTAGGATCCATAGACAAGCCTGAAACCAGAAATTTCTTCTGGGAATTCGGTCTATAGCCAACGTGATTATAGTGAATTTTCACACCCATTTCTCTATCCTTATTTACGTAACAAAAGAATAGTTTTTTCCACCTTCCATTACACCCCAAAAGGGGATTAATTCCGTTTACCGCGGTGAACGCCAATGCCACAGGAAACCAAGATTTCTAAATTGAGAAACATGAAGAAAGCTCTCACTATTATCGCCATCATTATTGCGGTTTTGGTCCTTCTGGTCTTCGCCGCACTAAAAATTGCACCTGGATACGCCAAGGACTATGTTGTAGCCCACTCCGAAGAACTGATTGGCAGAAAGGTGGCCATCGAGAGCATCAGTCTGAATCCTCTAACCTTCACGGTAAGTATCGACAAGTTCGCCCTTCTTGAACAGGACGGCACCACGCCATTTGTAGCCTTCGACAAGTTCCGCATCAATGTGGATCCTCTGCAGATGGTATCCAAGACCGCCAGTGTCAGTGAAATCTACCTGAAAGGTCTGTATGTACACGTCACCCAGAACGGTGATCAGTTCAACTTTAGCGACATCCTGGACTTTTTAGCCAAGGCTGATTCCACAGCCGACACTGCCTCCGTACAGTCCGAACCGGCTGACACAGCTGCCGCCGACACCTCAGGAGCAATCAACGCAGCAGAAATTGCAGCAGGGCTTCCCGTCAACATTTCCATCAAGAATATCGTTTTCGAAAAGGGAAACATTATCTACGAAGACAAGAAGGTGGGTTCCAAAATTCATCTACAGGATTTCTCCCTCGGTATTCCCGCCGTCTATCTGAGCAACAAGTCCACCGATGTAGGCGTAAGCTTCAAGTTTGCCGATGGTGGTGACCTAAGTGTCAAGGTGAATGCAAACATGGCAACCAACGACTTCCATGTGGAAATAGGCCTGGAACAGTTCGCGCTGGCTTGCGGCAAGCCCTACCTGAACGACTTCATCAATTACAAGGACTTTAGCGGAAGTCTCTCCACCCATATCATCGTGGACGGCAACATCAACGACGTCCTTGCCTCCAACGTCAAGGGCACCGTTTCCCTGGACAGCATCGTGCTGACAGAAACCAGCGACAAGACCATCGGCGTTCACCATGTAGGCGTGGGCATTGGCAGAGCTAACCTGAACGAGAATTCATTCCTCATCGACTCCGTCATTGTGGATGGTGCATTTGCCCATCTAGACCTCTACAAGGGTGGCAAGACAAACATTGACGTTCTGCTGAATCCAAAGAAATCCACGGAACAGCCCGCTGACTCTACTGCACCGAAGGACACAACGACAACAGTCTCCACAGCAGAAAATGCAGAAAAGACCGAGCCTGCTGCCCCCGCCAAGAAACTTAAGGCCAATATCACAAAACTTCTGGTAAAGAATACCCAGGTCAGCGCCAATGACCAGACTATCATCAAGCCTTTCAACTACACAGTCAGCGGCATTACCGTAAGCGGAAGTAACATCAATCTGGAAACTCCGTTCTCCGCCAATGTTTCTGCTACATTCCCTGGCGGCGGCAGCCTTTCAGTAAAGTACAAGGGCTCCCTGGCCGACATGGGAACCATGGACGCCTACATCAGCGTAAAGAATCTAGCCCTGAAGAATTTCAGCAACTACAGCCTCCACTATACAGGCTACCCCATCAGCGCAGGCACCATGGCCTTCGCCAGTGAAAATAGGATTGAAAACTTCAACCTGGACAGCAAGAACACCATCGACATCTACAACATCGATGTCGCTGACAAGGATCCAAACGTGGAACCGGAATTCACCGTTCCCATGAAGGTCGGCCTTTACATCCTCAAGGACAAGAACGACAAGATTCAGTTCGACGTTCCAGTAAAGGGAAATCTGAACGACCCCGAATTCTCCGTCGTCAAGATCATCTGGAAAACGGTCATGAACCTGATCGTGAAAGTTGCCCTCTCCCCCATCAAGATTGTGGGCAACGTTGCGGCCGCCGGTGCCGGAGCTGTAGGACTGGACTTGGGCAAGGATGATGAAATCGTTCTGGATGCAACCAGCGCTACATTTGCAAGTGAACAATATGCCAAGGCAACCAAGATTGTCGAAGCCCTTGCCAAGGATCCTAAACTGTCCCTGACATTCACCCAGTACTACAATCCCAAGAAGACCGCAGAACGCTATAAGGTCATCAAACTGAAAACGGAATACTACAGGCAAAGTCAGGGAAAAACTACCCTCAACGAACTGGATCAGCGGGCCATTTTGGAAATCAAGGATAGCGATGAAGGTTACAAGGCCTACGCCGAAGCCAACGCAGCAAGCATTGACATCAATTCTCTGAAAAAGGAACTTGCCGAACTTGCAGAAAAGCGCAACCAGGATTTGATGAAGGTTCTTAAACAGCAAAATGGTGTTACAGCAAAGAACCTGAAAATTATTACAGCACCCAAGGCTGCACTCAACAGTCACAGCAGGAAGCCACTGTACAAAATCACGGTGGACGTTCAGTAACTGTCTAGAGATACAAGGACTTTAAAAAATGGCAGACGATATTACTTCTACACTTTCCTCTAAAGTTCAGGAAATTGCAAAGTCCCCAAAGTACCGTGGGGCAATCTTCCAGATTGAGGCAGACGAAAAGGGTCTGGCTCTTGTGGATGTAAAGGAAGCAAGCCTGAAGGTCTACCTGATGATAGACCCCGACTGTGACAAGATTCTTGAAACAAGATTCTTCACTTATGGAGGTCCCATCTTTACCGCTCTTGCAGATACATTCTGCAAGAAAATCCAGATGGCAACCATAGACGAAGCCTGCAAGATTACCGCAGAATCCATTGAGGAAGAACTGCGCGACATTCCTGAAGTTCGCGCCATCCCGGAAACCGCCGCAGAAATCGCACAGATGAACAAGCTCATTGCCAAGGTCCTGGAAGAATATCCCGAGAAGAAGGCAACCGCAATTATCGTCCGCGAGAAGATGGAACGCATCAAGTACCGCACGCAAACAGCAGAAGGCAGAGCAGAAGCAGATGCTGAATGGAACGCCCTAACCAAGGTGCAGAAGATTGAAAAGATTGAGGAATGGCTCCACAAGTCTGTACGCGGAACACTGCAAGGTGATGGTGGCGATTTGGAAATTCTGGATCTAACCGAAGATAACCGACTGAAGATAAAATTCCAGGGTGCATGTGCAGGCTGCGGCAGCGCCATGGGTGGAACCCTGTTCTACATCGAAGATGAACTTCAGAACAACGTCTACTACAACTTGGTCGTGGAACCCGAAGATCCTCTGGACAACATCAACCAGGAACCCACAGTATTCGGCGACGCATCATCTGAAACATGATGTAGTAGGAAGTTTTCTGGGATTTCTATTTCAAAAGGATTTTAAATTATACTCAACAAGTGTAGAGGTTATTTGGACAATATTTAATGATGCGCGAAGCGCCTAATATTCACTGACTACTGTCTACTAATAACTATCTACCAAAGGACACACAATGGCTAAAGAACCTAAAGAACTGAAACTCAAGTTCGTTGACCCGCAGCCCATGCGCTACGGTGAAAACTCTCACCAGGCAGCTGTTTTCTACCGCGACCCCACTTGCACAGAAGCAAGCCTCGCTACCGCAAAGCAGCTCCACGGCAAGGAACTCTCCTACAACAACATTGTTGACGCCGACGCAGCTCTCGAAATGGCTCGCGAATTCGCTGGTGAAAATGCAGTTGTCATCGTGAAGCACATGAACCCCTGTGGCCTCGCAACTGGTAAGACCCTCCGCACTGCCATGGAAGCAGCATGGGAAGGCGACCCGGTGTCCGCTTTCGGTTCTGTTATCGCTGTGACCAAGAAGGTCGACCTGAAGACTGCAGAATTCCTGAAGGGCAAGTTCGTTGAAATCCTTCTGGCTCCGGCATTCGAAGCAGACGCTCTTGAATTCCTCAAGAACAAGTCCAAGGACATCCGTCTCCTTGAAGTTGGCGAAATCAAGAAGGCCACCAAGATGAAGGTCTACAAGCACGTGATCGGCGGTATGCTGGTTCAGGACCGCGACGTTGACGTTTACGAAAAGTTCGAATGCGTCACCAAGAAGAAATTCGCAAAGAACAAGGAAGCCCTCGCCCGCTTCACCTGGATCGTTACCAAGCACACCAAGAGTAACGCCATCGTCATGGGTTACGAATATGCCCGCGGTTACTTCCAGGTTCTGGGTCTTGGCCCCGGCCAGCCCAACCGCATTGACTCCAACCTCCGCCTCTGCCAGCCCCGCGTTCGCGACAACGTCGCTCGCATGAAGGCTGCCCAGAAGTTCTTCAACGAAAAGGGCAAGTGCATCGACAAGGCTGGTCTCAAGGCTCTGGAAGCTAAGGTGTTCAGCGAAGTCGTTATGGGTTCCGACGCATTCTTCCCGTTCCCGGATAATGTCGAAGCTGCAGCAGCAGCCGGTGTCCAGTACATCGTGCAGCCGGGTGGCTCCAAGAAGGACGACCTTTCCATTGAAGCTTGCAACAAGCTTGGCGTGGCAATGGTCTTCACCGGTATGCGTCACTTCCGCCACTAATCTTTCAAACTGATTCAAATCATTTTATCGAGCTCAAATGGCACAATTCTCGACAAAAGAATCAAATCAAAAAGAGAAGGATCTTTATTACACAGTCCTTTCCTTCTTGAAGAAGATCCGCAAGGCCGGCAAGACCACTGAAGCGGAATGGAAAAGCTATCGGGAGAACCTCCTGAAAGTGGCCCCAACCCCAGATCTTGGTCATGCAGCCGACATGTGGACTATGGACAACCTGGATCAATTCTGCCCCGATAACAAGCAGTTGCCGCCTCTAAACGATATGGATGCGGTAGCCAATGTTTCGCCGAAATTCGCTTCACAGCTGATGGAGGCCATGTATTACGGAATGCTGAACCTGACCCAGGCAAACCTGATTTCTGACGAGATCCAGGATGCCGACCCAGAATGTGTTACCACAGCCTCCCTAGAGGAACTGCTGGTAAAGCTTTGGGTTGGCAATGCCAGGAGCTATAAGAAAATGATTGTGAATTAATCGTAGGCCGAATGTTGCGGTAAAACCAAGTTTTAACATGACTGAGGCGAAGATTAATGACCTAGAAATAGGCAACTAGCGTATAGCGGAAAGGTTAAAGAAAGGCTGCAGCAAGTGTGCTGCGGCTTTTTTTTGAATTTTTCTAAATTTGCGTACATGACTCAAGATGTTTCTGCACAGAAAGTTCGTGTGATTGGAGGCGGTCTCGCCGGTTGTGAAGCCGCATTGCAGTTGGCAAGCCGCGGTTTTGACGTCCACCTTTATGAAATGCGCCCGGTAAAGCCAACCCCCGCCCATCGTGACGGCCACTTGGCTCAGCTGGTCTGCTCCAACAGCTTCAAGGCTCTTGGGGTTACAAGCGCTCACGGACTTTTGAAGCAGGAACTGAGAATGCTTGGAAGCTTCCTCATGGAATGCGCCGCGGAAGCCGCCGTGCCTGCTGGTGATTCCCTGACGGTGAACCGCGACATTTTCAGCGACCTTGTTGAAGCGAAAATTGCCGCATGCCCCAACATTACGCTGCACCGCGAAGAAGTTACCAGTCTCGCCGGAGACTGCCCCACGCTGGTTGCCGCAGGTCCCTTGGCCAGCGACACTCTGGCCGACGATATCTTTAAGCGACTGGGCAGCGACCGCCTGCATTTTTACGACGCCATCGCTCCTGTGGTGGAAACGGACTCCATCGACTTTGACCACGCCTTCTATATGAACCGCTGGGAAAAGGGCGAAACCGCAGACTTCATCAACTGCCCCCTAGACCGCGAAACCTACGAGAAGTTCGTGGCCGCCCTGGTTGACGCAGAATCCGTGGAGCCCCGCCCCTACGAAAAGCACGAGCTATTCGAAGGCTGCCTGCCTGTAGAAGAACTGGCCCGCCGCGGTTACGAAACTTTGCGTCATGGCCCCATGCGCCCCATTGGTCTGGGCCTTGGCAATAACGGAAAACTTTGGTACGCCGTAATCCAGCTCCGCGCAGAAAACAAGCAAAAGACTTTGTACAACATGGTTGGATTCCAGACCCGCCTCAAGTGGGGCACCCAGAAGGAAATCTTCACCATGGTGCCGGCCCTGAAGAATGCAAACTTTGCGCGCCTGGGCTGCATGCACCGCAACACCTTCATCGATTCCCCCAAGTTCCTGGACAAGACCTTGCGCCTGCGCCCGGATCTGGAATGCGCCAAGGACTTGCCGCCCATCTGGTTCGCCGGCCAGATTACCGGTTCCGAAGGCTACACCGAAGCGGTGGCCACCGGCTGGTATTCCGCATGGAACATGGCCCAGACGCTACTGCACGGTCATGCAGACCCGCTGCCCGACGAAAGCTGCATCGGCGCCCTGATGAACCGCCTGGTGGAAGAAAACGAAGACTTCCAGCCCATGAATTTCAACTTCGGGCTCCTCCCCCATCACGAAGGCCTGAAGAAGAAAAACAAGAAGGAAATTCTTGGCGCCGCAGCAGAACGCGCCGTTCGCCAGTGGATCGCAGAACGAAGCCATTCCAATGCACGTTTTGTTAACCCCCAGGCAGATGCGGACTGCGAAGGGTAAGAAATCATTATTTCATGCAAAAAGAGAAGCACCCTTAGTACAGGGTGCATTCTGCATTTTATTCGATATAACGTGTCTCGGAAAAAACACGCAATCAATTAGATGAAGTGTCCGCCTTCTACTTCTGTGGCTTCGATATTTTCCTCACATTCCTTCATAATCTTATCGTAGAATTCTTCACGATTCAAATCAGTCAGTGTTTCATCATCATTATCCAAGTGATAACTGCCAGACCAGGATTCGTGTTTCACCGTAGTTTCATCAACCCAACGGTACACTTCCTTGAATAAGCCGTACTTGTAAGACCATTCGTTGTCAGTCACACTAAAGTTGCAACCACTTCCGTTACCACCATTGCCGCTTGCGCTACTGGAATTACTATCGCTGCTGCAGGCCGAGAGTGCAAAGACAACAAAAGATGCGGCCACCAAAGATGCAGCAGCATTCATCATTTTACCAAAAGTCATTTTTTCCTCCTCGTATAAAATTAATTCTTGTTTAAATATATACTCATTCAAATTATTTGAGGTCACTTTTTACGGAAGTCGAATCATAGCACTTTCAATATCGGAAATCTTGCGGGCACCACACATGTACATGGTGTCTTCAAGTTCGGCCTTGATTTTATCCAGGTAGATTTCGATGCCTTCCTGACCGCCGCCGTAGTAGGAAATCAGCACAGGGCGGCAGATGAGGCAAGCGTCAGCGCCCATGGCCAGAGCCTTGAAAATATCCAGGCCGGAACGGATTCCGCCATCAACGAGGATCTTGGTCTGGTGAACTGCGCCGGCAGCCGCGTTGGCGCCCTTGACGGCAGCAACGATTTCCGGCAGAACTTCTGCAGTGGCGGGAGTATCAGACAGAACGCGGCCACCGTGGTTAGAAACGATGATGGCGTCGGCACCAGCTTCCACTGCCTTCAGGGCGGTGCGGGCACTCATGATTCCCTTCACAATGAACGGCACTTTTGCGTAAGCCTTCAGTTCGCGCAGGTCTTCGACAGTCTTGGTACCGCCGCCCTTGCCATTGAAGGTCTTTAAGTGCGGAAGGCCTGCGCTATCTACGACAACGCACATAGCCTGCGGGAGGCAATCCTTGTACAAGTCCATCAGCGACTCGATACCTTCGTTGGTGCCGGGATTGAAAACGGGAATGCCGCAGTTGCCGTGAACCTTGCCCGATTCGATGGCGCGGTCCCAGACACGCTGGTCGCGGCCATTACCGTAGGCGTGGAAAATTCCGCGGGATTCGCAGGCGGCCATGCACTTTTCGTTGAAATCCGCCACGTCATCGGTGGGGTTAAACTGCATGGCGATAGACCCGATGGGAGCGGTAATCAGCGGGAAACTAAGCTTGAGGCCCAGCAGATCGGTGCTGGTATCAATGGGAGTATTGGGAACGAAGGTATCCACATTCAGCTTGATGTTTCGCCAGGCCTTGTAGTTGTCATTGGCGCCATTGCCCGGAGCCTTGGAGCCAGGGCCCGGCATTGTGTTGCCACAGGCAAGGCCATTACAGACGGGGCAGACCTTGCAGTTGGGACCAATGCGTTTCTTTGCGTTTTCCAAAACTTCTTGATAATTCATATAAACCTCTAATGAAAAAATATATATAAAATGCTTCTACAGGGAAATCGGACGGAAAATGAGAAGTACGCATTCAATTTTTTGGTAAAATCCATTGAAATTACCATGTCACCCTAAATATTTTATTATATTTGTGTCGCTCGGGGTGTAGCTCAGCCTGGTAGAGCGTCTGCTTTGGGAGCAGAATGTCGTCAGTTCGAATCTGGCTACCCCGATATAAATAAGGTCATCCCCACAAAGGGGGTGACCTTATTTATATATTCAGGATGGGCCAGATCGAACTGAAAGTTCGACAATATTTTTCATATACATGAACGAAGTGAATGTGTAATGGAAAATATTGCGCTTCAGCCGAAAGGCTGGAGCCCGTAGGGTTCAAGGAGCTCGTCGAAGACGAGTTGCGACGAGAACAATCTGGCTACCCCGATAAAAAAAAGAATCACCCTTGTGGTGGTTCTTTTTTTCAGCTTAGTTATTCGAACTGACCAGTTCGATTGAAATTGTCGAGTGCAAAGCGAATTCTCCCCGATATAGATTTCTATTCAATCAAACCTTACAAAGCCAGCTTGTAGATTTCCATGGTGGCGGCAGCATCCAGATCCATGTAGCCGTGAAGAACTTCGCCCTTCAACTTGTGGAGGCGTTCGTTAAGAAGTTCCAGATTGGGGTTTTCTATGCCGAGTTGCGCGAAAGTCACCGGCATGTGGAGCTTGTCGTGGAGCCAAGTCTTCATGGCAAGGGCCGCAGCCATGGCGTCGGCAGCCTCGTCACCGGAGTCCGCAATACCCAACACGCGATGTCCCAGCTGGGCAATCTTGTGGGGATTGTGCTTAGCACCGTACTGCAGGAATGCAGGGAAAATCACCGCAAGGCCTGCGCCATGGGTAACGTCGTACTCCGCAGAAATTTCATGTTCCATGGCATGGCTGTTCCAGTCTTCCACGCGGCCGATGGAGCAGGTATCGTTATGAGCCACCGTGGCGCTCCACATAATGTTGGCGCGGGCCTCGTAATCATCGGGATTCGCGATGACCTTTTCTGCACATTCCATAATGGCAAGGAGCATGCCCTCGGCAAGGCGGTCGCCAATCTGCACGTCGGGAGTGTTGCTCAGGTAACGTTCCAGAATGTGGGCCATCATGTCGCTGACACCGCTGGCTGTCTGCCATTCCGGCAAAGTCATGGTCAGCTCCGGATTCATCACAGCAAACTTCGGGCGAAGCAGCATTGGATAGCGGATACCCACCTTCACCTTCGTAATGGTATTGGTAATCACAGCATTGCCGGAGCCCTCGGAACCAGCCGCAGGAATCGTCAGCACAACGCCAATAGGCAGCGCACGGGTTCCCGTCGCCTTCTTCTTGCCACCAACCACTTCGTAAAGATCCCAGAAGTCACCTTCGTAATAATAACCCACAGCCATAGCCTTGGCCGTATCGATAACGGAACCGCCACCCACCGGCAGCAACATGTCCGGCTTAAATTCGCGGGCAATTTCAAGGCCCTCACGAACCTTGGTGTCAATGGGGTTCGGCTGCACGCCGCCCATTTCAGCAAAGGCAATTCCAGCAGCAGCCAAGGATTTCTTGACGCGTTCCAAAAGGCCGGAGCGCACCACACTTCCGCCACCGTAAATAATCAACACGCGGGACCCGCCATGCTTAGCGCAAAGTTCCCCCACCTGGGATTCCGTGGCACGACCAAAGACAAATTCTGTAGGACTGTAGAAGGTAAAGTTATTCATGGAAAGGAATATATAAAAGAAATGCGACCCCATAGGAGCCGCACTTTAAAAGTTGCTAGATCCTTCGCTAACGCTCAGAGCCTGACCTGAGCTTGTCGAAGGGATGACACAAACAGAAAGTTAGACTTTCAACTCTCCTGCGTCAATGTTGTTCCAGTCAGGAATTGCGTCGATAGCCGGGCGGACTTCTTCGGTCACGAACTTCACGACCTGGCCAGGAGCGCGGCCAACGAACTTGCGGAGGTCCAGGATTTCCTTCAGTTTTTCTTCGGTGATGCCAAGCTTCTGGAGCTTTTCGTTCTTGAGGACACGTTCCAGAAGGTCGTTATCCTTACCCTGTTCCTTAACGACGCGGCCAGCTTCCTGAGACATCACGCGGATTTCTTCGTGGAGTTCCTGACGGTCGCCGCCATTCTTCACGCCTTCCATGATGATGTTTTCGGTAGCCATGAACGGAAGTTCTGCCATAATGCGCTTTTCGATAACCTTGGGGTAAACAACCAGGCCGTTGGTCACGTTTTCAGCAATGATGAGCATTGCATCCATAGCGAGGAATGCTTCAGGAATGGCGAGACGCTTGTTGGCGGAGTCGTCCAGAGTACGTTCGAACCACTGGGTAGCCTGAGTGATGGCGGTGCTGTTCACCTGGGCCATGACGAAACGAGCGAGAGAGCAGATACGTTCGGAACGCATGGGGTTACGCTTGTAAGCCATGGCAGAGGAACCAATCTGAGTCTTTTCAAACGGTTCTTCCACTTCCTTAACGCCCTGCATGAGGCGCATGTCGGTTGCAAACTTGTGGAGGGACTGAGCGATGGAGCTGAGCACCTGGTTCACGCGGTTGTCCCACTTACGAGTGTAGGTCTGACCGGTGATGGTGAGCACGCGCTTGAAGCCAGCCTTGGCGGTCACGCGGCGGTCCAGTTCCATGATTTTTTCTTCGTCGCCGTTGAACAGGTCCATGAAGGAAGCCTGGGTACCGGTGGTGCCCTTAACGCCGCGGAACGGCAGCACTTCGATAAGGAAGTTCACTTCTTCCAGGTCGATGAGCAAATCCTGGAGCCAGAGGCAAGCGCGCTTACCCACGGTGGTGAGCTGAGCAGCCTGGAAGTGAGTTGCACCCAGCTGAGCCATGTCCTTGTATTCCATGGCGAACTTGGAAAGCTTATCCATCACGCGGCAGAGGCGCTTACGGACAATGATCAAAGCCTGCTGCATCTGGATGAGGTCGGTGTTGTCACCCACGAAAGCGGAAGTTGCACCCAGGTGGATGATGCCCTTGGCCTTGGGGCACTGAACACCGTAAGCGTAAACGTGACTCATCACGTCGTGACGGCGGCGCCTTTCTTCTTCTTCAGCCACTTCGAAGTTGATATCGGTAGCGTGTGCCTTCAGTTCGTCCACCTGTTCCTGGGTAATGGGCAGACCAAGTTCCTTTTCGGATTCGGCCAGGTAGATCCACAGCTTGCGCCAAGTCTGGAACTTGTACTGCGGGCTAAAGATGAAGCTCATTTCCTTAGAAGCATAACGCTGAATCAGCGGGCTTTCGAATTGATCACGCATGATTTATCCTTTGGGTCGAACCCGATTTATGTTTTCGGGATTAAATGTAGAAATTTACTCAGCCACACAGACTCCCTCTTGTCGCATTTCCGACAAAAACTCCTCCGCACCCTTTCGAATATCAGCAATCACCACGGAAGACGTCATTTGACTATGACGCCAAGAATTGTAATCTCGCAATTTTCTGATATCATCCACATCAAAGCGATGATTAAGAATTGATTCTTCCATCTAGTAATTTTCCAGGCTACAAAGCTCCCATTTCATTGAGCAGGTCCTGATAGGTTGCAACATGGGCGTAGCGGACATTGCTGTCGCTAGCTTCATTGAACAGCTTCTTGGCGCATTCAATCTTAGCCTTTTCAACCGGTTTCAACTGCATGGTTTCCATGGTACCCTTGGTTTCGGCAACGAAGAATATATGCTTCATATTGTCCTTTTCAAAGGCAATGGCCCAGTCAGGGGCGTAGTTACCGACAGGTGTGGGAATTTGGAATGAGCGCGGTAACTTGGCGTACACGCTCACTTCAGAAGCCATTTCAAGTGCCGTTGCGAACTTGCGTTCGGTATCGCTATCGCTGAACAGGTAATCCATAACGCTCTTTTTGGCGTTCATGGCGTTTTCTACAGATGCCGAATGCTTTTCGTTGGTGAAGATTGTGCTGTCGTAAGTTTCATCCAACTTATTGTAGCGTATGCATTCCACGATCATAGTTGCCTTCTGATCCTTGATGGAGCGAACAACCTTGCTGATGAACTCTTCAGGGTTAGCCTTGAACAGAGCGAACTTGCTTGCATTAATCTTCTGCAGTATAGCCACAACCGTCTTACGGGTCAGCGTAGCACCCTTGGCGATGTCGCCAACGAGATCATAACGAGTTTGGGACATTGAAGATACATCAATAGTTTCCGTTGATGTACTCTGATTACCCGCGAAATTATCAACACCCTTCTGATCACCTGTATGAACCGTGTATGAAAGTTTCTTAACAACAAGATTAGCGTTGATATCATCAACAACCTTCTTTACAAGCTCACTACTCTCGTAGTGAACCGTATAGACGTACTTGTGGTTAATCTGGTTCCAGAGTTCCTGGAATTCCTTCTTGTCAAAATTGGCATTCAGCTTATTGTCGTTGATTGCAGTAGCGTTACCGTCTTCAACCATACCGTCAAGGGCAATGGACTCATCGAATATAGACTGAACCAACTTATGGATGTCTGCAGCCATCGGTGCAATGGAAGCCTTCTTAATAGGTTCCAAGGTATTATTCTTTACAGCCTGCTTGTAAGTTTCTGTTACATTTCCCTTATCATCCACATAATCATTATACAGAAGGTAAGCCTGAATGTCCTTTGCTTCGGACACGGTAATGGCATGTTTAACACCATCGTATTCCACAAATTTTCCAACAAAGAACGTTTCTTCAGCCTTAGTCGGGCGCACGCGCAGAGCTTCCTTGACATCCTTCTGAAGGCCGGTTACGAAGTCCTTATAGCTTTCGTTAGCGATAACCGTTAGCTTGTTAACTTCATGGATGCCTTCCCCAAGGGTTTCAAGATCCATGCGATTACCATTTTGGTCCACACACAGGCGGAGTCCTCGACCCACTTCCTGACGGCGGGCGGTATCGGACTGGGCATGACGCAGGGTGCATATCTGGAACACATTGGGGTTATCCCAACCTTCACGAAGTGCAGAATGGCTAAAGATAAATCGGGTCGGTTCATCAAAGCTAAGTAAGCGTTCCTTATTCTTCAAGATAAGGTCGTATGCCGCTATGGATTCTTCGCCTTCGGCAATGTCGGAACCTTTCTTAGTCTTGCTGTTTTCTATATGGCCCTTCTTGTCTATAGAGAAGTAGCCATTATGGACTTGTTCCGCATCGAATCGGTCAAGATATTCCTGATACTTGCCATTGAAAAGGTTTGTATTTTCGTTACGGTAATAGGTGTATTCTTCTTCAAAGATTTTTTGGTATTCACCCTTAACTTCTGTACCGTCTGCGTCATAGGACTTGTACTTAGAAACTTCATCAATAAAGAACAGGGACAAAGTCTTAATACCGCGCTCAAAGTTGAACTTTTCCTTTTCAAAGTGAGACTTGATGGTTTCGCGAATCTGGGCACGTTTCATAGCCTCTTCAGAAATATCGCCAACAACCTGCCCCTTATATAGTGTAGCTCCGTTCACAAAGGTGACAGCACCGTGCTCAGGAAGAATTTCTGCAACTTCAAGACCTTTATACACCTGAAGCCCTGTTGCTTCAACTAGCTTGTCTCCGACGACAAACGGTAAAATTCGGCGAGATATATTACCATTCTTTGCCTTGACATTTACTTCGATGCGTGCTGCCGGCGGATTATTTTTGGACATCACAATCCCATCAAGGTACATATAATCCTTGATACCAGGGATATTGCTGATTTCAAAACCCTTCACCTGAATCTTCTTGACCAATTTCTTGTTGAATGCGTCTAAGGCATCCAGAGCATAGATTTGATTATGTTCGGTCTTATGGGTTGCGGAGAAATACAGGGTGAATAGAGGATTGAAGCGTTTCAGGCCAGCTTGAGTGGCTGCACCTTCCATCTTTTGCGGTTCATCCATGATGATGATAGGATTGTTCGCGGCAATAACATCAATGGGCCTACGGCTTGCAAATTCATCGCGCTCGGAGTAAATAATCTTACTTTCCTTATTGTTTGCGCCTTCCTTCATGGAACTTGCGAAAGCCTGAGTATTGATGATCATGGCATTGATGCCCGCATCGCTGGAATAAGCATCAATTTTCTGTAAGTTCTTGCTGTCATAGATAAAGAACTTTGCCTTCTTGCCATAGTGTTCGTAGAAATGGCTTTCTAGCATGTCAAAGCTCTTGGCAACACCTTCACGGATAGCAATACTTGGCACAACGACAATGAACTTACTCCAACCATAACGCTTGTTCAATTCAAACATGGTCTTGATATAGACGTAAGTCTTACCGGTACCCGTTTCCATTTCAATATCAAGATTGACACCGCCCAAGGCCTTGTTCAACCTGTCGGATTTCTTGATGTCGTTTTCTAATTGAAGCTGACGAATGTTTTCGAGCAAGGCATTATCGCCAATGACAAGGGAATGGTTGCAGTAGCCTTCTTCGGATTCTAGCTGGAGAGTAGCTTGGCTATTCTTCTGTTTGCCAAGATCGCGGCGGTATTGAGTTTTGTCAACGCAGGGTTCACCGTCAAATACACGCGCGATGCAATTCACAGCATCGGTCTGATACGGCTGAATCTTAAATTTGAATTTCATGATTCACTCCGATTACAGGACCTTCCTGATGGTGTCCTTGCTGTAGGCGGACCAGATTTGTTCGAAGTTGTCGGCGGTATTGTCGTTTGCCAAGGCGCTGTCGCGGGTGATGAAGTAGTACGGCTTGGTCTTGGCGATTTCGGTAATGGCTTCGGTGGTGAGACCTTCGGCGAAGCAGGCTACAAGTTCATTGCCTTCAACGAAGAATACCTTCTTACCTTGGATGGTCTTTTCTTCAATCTTGCTAGAAAGAGGCAGGTCACATTCAAGCATGACCTGGAACAGCAAATCCATATCGGTACGGTCAGACTTGACATTGCTTTCGAGCTTATCAAGGAAACCTTGTTCAAGGTCACCGGGCTTGTAGAACACATCGGTCATGTTGCTTTCAGCAAGTTTCAACACGCGGAAGCCAACATCAAGATTCTGAGCTGTCAAACCAAATTCTTCTTTAACCTTTCTTCCTGCGCGGCGAATTCGTTCCTTACCAACTTCACAGATATTGACGAAGCCAGCTTGATATGCGTCAGACTTTTCATCGCAAACTTCAGGAATTTGAACCATTACAAATCTTCTGCTACTTCCATTCTCCGCATTCAGTTGCATTACAGCATGTGCTGTTGTCGCACTCCCTGAGAAAAAATCTAGAATGATATCATCATTAGAAGTTTGCATTTGACAAAGTTTAGAAAGTAAATAAACTGGTTTTTTCCATTAGGGAAAGGTACCTCTCCTTCCTTCGTCAAATTCTTAGTTTCTCCGACAACATCCCATAAAGTTCCAAGAACATCTTTCTTGTACAGAATTCCATTAATTTCTTCACTTGTATCACGAAGCCATACAAAAAGACGGCATTTGTCGCCTTTATAAAACTGTTCGTAAACATTACCCTTATTTTTTCCAGATCGTGGAACATATTCTATGGACAACAAATCGTCATTGATATTATTATCAATTCTTGCTTTTATCACTCTGTCGCGAATAGATGTTTGGGCATTGGTGGTTTCAAAAATATATCGACCATATTTTCGGTATATATCCTTTTCTGAAACCTTTTCTTCCTTTGAAAGAGCATTAACCGATTTGATTACAGGCGACTCTCTTTTGTAAATCTTTATTTCATTGCCTTCACCATCTACGGTCGAACAAATGTATGTTTTAATACCTGGATCAACTAAAACAGACGTATACTTCCAGCTGGAACCTTCTTCTTTGTACTGTTCAATAAGATCCGCAAGATCTTTATATGTATAAACCTTGTCAAAGCCAGAGAATGCATTGTAATTTTTAGCATAAATCAGAAGATATTCAATATTCTTCTTCAGTCTTTTGTCTTCACCTCCACCTGACGCCCCTGCAGTATTTTTCGTAGCAACAGAAATGATATTTATGAAGTTCTGTTCACTAAAGACTTCGTCACAGACTTTCTTTAAATTTTCCTGTTCATTATCGTCAATGCTAATGAATATAACCCCATCATCCTTCAACAAATTCCTTGCAATCTTCAATCGCGGGTACATCATATTCAGCCAGTCGGTATGGAAGCGTCCATTGCTTTCGCTGTTCCTTTCGAAGTTCTGCAGGGTCATGTTACCGTTCTCGTCAAACATACCGCTAGTAGAATTGAACAGGTCCGCATCCTGCTTGAAGTCGTCGTTATACACGAAGTCGTTGCCGGTATTGTACGGCGGGTCAATGTAAATCATCTTGACCTTGCCCAGGTAATTGTTTTGCAGCAACTTCAGAACTTCAAGGTTGTCGCCTTCAATGTACAGGTTCTGGGTATTGTCAAAGTCAACGGATTCCTCCTTGCAGGGGCGCAAGGTCATAGTACTGGGAGCATTGGCGGTACGGATTGCATCGCGCTTGCCCGGCCAATTAAACTGGTAGCGTTCCTGGGGACCATCAACAACTACACCGTTAATCTCGGCGGCGAGCTTATCCTTGTCAATGGCATGTTCAATGACATCATTACCATCTTCATCCTTACGGATTACCTCGGTAACACAGTTGGGGAACAAGGCCGCCAACTTCTTGAAGTTTTCATCAGCCATATCCTTAGTCTTCATCTTAACGTGTTCCATCAGGTATTCTCCAGTTCTAATTCAAGTTCCTTGACCAAATCAATCAATTCTTTCTTACGGCGCGGCTGCTTTTCCTTAAAAGCCTTCTGCCGTGTAGTTTCAATCTTCTTAATCAGCGCCACCCTAGCAGCATCAATTTCAACCTGTTCAGCCAGGGTATTGTCGCCTTCAACAACAATACCGCCAACAGACTTAATCAGGTTCTCCCAGACTTCATCCAGGTCGGAACCATTCAAGTCTAGTTTGGCTTCATCCATCTTCATCAATCCGGTAGCGTATAGTTTCTCGTAGAAGACCGCAAACTGAACATTATCCTCATAGTTCAAGGCAAATATCAGCTTCTGCGGAATGGTCTTTGCCAATAGTTCCAAATTTTTACGATTGCAGCCGGCGTGCCTCATGTTCAAAGTCAACACATAAAAGCCCTGAACAGCCTTCCCAAGCGTCAGAGCCGGGACCGTTTCCTGGGATATATGATTGGTAATGAACATAGTGGTAATGTCGGCATTAAACTCCTGCTGAGCAGCAGAATTCACCTTGAACTTGGCAAATACTCTCTCCTTGCCAAGCTGTTTATTGAGTTCTGTAGCCTTGGGTAATCCGTACATTATTTTACCACGAAGAAGCTTACATTTTTTCAATTAAGGAATCTTGTAATTCCTTTACCGAAGGCATCAATTTGTATTCAGATACGCCCAAAGGAATGTTCATTGCTTCAAGAGTGTACTTTGCCAAAATAGAATTCTTTTCTTTGCAAATCAGCAAGCCAACAGCAGGGTTATCCAACTTCGAATTAAGCATATTGTTTACAGCACTGACATACGCCCCCAACTGTCCTAAATGCTCTGGTTGGAATGGTCCCGTTTTTATTTCAATAACAACGAAACGATGCAAAATGAAATGATAGAAAAGCAGGTCTATATATTGATCAGTTCCACCAACATCCAAGTGATATTCTCGACCTACATAGGCAAAGCCTTTACCAAGCTCCAACAAAAATTTTTCAATATGCTGAATAAGGGAATCCTTCAACATTTTCTCATCGTGGGTAAGTCCCAATGAAAGAAAATCAAAATTATACGGATCCTTAGTCATCTGTTGCGTCAAATCAGATTCTTTTAAAGGCAAAGTCTTTGAAAAATTTGAAATCGCTTTTCCTGAGCGTTCATATAGATCTGTATCCAAAAAATTCAGTAATATGTTACGACTCCAACCATTCTCAAAAATTTTTTCAATGAAAAACAATGCCTTTTTCTGATTTTTTTTGCATTTGTCAATTAAGAAGCGATGATGCCCCCACGGTACTTGAAAAATTCTATTATCAATTACTGATTTTTTATCTTCCACAACTTGTGGGAGATATAATTCATAGAAATGCTGGATATACCGAAGATTGTTCTCCGAAAAACCTTTTACACCTGGAATTTTACGAGACAAATCATTACTCAGCACCTTGAAAAAAGAGGCATTTCGTTTTTTTCCCGGATATTTTTCACTAATTTCCTTACCAAGAAACCAGTAGAATTTCAACATTTCCTGATTAACTTTTGAAGCGGCCTTAATTTGGCTTGCCTTGAAATGCGACGCAATCGATTCAAGCCATTCTTTATAGTCGGTTGTAACAGCAAAGGATTTCATTCGCACCTCTTCTTCAAAATATAATTTCTTATTTTACCACGAAGAAACTTACAAGTTCAAAGTCATCCATACCGGCGGTAGTCTTGTCGAACAATTCGCCCTGTTCGCCATCAAGGAAGCTGTCAATGGCGCTATCCTTACGAACATCCACGACGGATTCGACAGCCTTCCCCAGCAGCTTGGAATAGCGATCCATGCGCTTACCATCGGCGGTTTCGCGGTTAAAGGCCTTGCACAGGTCCTTAATCGGCTCCACCTTCCCCTTGCTCAGGGCGCGGACATTATCTAGCAAATCCTTAGGCGCAAGATAGTTCGTTACAACATTGCCATCGTTATCCAGGTACACCATGTAGAATGGGTGTAGGCGATTACGCTTACCGATATTGATTTCACCCGTCTTATTCTTCAGTACGAATATGACACCTTCAGGCAGGCCCGCAGTCTTGGCTACAACAGCATGCAAGCCAAGCGGCGTATGGTCAATGTCAGGGTTGCTCTTCATGTATTCCACAAGGTCCTGACGGAATTCGTTCAGGCCAAGGTCCATGATGGATACACCCTTGTTCATTTCTTCCAGGTCAACCACTTCGTCATGCAGACGCTTCAACTGATCAATACGGTAATCAAGTTCACCAGGTTCTTCAGGCGCAATGGGGTTGTCGTCACCTGTAGAGGTCATCACCACCGCCTTCATCTTGCTTTCTACGCGGCCCTTAAGATTGATATATTCATCAAGTTCCATGTCCGGCCAGAAGTTTTCCAGCTGAATGCACTTGTTCTTGGAACCAATACGGTCCACTCGTCCGAATCGCTGAATGATACGCACAGGGTTCCAGTGGATATCGTAGTTCACCAGGAAGTCACAATCCTGCAGGTTCTGACCTTCAGAAATACAGTCCGTAGCAATAAGGATGTCAATCTCTTCCTTAATGTTCGGATAGATGGACGCCTTCTCCTTGGATATGGGAGAGAATAGTGTCAACACCGTATTGAAATCCATCTTCTGCTTAATCTTCAGCGTGGAACGTCCATCCACATCACCGCTGACGAGCGCGGTATGAAGCCCATGAGTTTTCTGAATATGTGCCGAGACATGTTCATACAGGTATTCTGCAGTGTCACTGAATGCAGAGAATACAATGACCTTCTTGTTATCCCCGTTGATGGGATTCTTAATCTTGTTGTCTATGTCACTCAGAAGCTGCTGAAGCTTGCTATCATGTTCCGGTGTAACAATGGATACCATGTCGATCAGCTTACGAATCACAAATTCATCGGCTTCCAGGTCCTGCTTCCATCTGATATGATCAAGGTCATCCAGGCTGATACGGTTGTTCTCGTTACCGACTGTGATTTCGTCTTCTTCCAGGCCAAGGCCATCAATATCAATGCCAGCGAGTTCGCCCTTACAGTCGCGAAGCATCTTGAGCGTGTCACTGATAAGCCCTTGAACATGGGACAGGGACAGCTTGAATGAATGCACCGAACTTTCCAGACGCTTCAATAGCTGAACCTGCATAAGGACACGGATACCCTTTTCACGGTTTACTAGCGAGAGTTGCTTACCGCCAGACTTTGTTGGACCGTCTTCCTGTTCGTACTTATACATTCTGCTAGGCAGGATGTATGCAGACGGTGAATAGACAACCAGTTTTAGCTGTTCCAACAGGGCAAAGATGGCCTTGAAGGTCACATCCTTGTTCATGTCGGTAATGCCAGGACGGCGAGCGATAGGCTTCAGTCGTTCAGGGAAAGCACCAATCTTGGCGGTATCGTAATACTTTTCAATGTGCTTACGGCTGCGCGCGATAGTCACAGCATCAAGAATCTTGAAGAAATCAAAGTTCAGGCTTTCAAGCAACCGCTGAGTAGTTCGTTCACCTTCTTCCAGGTCAGCCCACTTGTTGTAGGCGCTCTGAGCCTGCTTGAACACGTCCGCGATGGTTCTGCCTTCCATGCCCAGGACCTGTTCAATGCGGCTAGAATCGCCCTCGTAGGCAAGCTCAAGCTGGTTCTTGAGGTCATTGAACCTGTTATTGACAGGAGTAGCGGATAGCATCAGAACCTTGGTACGGACGCCCTGACGGATGACCTTGTTCATCAGCTGCAGGTAACGGTTTTCCTTCGGATCCTCGTCATCATCCATTTCGGTAATCTTGCCACCGTTACGGAAATTATGCGATTCATCAATCACGACCAGGTCATAGTTGGACCAGTTGAATCGTCCCAAGTCTGTACCGTTTGATTCACCGTGGGTTCTGGACAGGTCAGAATGGTGCAGAACCTTATAAGCGAATCGGTCGCTTGCCACGGGGTTGTTCTTGTAGTTCTCGCGGTAGGTCAGCCAGTTGTCCTTCAGTTTCTTCGGACAAAGAACCAATACATTACGGTTCTTGTTCTCGTAGTATTTGATAACCGACAATGCGGTAAAGGTCTTACCAAGACCCACGCTATCGGCAAGAATGCAGCCGTTGAACTTTTCAAGCTTGTTGATAATGGCTAGGCACGCTTCTTGCTGGAAGTCATACAGCTTGTTCCATATAGCGGAATTCTTGAAGCCTGTAGCCTCGTTGGCCAATTCATCATCAGAAATATCATCCAGGAACTCATGGAAAATATTGTACAGCGTGACAAAGTAGATGAAGTCAGGGGAATTTTCACGATAGACGTTTTCGATATTCTCCAAGACCACATCGGTAATGTCCTGAAGTTTTTCCGTGTCAGTCCAAATCTTATTGAAATTGGCAAGGAAGTTGTTTGCTGTCGGGGCTTCAATACGGTTAATGCCGAAGCCCATGTAGTTGCCCTGTTCAAGGCCAAGTTCTGTCTTGCTGAAGTCATTGATCGGGGTAAACGCCGTTGTAGACTTGTCAGGCGCGGTAACCATGATGGAGCCGGCATGCACCGCCATCTCAGATACATTGGTACGGAACTTTACTTTTCGACGGATCCAGTCTGCACATTCCTTGGCGATAGCCTTCTGTGAGAGCTGATTCTTCAGTTTGATTTCAAATTTAGAACCGAACAGGGAGCGTTCACGATTCAGTTTGGGAATATAGAACTCACGCTGTTCTTTAGGCCCTTTGGTGGCATCCATCTTCGTAAAGGTGGGTCTAGTGAAGATGAATCGCAGTTCATCCACCTGTTCCAACTCAGCCTTTAAAGCTTCATAGGCATATATGGAAAAGCTAGCTGCGGCGATGGATATCTTGCTACCCACCTTCGCCGTAGACTTTAATTCGTCATTCAGCGTAACGTTAACATTATCTATGAAACTCTGCATATATCAATACCGATTTAATAGCGAAAAGATGAGTTAACTCGGCAGACTGTATTCAAGGCTCCGATATGATAAATCTACACCGAAAATATAATACAATGAATCGGAGCAAAGTTAATACAAAATCGTTTTGATGCCTTATAATTAATAGATTATAAGATTAAAAGCAGATGAATTTTCCTTGATTAACCCAAAGTTTCAGGAGGATTTATGCTCAAGAATCTTTTCATTCTAGCATTTGCAGCAATTACCCTTTGCAGTTGCTTTACACCCAGCCGCACTCAGCCCTCGGTGAAAGAATACACCATGCAGAATATGGGGCGCGTGTATGTAACCAGCAGAACCATCCATATACCGACACCTCTCCCCCTCAAGTTTGAATTCGGCGGAGCCTGGGATTACCGAATCGACGCATTCTCCCTGGAAAAAGAATTCTTCGCATTCACCATCATTAAGAACAATACAAGAATCGGTATTCGCGGTGCACGAAAAGATTATTTTTCCCAGGACACGACATTTACCTCACCCTTCGACGTGAGCGACGAGAAATTTGTCACATACTACCTGAACTGGGATATGGAATACTGAAAAAACCTGGTAGCAACGGCCACCGAAAAACATAACCACGAAATCAACTACATAGCCGGCGAAGTCGCCTATAACGCAGAAAAGAAGTATGGCACCATCGGCCGAAGCCTCCCCGACAGCAAGGCTTGCACACTGGCCAGCGTCCAGCAAGAAGCCTTCATCTATATAATCACAGGCACCACTTCCATCGACGACAAAAGCGACATCTGTAAAGTCATCACGGACATCTGGGAAGACCGCGCCGAATTCTAGTCCAGCAAACGAAGATCCTCAGGAACAAAAAAGACAGTTAAGTTAAAGTTCCCTGGCAAAATCAGCCCTATTTTTCTGCAGCATACTTTGCCGTTGCTTCTGCCACACAGGTTCCCTCCTGTCGCAATTCCGACAAAAACTCCTCCGCACCCTTTCGAATATCAGCAATCACCTCGGAAGACGTCATTTGACTATGACGCCAAGAATTGTAATCTCGCAATTTTCTGATATCATCCACATCAAAGCGATGACTAAGAATCGGTTCTTCCATCTAGTTATCCTCCTCAAATGCTTCTGGGGAATAAATTAGAACATTTTTCCGGCCTTGTTCAAGGGCTATTTCCTTAACCCCTTCTATTGTACGAAGATTGACTATATGTTTAAAATTCCATGAAAAGATGTAGTCACATTCATTGAGCAAGGCCGTCGCAATATGCCTACAGTCATCAATACTTTTTTGTTTCAACAGCCCTCTTGCGACAAGCGTATTCGCAAGTTCATTCACATCATCTACAACATTGACCAGTGTATATGAAATTTCCTTTAAATGCTGTATCAGCAAATTTCTTTTTTGAGGATCTTGGCATTTATTCAGTTCGTAAATCACCACATCAGAAATGAAAATATCAAACATCCCCGATTTTAGAGACTTCCACAAATTTCGAGTTACTCGAACCTTATCTGGAGCATCTTCCTGTTCCAGGTAACTAATAACAGAAGTATCTAAATAGACACGCAATTTCTTATTCATCAACAGTTCCTTTCTGCGCTACAAGCAAAAAAGCACAGAGTTTATAATTTGCAGAAATAATATACATTACTCAAATGTCAAAATACGACACTTCAAAAATTTATATTAGAAACATTCAAATTTAAACCATATAGGCATCACATGAAATGGAAAGAAATTGACAAAATCATGAAAACAAAACTACTCAATAGAGATATTGTCAAATGGTGCGATATGCGTTGTACAAGAAGGACAATCGTCTATTGATTTAGGAATTGCCAAGAAAATGAATTCTACTACGTACTCGGTTGTGCGGAATTGCGATTTCACGGCTGGGATGCAACCAAAGATCATGAATACATCGATGTTCCCATCAAGGATTTGGAAACCTTGGAAAAAATTTACCAACATTTTATCGGCAAGGAACTCAACTGGAGCCGAAAGGACAACGATATCTAAATGGAAGACATAAACTTAACAACCTTTCACAAGCAATCCATACGCAATAGAGAAACCCTTGAACAATCAAAAAAATGCGGATGCTTTTACTGCAAGCAAATTTTTGTTCCTTTAGAAATCAAGGAATGGACTGATGATAACACCACAGCCATTTGCCCATACTGTTCTATTGACAGTGTTATTCCAGAAGGACAAGTTTCCCTTTCAAAAGAAATTCTAGATGCATTGAATAAGAAATATTTTTAACAAGACAAAGACCGTTAGTCGCAATTCTCCCCTCAAAAATTTTATATTTGCCTGCGAAAAAAAGGATTGTTTATGGCAAAAGAATTTAAAATGCAGATGAACCTGACCTCCCGTCTGGATAAGTATTCCCTGAAATTGCAACAGCTCATGGTCAAGTCCAAGTTCACCCTCAAGGCAATGGAATATGGCGCCACCCACACCATGCTTCGCGACCTTATGAAGTACGGCGTTGAATTAGACGGTGTTTTCAACAGCATTGGAGACTTTTGCTTCTCAAAGACAACCCTTCCTCTGGAAGAATACGCCCTGGACATGAAGATTGAATTCGATGCCATCGCATTGAATGCTCGCCTTATGAGCATCAGCATTTCCAGCAAGCGCGTTAAAGACGGCAATACCGAGACCGAATACTCCTTCAACTTCGAAAAGGACGCCGACAAGGATGACTTCGACATGGTCATCCCCTACTTCAAGGTGAAAGAGGGCGAAGAAGAACAGGACGACGCCAATAAGGTAGATATGGGCGGAATCCAGGATATACTTTCCGAACTTGAGGACGGTAAGGGTAAATTCAAGCGCAAGAAGAAGAAAAAGCGCCCCTTCATCTATTACGCTACAAACTTCATTATCGAATAGTTCGTTAATTCAGGAAATTAGAGTTCCTGAGCAAAATCAGCCATGGGCTTGCGGGCGTCATGACGGGGGCTTGGGCCTCCCTGTTCAGGATCAGCGTAACCCACGTCCAGAATGCAAGCCACCTTCACGCTTTTCGGCAGGTCAAAGGCACGGGCCACTTCCTCGGCATTAAATGCACGGGCCCAGAGGGTATCAAGACCCACATCCTTTGCAGCTAACGCCATGTGGGTGGTCACAATACTTGCATCCATATCGCCGGCATCAAAATCATCGTTATAGTTTTTTGCCTTCCAGCTGACATTTGTGTCGTAGCAAACCACAAGAACCAGGTTTGCGTTATAGGTCATACGGGTAAGTCCGCGAAGCTTATTCAAGGCTTCTTCAGATTTCAGTACCAGAACCGTTACCGGCTGGGCATTGGTAGCCGTAGGAGCCAGTCGGCCCGCCTCAAGAACGGCATTCAGTTTTTCCGTTTCTACAGCATGGTCACTAAACTTGCGGCAGCTGTAACGGGACTTTACCAAATCAAAAAACGTCATATCAAATTCCTTTTTTATAGAATATAACAAAAGAACCAGATTCATGGCACAGAGATTAAGCACTCCATCGCTTTTAAGCCAAAAAACGAGAAATTGACCATGGGCCAATCCATAGCTTGCGAAATGCTTTCATTTTTCTTTTGTAACAAAAATGTAAGTTTTGTTTATGAATACAAAGTAACATACTTTCTATATATCATTGTCAAGTTACAAACAAACGATTCAAACAAATGAAAGAGAGATTTATGGGTAAGAATTTCGCCAGGATCCTGGCCATTGGAACAGCATTTCTATTTCCCGGCATGGCTATTGCCGGTGGCCTCACCCACAACACCAATCAGTCCGCCCACTTTGTTCGCGGCATCGCAAGAGACGCCTCCACAGACGTAGACGCAGTCTACACAAACCCGGCAGGAACAGCATTCTTTGATAAAACTTGGAATGTTTCACTGAATAGCCAAACAGTCTGGCAGAGCAGAATCATCAACACCACATTCGCGACAGGTGTCAGAAAGGAATACGAAGGCGAAGCCTTCGTCCCCAGCATGCCCAGCCTGTTGGCTGCCTGGCACCATAACAATTTGACTGTTTCCGGCGCATTTACCATCGCTGGAGGCGGTGGATCCGTAAAGTACGATGACGGCCTCCCCATGTTTGATGCCTTCACCTTGGCAAACCCGTTGACTCAAGGCAAGCTACTGAGCGATCTAGGCGGCAGCGCCGAACTGGAAGGGACAAGTTACATCTTCGGATTCACCCTGGGTGGTGCCTACAAGTTC
Source organism: Fibrobacter sp. (assembly GCA_045616805.1). GTDB lineage: Bacteria > Fibrobacterota > Fibrobacteria > Fibrobacterales > Fibrobacteraceae > Fibrobacter. Next base: position 153,075 of record JAZLHK010000047.1, read on the forward strand.
ATGGAATATTTCTCCGGTTATCTGGGAGCTCGTTTCAACTACGCAACAAACAACTACAAAGTCGATGCCGACCTTTCCAACCTGGGTATGGGCAAGGCAAAGATGGATGTGGACCAGAGCGGTTACGGAATCACCCCCATCATCAGCCTGGATTTCAAGTATAAGCGTTTAAATGCCGCGGCCAAGTTTGAATACCGCACCCGCATGGAACTGGAAAACGACACCAAGAAAATGCCGTTGCCCCTGGCCGCCTCCTTCCCCAACTATGCCGACGGCGTAAAGACCGACGCAGACATGCCCAGTTACCTTTCCCTAGGTCTGCAATATGAGTTCATTGACGGTTTACGCGGTGCTCTTGGTTACCACAGGTTCTTTGACGCAGCAGCCAATTACGCCAACGGAGCAGAGAAATATCTGGACGGAACCAACGAAATGCTAGTGGGCATGGAATTCGATTTCCTTACCCGCTGGACTGTTAGCGCAGGTGCCCAGTTCTCCCGCATTGGCGTTAGCGATAAGTACCTGACCGAAATGAACATGAACGTGGACGCCAACAGTTACGGTGGCGGTCTCGCCTTCCGCGCTACGGACTGGCTGCGAATCAACGCCGGCTATTTCCACAGTTTCTACTATGAATGGAAGGGCGACAAGGAAGCCTACGGCAAGAACGACTATGATCGTGAAAACCAGATTGTGGCCATCGGCGTAGATCTCGCCTTCTAGACTATTCATATTCCAAAATTTTCAAGGGGGGCAAGTTTGGCTTGCAGCCCCTTTTTGTTAGAATTTTCCTATTTTTTTCAAATAAATGCAATTTTGAACAAACGCCCCCTCTCCCATTTTCTATTTTTGGCGATCGGGGGTAGATTCATGAAATTTTCGAAAAAATTTCTTTTTGTCAGCGCAAGCATAGCCTTTGCCTTGCTTTCCTTCAATGCATGCTCTGACGACAGCGATAGTTCAAATAGCGTGGGCACTGCGGGCTCAGAAAACGAAAATCTGGGCCCATGCGGTACCGAAACTGATGGTGACATCCAATACATCGCAGCAGAAGACGCATACTACCTCTGTGAAGACGGAAAATGGGAATTGACAATCATTGAGCAGTCATCTTCCTCCAAGACAGAAAAGATTCCCTCCTCCAGCAGCAAAAAACAGGATGTCATTCCGGGCAACGACCCGAAATCCAGTTCCTCAAAAACAGAGGTGAAGCCCTCATCCAGCTCCACCAAGATTCCTGATCCGGTTTCCAGCAGCAGCGAAGAAAGCGAATCGCCTGAAGATCCTTCCTCCAGCAGCGAAGAAAGTGTCTCTCCCGAAGATCCTTTTTCCAGTGCATCCGAAACCTGCGACGAGGGCGACAAGTACTACAATAAATCAGAACATAAGGCCTACCAGTGCATTGACGGCGAAATGAAGCCAATTGACTGGGATCTTCCCGAAACGGATAATTCCAGTTCCTCCGAAGCATCCGAACCATCCTTTGATTATGGAGAAATGTCTGATGCCGCAGGAACCAAGTATAAGACTATCACCATTGGCGAACAGACCTGGATGGCAGAAAACCTGAATTACGCAACAGCTGAAAGCTATTGCTATGGTGATAAAGACGACAACTGCACCAAGTACGGTCGCCTGTACACCTGGGAGGCAGCCAAGACAGCATGCCCCACCGGTTGGCATTTGCCCACTAAGGAAGAATGGGAAGCCCTTATTACAGAAGTTGGCACCAAGGCAGGCCAACAACTGAAATCCACTTCTGAATGGCAGGATAACGGTAACGGCACTAACGCCTACGGCTTTACGGTCAAGCCTGCAGGCAACCGCACCACAACAGGTAATTATGTTCGCGAATATGCCTACGCCTATTTCTGGAGTGTTACCGCTGCAGGCGAAAACGATGCTTACAGGCTGGAATTCGATGGAAGTACAGACGTTGCCCTTTTTTACATCACCAAAAATCTAGGCTACAGCGTCCGTTGCCTAATGGGGGCTGCCGAGGAAGAAATCATCTCCTCATCATCAGAAGATCAGATTTCTTCGTCATCATCCCCCTTCAACTATGGCACCATGTATGACGACAACCACGATAGAACCTATAAGACAATCACTATTGGTTCACAAATATGGATGGCTGAAAACCTGAACTATCAGGGTTACGAGGTGAAGGGCGCATGCTACGATGACATTGAAGAAAACTGCGAAAAATACGGCCGCCTGTATACATGGAAAGAAGCTACGAAGGCTTGTCCTACGGGCTGGCACTTGCCAAGTTATGATGATTTTCAATATTTATTAGTCTATGTCCATAAAGCATCTGCCGGCAAGCATTTAAAATCCACAACAGGCTGGGAACCTTATCAAGTAAGCGAAACTGAGTTTGCAGATGGTAACGGAGACGATTTGTATGGCTTCAGTCTTCTGCCAACAGGCATTTATTACATATATGATAAAAAATACCTTGGAGAAGGTCGCCTTACCTCTCTCTGGACAAATGCCGGCAATGATGAAACAGGACAAGAGATTATATTTGGTAATAAGTCAGACGAATTCGATTTACTTAACGTTCTCCATGGGGAGATGGTATCCGTACGCTGCGTAAACGACGAAACTGTTGAAATAACTCCTTCTTCCAAGGAATTTGAGTACGGAACATTAAAGGATGATCGCGACGGTAAGGAATACAAGACAATTAAAATTGACGACCAGAACTGGATGGCAGAAAACCTGAATTATGTATATAAGTTTAATGACGTTAAATATAATTTTTTTGGCGGAGCTGGGGAATATTATGGAGCTAGCATAAAAATAGATTCAACAAGCTGGTGCTACAACAACGATCCAGAAAACTGCAAGAAATACGGACGCATGTATCTATGGTCCGCCGCCATGGATAGCGCAGGCAAAGTAGATTCAAAGAATGCGGTACCTTCCAAGGATAATCATATTTATTTTAATGAAACAACGGGCTGCGGATTGAATGCCAAATGCAAACCAAATACACCACACCGTGGAGTATGTCCCGAAGGCTGGCATGTTCCCTCCCTAGAAGAATTCCAAAAACTAATTGATTTCGTTAACTCCAAGGGTAATACAGGCTCCTTGCTCAAGTCAACAACCGATTGGTCTTTTTATGGAAACGGCAACGACGAATTCGGATTCTCCGTGCGTCCTGGCGGATACTTTGAACCAGGCCTTATCATGCGAATTTGTGGTGATGAAGGCGAGCTTTGTGATGATGACTATCAATCTAAATGGAAAAATGCTTTTGTAGAACAAGGCTCCAAAACCAACCTGTGGACATCAACTCAATACGAAGGAAAATACGGAGCCGACGACACACAAAATATTCGTTCATGGGCTATAAACTTCAGCTATGCCCAAACTGAAGCTTCACTGATTGGTAATGGACGCACCGAGGGGCACTACCTCCGCTGCGTTCAGGACTAAGATTTAATGACAGATTAACCCTATCGAAACAAGCCCGCGGTTCAGGCGGGCTTTATTACTATATTTTCCAAAAATGGAAATGACCACAATTCTCATACTGATGTCATTCTGCTGTGGCGCAAGTTTTGTCCAGCGGGTCAGCGGCTTCGGCTTCGGGATCTTCGTCATGACCATGTTCCCCCACATCATGGGAAGCTACGGCGAAGCCACCGCCCTTTCGGGACTTTTATCCCTGAGCCTCGCACTCTATGTGGTTATCCGCATGAGGAAATATATTTCCCTCAGGCGACACCTTCCCATCCTCCTGACATTTTCCGTCATCAGCTACTTTTCCATCGGGTATGTCTGCGGTCTGGATGACAAGTTCCTGAAGCAGATTCTCGGCGTCATCCTGATTCTTGTCAGCATTTACTTTTTCTGCATCAGCGACAAGATCAAGCTGAAGCCCACCTGGCCTGTCCAGATTTCCATGGGTAGCCTCAGCGGCATCATGGGCGGACTCTTCGCCATGCCAGGCCCCCCGGCGGTTCTCTATTACATCGCCTCGGAACAGACTAAAGAAAAATATCTGGCAGGCATCCAGGCCTACTTCCTCATATCCAACATCATGATGGCCGTTTTCCGCTTCAGGGCAGGCTTCATCACCCCAGCCGTGGGTTACGCCTGGTGCTTCGGGATCATCGGAGTCATCGTAGGGGCGTGTGTCGGCTCCAAGGTATTCAAGAGAATCCCCATCCAGATTCTAAGAAAGATTGTTTACGCCTACATGGCAGTCAGCGGAGTCATCGCACTGATCTGATTTTTCACAGCACTCGCCTTTTGACGTCTTCGACGCCCGAGTCCTCGTTCGGTCATCAAAACGTTTGCTAAATTTTAAACCATGAAGAACTTTTACGTTACTACCCCGATTTACTATGTGAATGACGCCCCCCATATCGGCCATTCCTACACCACCGTCCTTGCAGACATTCTTACCCGCTTCCACAAGATTCTTGGCTACCAGACCTTCTTTTTGACCGGTACCGACGAACACGGCCAGAAGGTGCAGCGCGCCGCCGCCAAGCGTGAAGTGGACCCGCAGCAGCATGTGGACGAATACTACCATCACTTCGAAGACCTGTGGAAGAAGATGGGCATCTGCAACGACTTCTTTATCCGCACCACCTATCCCGAACACAAGGCTTACGTGCAGGAATGCCTGCAGAAGCTGTGGGACAAGGGCGAAATCTACTCCAAGGAATACGAAGGCTGGTATTCCGTTGGCGAAGAACGATTCTTTGGCGAAGACGAACTGGACGAAAACAAGTGCGACCCCATTAGCCACCGCCCGGTGGAATGGCTAAAGGAAAAGAACTACTTCTTCAAGATGAGCAAGTACCAGCAGCAGCTCATCGACCACTTGAACAACAACCCGGACTGGATCGTTCCCGACTACCGTCGCAACGAAATCCTGGGCTTCCTCCGCCAGCCGCTGAACGACCTTTGCATCAGCCGCCCGAAGGCTCGCCTTAGCTGGGGCATTCCCCTGCCTTTCGACGGCGACTACGTGACCTACGTGTGGTTCGACGCTCTGCTCAACTACGTGAGCGCCTCCACCGCCTTCCACAAGACTTTTGCCGACGGCACCCCCATTTGGCCCGCCACCTACCACCTGATCGGTAAGGACATCCTCACCACTCATAGCGTGTACTGGCCCACCATGCTCATGGCCCTGGACATCCCTCTGCCCAAGCATATTCTGGCCCACGGCTGGTGGCTGGTGAACGGCGGCGAAAAGATGAGTAAGTCTGCCGGTAACGTCGTAAAGCCCATGGACTACATGGAAAAGTACGGCGACGACGCCTTCCGCTACTACCTGGCCCGCGAAATGGTGGTTGGCCAGGACGCAAACTTCACCCACGATTCCTTTGTCCGTCGCATTAACGCCGACCTGGCAAACGACCTGGGCAACGTTCTGAACCGCGTCCACAAGCTGGTGCTCACCAACTTCGAAGGGAAGCTTCCTGTGGCTGGTGCCCTGGACGAGGCCGCCAACGATGTCATCAATCTGGCCAAGAAGGTCATTGAAGAAATCAAGCAGGATCTGCCCCAGGCACGACTTTCCCAGTCCATCGAGACGATCATGAGCCTTGTCCGTAGCATCAACCGCTACTTCGAAATCAAGGCCCCGTGGAAACTGGCCAAGGATCCCGAATTGAAGGGTGAGCTGGCTACCGTCCTGAATGTGGCCGCAGAAGCCGTCCGTCTTTCCCTCTGCCTCCTGTGGCCGGTAATCCCGTCCAAGGCAGAAGAAGGCCTCGCCATGCTGGGAACCAAATTTACCAGCGCAGACGACCTGGTCTGGGGTATCATGAAGGGCGGCGAAGTTTTCGGAGAAGGCAAGCCCCTGTTCCCCCGCATCGACGAAGAAGTGAAGCCCCAGCAGCAACAGCAGCAGGCCAAGCCCAAGCAGAACAAGCCCCTGACAGCAGCCGATGTTCCTGCAGCCATGGACCTTCGCGCCGCAAAGATCGTAGAAGTGGCAGACCACCCGGACGCAACTTCCCTCTATGTCCTGAAGGTGGACGCAGGCGAAGGCGAGCTCCGCACTGTTTGCTCCGGCCTGAAGGCTAGCTACGAAGCTTCTGAACTTAAGGACCGCATGATTCTTTTGTTCGCAAACCTGAAGCCCGCTCCGCTCCGCGGTATCATGAGCGCAGGTATGCTCTTCGCAGGCGATTTGGAAGCCGAAACCCACAAGTGCCGCCTGGTGGCCGTACCTGAAGGTGCAAAGCCCGGTGACCGCGCACTGTTCAAGGGAGTCTCTCCCAGCGAGCCGCGCGAACTGAAGCTGAAGGATTTCGACAAGATCGCTCTCTCCGTCAAAAACGGCGAAGTGTTCTGCACGGCCGGCGAAGGTGCCGCTCCCATCGCGCTGGAAATCGGCGGCAAGGCCGTGACCTGCGACGTAGCCGACGGCAACGGAGTACATTAACAAACCGCTTGGACTAGAGTCAAACAAAAAGACATCTCGTAAGCCCAAGCTCTCGCAAAAGCGACCGGTTAATACAGGTCGCTTTTGTTCACGAATAACCGTTCGCGTTATTCGTCAGGACTAGAACCTGCGACAGCAATACCTGAAATACAGAAGTCCTCGGGAAACCGAGGATTTCTTTGTTATATGCCAGTCTTTTTTATAAATTAAATTTCAATTATGAACCTTACAAAAGTCCATCACATCGCCATCATCGGCAGCAATTACGAGAAGTCCAAGCACTTTTATGTAGATCTGCTTAGCTTCAAAATAGTCCGCGAGAATTACCGCGCAGAACGTGGGGATTACAAGATTGACCTGCAGTTAAACGGCATGGAGCTGGAACTGTTCATCATTCCAGGAAGGCCGCCCCGCCCCAGCTACCCCGAGGCAAACGGCCTTCGTCACCTGGCATTTCGCGTGGAATCCGTGGACGCAACCGTCGCAGAGCTGAACGCTTTAGGAATCGCAACGGAGCCTGTCCGCGTTGACGACTACACCGGCAAGAAGATGACTTTTTTCAGCGATCCCGACGGATTGCCGCTGGAAATTCACGAATAAATTATTCCATAAAAGAAAAGCCCCGTCAAGCGGGGCATTTTCACATTCAGGAGCACATCACTTACTTCACTTGGATCTTATAAATCTGAGGCCAAAGTTTTCCTGTTACCCAGAGATTCTTGCCATCATAGGCAATGCCATTGAGCACATCCATGCCAGGATAACGGCGAATTAATTCGCCAACTTTCTTTGAAAAGTCAAGATACTTAATTACCTTGCCAGAGGGCATTTCGATGACAGCAATATAAGGCGTCTGCCAAACGTTTGCATACAAAGTATTTCCCACCATTTCAAGTTCATTCAGCATCTTAACAGGCCGTCCATTATCCGTAACCTTGATGGAACCCATTACATAAAATCCACCTAGGGCAATCTGCAAAAGTTCACTGCTTCCATTACTCATAAGTAAAGCATCTCGCCAGAGCGTTAAACCCCAGCCTTCCGTAGGTATGGCAAATTCTCCCTTTGGAGCAAATGGTTTACGGCTATAAATGAAAGCTTTCTTGGATTTCCATGTCAAGTAAAAAACGTCATTTCCAACGGCGACAGAACCTTCGCCAAAATATCGTTCCGCCAACCGAACCGAATCCAGAATATCGCCCTTCAATGTACGGCGATACAAGCCAGACTTTCCATACAGACCCGTCGTTTCAATCAAATCAGAACCATCAAAAAACAACCCCTGGGTAAAATGATCCTGTTCATGAGGGATAGAATCCAGAATTACCGGAACCTCACGAGGTGCCTGAGCAAGACTCAGTTCCGTAAAAACAGCCCCAACCACCAGGGCAAGTACTACGTTCTTTAGCACGTAAGTCATTGATTTTAAAGGATTTACAACGTTTTTGAATTGATAGGAACTCATACCGTAAATTTAGAATTTCTACATTTTAAACATGGGCGAATTACGAACTCCAGCCAAGGTAAAGATTGTTGTAGGCATTCTCGCAAAGGATGCCAGCGCTGTTGAAAGCGTACGCGAGACCCTTCGTCAAAAATTTGGCGAGGAGGACTTAAACCTCCCCCCCTTCCCATTTACCTTTACCAACTATTACATCGATGAAATTGGCGCAGCCCCAGTCCGATCCTTTTTCAGTTACGAAACCTTAGTTGACCGAACCGAAATTGTCGACATTAAACTTTGGACAAACGATATTGAATTGGAAATCGCCAAAGCAGCAGGCACTCCGGGGCTCCGTCCCGTAAACCTGGATCCCGGCTACATGACCCTGGGACAGTTCTTTTTAGCCACAACCAAAGACCAGCGACAACGCGTCTATATGCAACGCGGCATTTTCGTTGAGCCAACCCTCTATTTCCAGGATGGGCACTTTCACGCCTTTGACTGGACTTACAGGGATTACCAAAGCGAAACTTACATCAAATACCTGGAGCAGGTCAGGGGCCGCCTCGCCTACCAGCACAGCACAGGACGCCCCTACAATAAGAGGTTAAAGGATAAAGGTTAAAGGTTTTTCTTCACTATTCATTCTTCACCATTCATTCTTCATTGTTAATTGTTATGCGCGCCGGAATTTTCACCATTCTTCTTCTCTGCTGTTCCAATGTCTTCATGACCTTCGCCTGGTACGGCAATCTCAAACTTAAGGAAATGCACATCAGCACAGACTGGCCCTTGATTCTTGTAATCCTAGCCAGCTGGGGGCTTGCCCTTTTGGAATATTGCTTCATGATTCCAGCCAATTCCATCGGCAGCCGCATTAACGGCGGTCCTTTCAGCCTGATGCAACTGAAGATCATCCAGGAAGCCATTTCCCTTACCATTTTCACAACTATTGCCGTAACGGTTTTTCATACCGAGACCTTGCAGTGGAACCACATCGTAGCCTTTCTGCTGATTATTGCTGCGGTATTTTTTGCATTCTTGAAATAATAAGTTTCAGGTTGGTTGAATGAAACTTCTTCGAACATTTTTAGCGACAACATTCCTGGCATTTTCGTGCCTCGCCTTGCCTTCCTATGCTAAAAGTGTTTCTAAGGAAAAACAATCCACAACAAAGTCTGCAAAGAAAAACGACAAAAAGAAATCATCCGACAAAAATTCAAAATCAAACAAGAAGAACAAGGAAAAAAACAACCCGAAAGTAACACTAAAAGCGGATGATCCCAAGGCATTTACCAAAGCACTCCTTTACGAAAAAGAAGGTGTCGAAGTTGAGTTTGTAGACTTAAATCAGTTAGCTAAACAAAAGAAAAAAACTCATAAGGAAGAAGACGAAAGTTCTGATCCTAACGACTATTTTGATTTTTCCACCATGCTGATTCCAGTCACTCACGAAGCGCTTCTTGGATCACCCTATGGTGTACGAGATCACCGTCTCCACAGAGGTGTTGATGTACAGGTCATAAAGGATGAACCCATGGTCGCAGCCTACCCCGGCAAGGTCATCATGTCTAAGTACAACAAAGGTGGCTATGGTCATTACGTTCTTGTTGAGCATGAAAATGGTTTACAGACCCTATATGGACACCTTTCAGAACGCAGCGTAAAAATCGGCGATTACGTCTACCCAGGCGACATCGTAGGATTAGCCGGCAACACGGGTCGTTCATCGGGCGCACATCTCCACTTTGAAATCCGCTACGGAGAAATTAACATTGACCCCGCCACCATCATCAACTTTCCTAAATGGGAATTGAAAGAAGGTGTAGAGCATATTTCAAAAAAGAAAATCCGTACAGCCCATTACAACATGCAAAAGAAACTGAAGAAGGAAAATGTCTATGTTGTAAAAAAGGGAGACACGCTACAGGATGTAGCAACCTGGTTTAACATTTCAGAAGATGCCGTTATCCGAATCAACAACATGAAAAAAGGCCAACCCATAAGGGTCGGCCAGACATTGAAAGGATGCAAGTAAAAACGGGAACTTTTAAAGTCCCGTTTTTTTATTTCAGTTCCAGAAAGGCGGACTTCAGTTCTCGGGCGGCAGCTTCTGGGTCAGCGGCCTTCTGGATTGCGGAAACGGCACAGATGCCAGCAATACCGGACCCCTTCAGAACATCGATGTTATCCTTGTTCAGGCCACCGATGGCATTCACCGGAATAGGAACAGCCTTTACGATTTCCTTCAGGGCGTCTACGCTAGTGAGAATGGTGACCACCTTCGTCGTCGTCGGGTAAATTGCACCCACGCCGCAATAGTCTGCGCCCTGTTCATAGGCTTCAAGGGCCTGGGGTACCGTCTTGGTGGTGGCTCCCACAATCTTATCTGGGCCCATGAGCTTACGGGCTGTAGAAACCGGCATGTCGGTCTGACCCACATGGACACCTTCGGCACCAATAGCGAGAGCTACATCCACGCGGTCATCGATAATCAGAGGCACATTGTAGCAGCTGGTGATTTCGTGAACGCTTGCGGCAAGTTCCATATATTCACGGGTAGACTTGTTCTTTTCGCGAAGCTGGATGATGGTTGCGCCACCCTTGCAGGCAGCCTCCACAGAAGGCAGGAACTTTTCAGCAGGAACAGTAGAACTATCGGTAATAAAGTAGAGGGTGGTATCAAGCATAAGATCAATAAACAATGAACAATTAATAACTTAGTTATCTATTTATAATTAGGGCGGCCTACGGCCTTGGTTTCTATGTCCTTCACAAAAAGGAATAGATTCTGGTTAGATTCTGCATAATCGTCGGATCTTAACATTTCCATCATTACGGAGCGGAACCCATTCTCGGACTTTCTACGATAGAATATTTCCAGGGACTTTTTACCACTTGCAAAATGAGAACGCAAAAATTCCAGACCCGTGTTATCCAGGTATGTCTTTAGGTCATCCGGATGAACCTGGCCCGATGTTCCGAAATTATGCAGCCATGTAGAAATACTGTCGGAGAAACCCATCTGCTGGTTCTTTTCGTCCTGGTTCATCTGGATAATGCTGAAAGAGTCGCTGGACAAGTCCACCTTTAGAATCTTGGTATAGGACTTGCAAATTGCATCGTATGCCTCTCGGCGACCGCGGCGGTCCACGCCCTTCGTCATGTAGTACATTTCCTTGTCGCGGTACATCATCTGGTCTGCCACATTCTTGATTTCCACAAGGCTAGCATTCGGCATGGAACGCTTTTCCACATAACCAATGGACAAGGCAAGTTCTTCTACAAGACGTCCCTTCCAGTTGAAAATTTCATCAAAAAGTTTGTTCTTGTAATAGGAGCCTTCCAAATCGGAACTGATGACCACGACAAATTCATCGCCGCCTACGCGGTAAATCTTGCTGCTTCCGGCAAAGGCATTCAATATACAGGAAGCCGCACCACGAATCAGTTCGTCGCCTGCTTCATGCCCATAAAAATCATTTGCTTCCTTAAGTCCGTTGATGTCGATGGAATAAAAAATCAAGTTGTCCGGCATCGGGGAATTCTTGAGTAGAAGGTAGTCCTCCTCATAGGCATTCCGGTTATAGACGCTGGTCAAGGCGTCCATAGTTGACGCGGTGACCAGTCGATCATTATGTTCCTTTGATACAATGAACACATGAATAATGCAGCAGCCTACAAAAGCCCCTATCGAGTAAAAAGGAGCATCGGGATAAAGCAACTGGAAAACACCCATAAATATCGGCGCAAGAACAAACATTAGCACCGCAAGGTACTTCTTGCGACTGTCGTCCTTAGCCTTGATAAAGGCCAAGGCCGTTATGATACCGATAATTACGTAGAACAAATACTGATTCAGAAATGCCACATTACGATATTTTTCTGTTATGTAGACACCGTCTGAAATTGTAAAAACAGTTGGAATAAAGAAATTACGGACAACCAGCCCCAACTGACAGGCTGCGATGCCAAATCCAATAAGCCGGTAAACTTTAGGCCAACGAATTTCATTCTTAAGGTATACAAGGACAAAATACAGCCAGAAGTTCGCCGTTACCACCGACGCCAAATGGAACAGGGAAGAACTAATAAACAGTGGAGTATCAGTTTTTCCAGCAACAGCGATCAATCCCCAGACGGCATCCTGAAGACAAAAGAAAACACACCAGGAAAGAAGAGCACGATAAGCCTTATCTATGGGAGAAAATTCATCACGACAATAATAGGCGTGACTCAAGATAATCGACAATACGATTGCGTATGTAAGAGCGGTTACCCAGTAAAGTGCATGAACCACAGAAAAACCTTCTACAAATTTGTTCGTTCAAAATCTAATATTTTTATCGCCTACACCCACAAAAAAAGCCGGAAATCAAAAAAGATTATCCGGCGTTTTCAAAAAGTGTGATATAGTTTACACGTAAAGGTAATCATTCAGCACGGGCTGGAGGCCTTCGCCGCTAATATCCTTGTACATGGCGTTAAAACTACGGTTGTCGTTGATTTCGAACTGCTCGTCGCCCTCGGCGTCGGAGGTCTTCTTGCCGGCATTTACGTCGGCGGTCTTGGTTTTAACCTCGTCGTCGCTGTCCTTGTACTTTTCCTCGTGGTCGCCAACGCCTGTGGAAACCCCTGCGGAAACCTTGGTGGCGGCAATCTTTACGATGCCGTTACGGAATTCCTTGGATTCGCGACTGGAGACGGTAATGCCAACGAAAGGCATGAAAATGCGATATGCGCACAGCACCTGGCAAAGTTCCTTTTCGTGAACGTCAAGAGGATTAATCTTGTCGTTGTTCACGATGGGACGAAGGCGGGGGCAAGACAGGCTCATTTCTGCATGAGGGTATTTCTTCTGCAGATAGAACACATGGAGGGCACTGGCCAGGGCATCCTTGCGGAAGTCGGAAAGGCCAAGCAATGCGGAGAAACCGCAGCCGCGCATGCCTCCCATAAGGGCGCGTTCCTGAGAGTCGAAGCGGTACGGATAGATACGCTTGTGACCCAGCAGGTGAAGCTGTTCGTAGCGGTCCTTGTCGTAGGTTTCCTGGAAGACCGTCACGTAGTCTACCCCACATTCGTGGAGGTACTTGTACTCGTCGGTGTTCATGGGGTAAACTTCCACGCCAACCATACGGAAGTACTTGTGGGCAATCTTGCAGGCTTCGCCGATGTATTCCACGCTGCTCTTGGCGCGGCTTTCGCCGGTAAGGATCAGCACTTCTTCCATGCCGCTGTCGGCGATGACCTTCATTTCGTGCTCGATCTGCTCCATGGAGAGCTGCATGCGTTTGATTTTGTTGTAGCAGTTGAAGCCGCAATAGACGCAGTAGTTTTCGCAGTAGTTGGCGATGTACAGCGGAGTAAAGAAATAGACGGTATTGCCAAAGTGCTTGCTGGTTTCCAGCTTTGCCTTCTGGGCCATCTTTTCCAGGAAGGGAGCGGCGGCAGGAGAAAGGAGCGCCTTGAAATCTTCTACGGTACAAGTGTGATGATCAAGGGCTGCCAGCACATCCCGGGCGGTGTACTTACTGAAGTCTACGGAATCCACATGTCCCATGACCTTGCCATAAATGTCGGACTGGATGACTTCCATGCCCTTCATGTATTCCATGTGATTGGTACGGGAGCCAGGGTCATTTTCCAGACGATGCTTACGTTCCAGAGCCTCCGGCGACAAAGTGTCGGAATCAATAAAATAACGTTCGTCGTGATATTCTTTTTCAGACATAAAATTCGACCACTTAAAAGATAACGTGATAAGGTACGCGTTTGTTCTGCTTACGACCTTTAAGATCTCGCATAAACATTTTATTTGATGAAGGCTTTGAAATGAAACGACGTTTGACAGAAGTCGTCTCGCCATTTTCAGGAACTTTGCCATCTACATAACGCAAAAAATCTTTTCTTAAATATCCATCGTGTAATCGCGTAGAAACAACAACAAATCCACCATCTTCATCAATGACTTCTATTTTTGTGTGTTCGTAGAATTCCCTATCTTCATCCTCATAAGACCACACAGAACATTTTAAGGGATCTTGAGAATCTAAAATTACAATCTCATGCTGTGTTGTGTCCAAATAGCCATCTTCATAAGATTGAACCACAATATCATACAAAGTGTCGTTGCTTATATACGTGTAAACATTAAGCTCCGAATAGCAAGACCCTTCTTCACAATACTTTTCCCTATACTCTTTGGAATAGCTGATACTACCCGAAGTAAAATATTTTCCCAGGTCGTAAACGATTTCCTTTCCTTCTTCAAATATTTTGAATAAAACCGAAATCGTATCCCCGTTGATACTTTTCTGATAGTAGTATTCTTCTCCGGTTCCGCTTAACTTTGAATCATCATTAAAAATATTGATTTGTTGAGCAACTTCTTTACCAGAATCATTCCTGGTAATTTTAGATACTGCCCCATTCTCGTACTCATATTTTGTCATTAGAAAGTCATCATCGGCCCAATATTGATACGAGCTATCTACATACGCATCGTACACTTGAATGTAACTATGAACACCCATATCAGCGTAGCGATATGCATCGAGACAAGTAGTCGCATAGGCTGCAGCCGCGACGGTAAGAACAAAAATTGCGGAAGCAAAACGATTCATATAAAGATCCTTAGTCCCTCAGGAATCCTGTAAGGGGATCGCTGGCGGCGGCACCACGAACCAGCACGCGGCCCATACCGGAGAGGTAAGCGTTTCTACCAGCTTCGATGGCGGACTTAAAGGCCGTGGCCATGCGAGGCAAGTCACCGGCAGTAGCAAGAGCGGTGTTCGCCATGACAGCAGCGGCACCCATTTCCATGGCTTCGCAAGCCTGGGACGGCTTACCGATACCGGCGTCTACGATAATGGGAAGTTCAATTTCGTCGATGAGGATCTGGATGAAATCCTTGGCGGAAAGGCCGCGGTTGGAGCCGATGGGAGCCGCCAAAGGCATTACAGCGGCCGCACCAGCGTTCACCAAGTCGCGGGCAACGTTCAAGTCGGCATGCATGTAAGGCAGAACCACGAAACCTTCCTTAGCTAGGATTTCAGTAGCCTTGATGGTTTCGTAGTTGTCCGGCAGCAGGTACTTGGAGTCGCGCATGATTTCAATCTTCACGAAATCGCCGCAGCCCAGTTCGCGGGCAAGGCGTGCAATGCGGACCGCTTCGTCGGCGTTGCGGGCGCCAGAAGTATTGGGCAACAGGGTTGCACTCTTGGGAATGTAATCCAGAATGTTTTCGTGTTCCTTGGTATTGGCACGGCGAACAGCGCAGGTAATGATTTCTGCACCGGCATACTGCACAGCAGCTTCGATCAGCTTCAGGGAGTACTTGCCAGAACCAAGAATAAAGCGGGAGTTGAACTCATGACCGCCAAGAACCAGTTTATCGTTTTCCATATATTAGGGGCTAGGGTTTAGGGGCTAGGGGCTAGATTGCAGATGCTTTGAAGCAGACAATACTTCAATTTCATTTAATAAAAAAATAAAAAAGAAGGACTACTTTGGCTCAAGACCGCAGATAATTCGCACCACTGTCTGGGCTTCGTGGGCGGCGCAGGCCATGACGCGGGGAGCCACAAGCCCTACCCCATCGTTTACGTCGCTGACGCCGTCGCCACACATATAAAATCTCTTGGATACGCGGCGAGTCTGGATGCTGTTGGCATCACCAAAGCCAGCCATTCCAGAGGCCGCCACCAGGAACTGCGGCCGATCCGCGCAGACCCAGCCAGCAACTTCCGCGTTATGTTCCAGCACGGCATTCACCAGCATGGCCTTGGCTTCCGCATTGTCAAAGGCCTCCACCACGACGTCCGCCTTCCCTACCAGTTCAATCAGGTTTTCTTCCGTCACTCGGGCCTGATGAATTTCCAATTCGATATAGGGTGCAATTTCACGAAGGTTTTCAGCCAAGGCGACAGGCTTAGGCATTCCCACCTGACAAGCCTTGTACTGCTGACGGTGCAAATTGGTCACATCAACGCAATCAAAATCAATAAGGATCAGTTTGCCTACGCCGGCACGAGCCAAGGAAATAGCAACATTGGAACCAAGTCCACCAAGTCCGCAAACCGCAACGGTCGCCGCTTGCAACTTCGCCACATTTTCGGCACCCTGACGCACCACAAGGGCTGCGTGCATCTCCTCACGAGAGACCATCAACCGCCCCCCACAAAACTGACCACTTCCAAGGAATCCCCATCAGCAAGCAGCGTCTCGGCGTACTTGGCCTTGGGAACAATATCGCCGTTACGTTCTACAGCGATTCGTTTGCAGTCGAAATTTGTGGTAGAAAGGTATTCGGCAACAGACTTACCGACAAAGGACTTGCCGTCAGCTTCAATATCAATGCCATTGACTTTAATCATTTTACCTCCGTTGGCATTATCCAAATCAGGTGCGGTCGAAATCTACGCAACCTCCAAGTGGGGCATGCGAAACTTCCTCTCAGCCGGTTTAACCAGCTCCCGTATGATACAAAGTTAAAAAATCAGCCTATTCTCGGCAACCAATGCTAGAAGAACACCTTCACAATCAGGCTTCCCACAATGGTGGAAACAATAACGCTGGTGAGGCCAGGAAGCATAAAGCTGTGGTTCAGCAGGTACTTACCAATTACCGTTGTGCCGGAACGGTCGAAGTTCACCGTGGCAATGTCGGAAGGATAGTTGGGAATAAAGAAATAGCCGTAAACGCTGGGAAGCACACCCAGAAGCACAGCACCCTCGATGCCCAGGCTGTAAGCCAGCGGAAGCATGGCCACCACCACGGCCCCCTGGGAGTTGATCAGCACAGAAACTGCGAAGAAGGCAAAGGCAATTGCCCAGGGATAATGCTGGACGACATCCTTCAAGCCCCCCTGCATCACATCCATGTAGTTGGCGAAGTAGGTGTCAGCAAGCCAGGCGATACCGTAAATTGCAACCACCGCCACCATGCCAGACTGCCAAACAGCACCAGCCACAGCCTTCTTGGGCTGAGCCTTGCAGAAGATAATCATGAAGGCGGCTGCAGAAATCATCACAATCTGAATAATAATGTTCATGCCGATGGGTTTCACCTGGGCAACTCCATCCACAATCTTTCCGGTGGGAACGGTGGGGCGAATGTCGTGGCCCGCAATCTGGAACACAGAGAACATCACAATCACAGCAAGAGCAATAAGGAAGATGTACACAGAACGGCGTGCTTCCTTTGAAACTTCCTTGTCCAAAAGGGAGGCAGTATTACCGTACATGTATTCCTTCATCTGAGGGTCTTTCAAGCGGGCCTGGAATGCGGGGTCCTTGTCCAGATCGAGACCGCGCTTGTAACTGACGGCAGCAGCCGCAGCCAAACCGCAAAGGCAAGCGGGAATGGTCACGGCGATTACCTGCAGGTTATTGATTTCAAAACCGTTGGCATTGGATATCACCACGAAGGAAGCCACCGCAGCGGCAATGGGAGAACAGGTAATACCCACCTGGGATGCCACAGAGGCCACAGCGCAGGGGCGTTCCGGACGAATACCCTTCTTCAGGGAAATGTCGCAGATAATGGGCATCAAGGTGTACACCACATGGCCCGTGCCCACCAGCACTGTAAGGAAGAAAGTGCAAAGAGGAGCCAGGAAAATCACCTGGTTCGGGTGTTTTCGTAAAAGTTTTTCCGCCAGCTGGATTAACCAATCCATACCGCCGGCAGCCTGCATAATGCCAGCGCAAGTCACCGCCGCAATAATGATGTAGATAACATCGGTAGGCGGCTTACCCGGCGCCATGCCAAAGCCAAGCACCAAAATGGCAAGGCCAATACCAGAAATGGCACCCAGCGCAAGGCTACCATAACGAGAACCCACATAAAGGGCTGCCAGCACAATCAAAAGCTGAATAATCATCACAGCTGTCATAAAAAAACTCCTTTTTTAGGGAAATCTATCTCAAGATTTTGAAAAAAGGAGAAAACCATAAAAAAATATGATGTTTTTTTTCAGTAGTAGTTATCAATATTAAAGAAGACTGAACAAAAAAAAGGCCCGACTTTTTGAGCCGAGTCTTTTAAGTTTACGCTGATGACGAGACTATGCTTATGCGAGACATGGCTCGCGTAGAAGTTTGCAGATTCTGAAACAAGTTCAGAATGGCGTATAAAAGAAAGCCTCGTTCTACTTCACCTTGATGACGTAGTTCCCCTTCGGCAAGTTCGTGAACATCACCTCAGTTCCAGCACAATCGCTGCGGACTGTCTTGCGATCCATGATCTGACCCATGGAATTCATCAGGTATACCTGATGATTGCCTGCGGTATTCAGACGAACCAAGTAGTCACCACCCATACGACTTACGGAGTAGCGAGCTGCCACAGGAGCAATCGTCGCAATGGCAGTAAGATCACCTTCTTCAACACCAGATGACGAAGGAACGTTTTCTCCGGAACTGGATTCTGCATCAATAGACGAAGCTTCTTCAGATGAAGAGGAATCCTCAACCGGATCTTCGCTGGAGCTGGACTCCGGTTCAACAGGTTTTGGAGACTTGAACATGATATTACCCACGGCTACTTCGCCAGAAACTCCAGAGGCTGTGAGGAAGAAGTCCTGGACTCCCTTCTGAGCCTTCATTTCGGAGCATTCAGCAACGGACCAACCGTTTTCACCAGCCTTAGCTGCACTCAGGTCGCATTCAGAAAGTACTGCACCGGACTTGGAACCCGCACGCAGAGAAAGTTTGCCGGATCCGTTCTTAACCTGAATAGAAACGTTGGTACTCTTGATGGAGTCGGTGACCACATTTTCAAACAAGGCATAGCCACCATCCTTCATGGAAAGTTCATCCTTTTCGTTCAAGCGGATACGAATACCGTTATCAAATCCGTTACCCGGAATGGTATCGCGGATAACGCGCAGGAAGTCGATGCGGTCCAGCTCTGCAAAGTTTTCGCCATTGGGCACCGGGCTTACATCGATGAAGTTTCCGCCACGCTTCAGAGTTGCAGGAATTAGCACCACAGAATTTTCGGGAAATTCACCCCAGGCACCCGTTGCAGGAAGCTTGACATCCTGCCCCTTGCCATTGACCGTTACGTTATGCGTAGCGGTACCTGTTCCGCCATTTGCATAGCGGTAACGCAGCAGGTAATCGCCAGCCTGCATAATGTTCATGGGCAGGTGGATCTTGGAACCTTTGGTATTCACATAGCCAACGTATTCGTTTCCAGAAGCCTTGGTGCCGCGGGTCACCGCCAAGTCACCGGAAACAGCGCGAGTCAACACGCCGTGCTCAGCTTCGGCACTCAGGTATCGACCCAGGAAGGGCTGACCCATTTCTGCCCAGTTGTCGTCGGTAAACACCACATCGCGAATGTGAATGTGATTGAACTTGTCGCCAGCGTTATCATAGTAATGGTGGACAAAACGGACGCGATTCAAGTCCTGGAAGGCCTCGCCACCGCCCGGGCCCACGTAACGGCCATAGCGTTCCAACAAGAGAGTTCCACCACCGTTCAACATAGAGTAGCCGGCACGGTCCACATAAGGTCCAGTCACCTTGTCGGCGCGACCATATGCTGTCTTATAGGTGGTCTGCTCAATTTCATCGCCTTGATGGCAGCAGTAATCCCAAGCAGTAAACAGGAAATACTGACCATTATGTTCAATGAGGCTGGGGCCTTCTTCGGCACCACCGCTAGCCTTACTTGTACGGCGAGCAATGTTGTAAACAGTCTGGTCGTCACTTGCCTGGAAACCCGTCTTTTCATCCAGCTTAATCAACTGAATCCCAAGACCAAAAGAACCAAAGGCCATCCACAGTTCACCTTCTTTGGTGCGAACCAGGTCAGCATCGATGGCATTATACTTGTCAACTCCGTCCTTGGTATGAAATACGTGACCCTTGTCAGTCCATTCATAGCCCGGGGTATCCGGCATAATGGATTTGGACGAGGTGAAACCGATGGCAGAATTGCGCTTACCAAATTCGGATCCGCAATAATACACGCGGTATTCCCCATTTGCATAGAAAATGTCCGGAGCCCACACATCCTCCATTCCCGGGGCATACTGGGTGAGCCAGGACGGAACTGCATTCAATGTTTTTCCATGAGCCTCCCAATTGTAGGCGTCTTCTGAAGTCCACAGAGACAGCAAATTATTGGTAGTCATGAGGGCGTAGCCATCCTCAACACGAATTATACTGGGATCGTGCCCGGGCTGCAAGTTGTCCTTGGCAAACCAATCGGCGGCGAACACAGACGAACCACCCAAAAACAGCATACCAGCAAAGACAGAAACAAAGCCCATTTTCATACACATACCCTTTATAATTAATCCAAAATAAATATAAAACCTCAGCAACGCAAAAACCGACAAAAATAAAATGTTGTCATGGATAAAAAGTCCACAGTAAAAAATACCCAAATTTTGTCAAAAATCGGCATTTTAGAACATTTAACACAACTAAAAAACGGTGCCGGCTCTTTTTCGGCATCGTTTATTTTCCATAAAAAATATTTTCAGTCTACACTTACGGATTCTTGGGTGTTTCGTTTAAAACATGCAGGACACGCTGAGGATAAGGAATCTCGATTCCCTTTTCATCAAACAGACGCTTGACCGCTTCAGTATATTCTCGCTTTAGCATACCATAGTCCGAAGAGCGCACCCACACATAGACGGAAACACTAACAGCACTATCGTCCAGACCAGACACAAAGAAAGACGGTTCCGGATCACGCATAAGGCGACTATCTTCAGCAACCATGTTCCTCAAACATTCCATCACATGGTCCAAGGAAGTGTTGTAGGAAATTCCCACTGTAATTTCCAGGCGACGGAAGGGATTCTTGCTGAAATTCACGATGGGAGCCCCCCAAAGGGCGCTATTGGGCGACGACACGTAAAGACCGTCCAATGTTTCCAGAGTGGTATTAAAGAGGCCGATTCCTAGAATTTTTCCCTTGATGGAGCCACATTCAATCAAATCCCCAGCCTTGAATGGCCTAAGGAACAGGAGAACAATGCCCGAAGCGATATTGGAAAGGGTATCCTTAAGGGCGAATCCAATAGCAAGGCTTGCAGCGCTGATCATGGCCACAATACCCGTTGTATTCACACCGAAAATGTTCAAGCTGACGATCAACGCCGAGATGTACACTACATACTTAACAAGGTCTGTAATCAGGGGAACTGCCGCAGGGTCCATCCCCCTCTTCGTCATTCGCAGAAGGAATTTTCTAAAGGACCACACAAAAACCTTCACCGCCACAAAGACGAGAAGAACGAGAAGCACCTGCTTCACAAAGGGATATTCAACTAGATAATCATGTATTCTTTCCACGACATCTAATTTAAAAAATTTCATTATGATGTTTTTTATTCCAAGATGAATAGTTTAAATGAGCCGATAAATGGCATGTGCACCCTCCTTGCGCATATCTAAATTTGCATATTGATTTTTGGAGAGATTTCGTAGCATGCATTTTTTGCCTAGAAACATCTGGATAGCCTTGATTTTAAGCATATTCACAATCGCTTCAGCAAGTGACGGCATTGACTCCACAAAAGTCGACTCCACCTATAAAATGAAGTGGGACGCCTACATTGCCAAGAGAAAGGCTGAATTCATAAGGGACAATCCACCTCCAGAAGGCGTTCAGCCAATTTTTGACGACAATAAAATTACCTCAGGAACCCAAAACAACCTGTACGATTCCGTGGGCGTTGCCTATACAGTAGACCATTCCACCATGAATGACTCTCTTGATAACGACTCAACCAAGAATGTTATCAAATCTACCGTCTTTGCCCCTGTTGTCGCCTCCGAAGTTTTGGGCCTAAACGTTCTCGTCTGGGGCTGGGACCGTTACGTTCTTGACAAAACCTACGCTCGCGTGGGCCCAAGTTACTGGAAGCGGAACCTCAGAGAAGGATGGGAATGGGACCACAACCACTGGGCAATCAATTTCTACGGACACCCCTATCAGGGATCCATGTATTATGCCACGGCACGCGCCGGCGGTTATGACTTCTACGCCAGCATGCTCTGGGCTGCTCTCGGAAGTAGCACCTGGGAACTATTTGCAGAAACGGAGTATCCCTCCAGAAACGACCTGGTCATGACATCTGTGGGCGGTTCCGTCTACGGAGAAGTCCTTTACAGGATGTCACGTAAACTGTATGGTCTGGAAGAAGTTCCATGGTACAAGCAAATTGCCGCCTTCATCATTGAGCCTGCGGGAGTTCTCCAGCGAAAGATGTTTGGAAACCGCGACGGGAAAACAGGAAATACCGCCATGGATATGGACCTCTATCTTGGTCTAGGCGTAAGAAAGGGCAGTCTATCCCGATTTGGTGCAGAAGAAGAGGACGAACTGGACAACGACTGGCGAGACAGACACCTTATGCTTGGCCTCGACATTGAATACGGACATCCCTATACCAAAGTGAAACGTCCCTTTGACTATTTTACCATTCTCGGAGCCTTGGAACTAGGCGAGAATGGAAACCTAGGACATTTGGATGTAACCGGCAAACTGGCAAATATTGGAGCCCACGGACGAGGACATTGGGTTGACTTCGCCACTTATCTGGATTACGACACTTTCTATGGTGAATTTGCAACCATCGGAACTATTTCCTTGGGTGGAGGTGTGGATTTTGCCCTCTGGCTCACCCCAACCCTGCGATTCCGCATGACCAACCAACTATTCTGGATTATGCTTGGCACCACAGATATGGGATATGACGACATCATCAAAGCAAGGAATCCTGATTACAAGTCAGACAAAGACAATTACCAGTATAGCATGGGAGCAAAATACGCTTTGGCAATGGAGTTAGCATTTGGCAAGCGCATAACTCTAAGCAACGATGTATACCTAGATGCACTCCGCACTATTCCTGGATCCCTGCCTCAGTACGGATCTGCAGGTTGGGACGTCGTTATCTTCAACTACACCAAAGCTAGTTACGACATCACCAACAGACTTTCTGTAGCAATCCGATTAGACTCCTACGTGAAGTTAGCAACCTATTCCTCAGAATACTCAGACCCCCTAAGTCAGAGCCTCTTCGCTTACACGGCGTTACTGACATTCAATCTGTTCTAAAATTTGCGAATGACTTTCTAACGAAAAAGACCTGCCTTTCGGCGGGTCTTTTTCTAAGGGTTCTAAGGAGCAGTGCCCCTTACATCTAATTAAGTGTTTGCGTAAGCCACTATAGCGAAAAAGACCTGTCTTTCGACCGGTCTTTTTCTAAGGAGAGTTTTAGGGAGGGCGTAGCCCTTCCTAACCTGATTAGGTATTAGCGTCAACCCATTCAGCGTTCTTCTTGCAAGCGTCAACAGACTTTGCAAAAGCAGCCTTTTCAGCGTCGTTCATCTTGATTTCGAAGACCTTTTCGACACCATTTGCGCCGATCACGCAGGGAACGCCGCAGTAGAGGCCGTTAACACCGTATTCGCCGTTCAGCTTAACAGCGCAGGTGAGAACGCTCTTCTTGTCGAGGAGGTAAGCTTCTGCCATCTTGATAGCGGAAGTTGCCGGGCTGTAGAATGCAGAGCCACGAACGAGGAGAGAAACGATTTCGCCACCAGCGTTAGCAGTACGAGCAGCAAGTTCGTCGAACTTTTCCTTGCTCATGAGCTGCGGCAGAGGAATGCCACCGACGGAAACGCAGTCATAGAGGGAAACCATGGTGTCACCGTGGCCACCCATAACGATAGCCTTAACGTCTTCAGCAGAAACGCCCAGTTCCATAGCAACGAAGCAAGCGAGACGAGAAGAGTCGAGAACGCCTGCCATACCGATCACCTTGGAGGAATCGAAGCCGGTAACCTTCTGCATGTTGTACACCATTGCGTCCAGCGGGTTGGTGATAACGATAACGAATGCGTTGGGAGCCTTTTCCTTAATCTTGAGGCCCACATCCTTGATGACGCCGCAGTTGATGCCAAGAAGGTCGTCACGGCTCATGCCCGGCTTACGGGGAACGCCAGCGGTAACGATAACGACGTCTGCACCAGCCATGTCGTCGTAGTTGGTGGAACCGGAGAGGTTGCAGGAAGTGCCCATAACGGAACGGCCTTCCATAATGTCGAGGGCCTTACCCTTCGGCATACCTTCAGTCATCGGAATATCGATGAGGACCACGTCACCCAGCTGCTTCTGAGCGAGGACGAGAGCCATAGTACCACCAATCTGACCAGCACCAACGAGTGCAATCTTCTTTCTTGCCATGATTTTACCTTCCTTAATAAGGTGTTGAAAAATTTACGCCATAAATATAGCACTATTTCAGTAAAGAAACAACGTCCCAAAGGGACTGCTGTGACGAAATATCAAGTAAATAAGAAGCCGAACTGCCCCTGGAGGCTCAATTTACTCATCCTTGACACATCGAATAGAGTAGCCATACGTCTTATACTCTTCCGTATCAAGAATTGCGTCCGAATAATAATAGAAATACATAGTCTTGGCCGTAGTCGTAGAGACATCTCCATCCAGCCAGAAATACGCCCGCTCGCCCTTGCCTTTAAAATCTGATGAACTGGAATAATACCCTATGGGGAAAACGCCAAAGCCCCAGCGGTCCTTGCCACCTTCGGTAGATGCGTTATAAGACCATCCGTAGGTAGTTTTCAAAAGTGCCGCCGACGAACCATATTCCGAGAAACCACTCACAAAACCAAGAAGGGTTTTGAACTCATCCAGACTCGGCAAATGCCAACCAGAAGGGCAAGCACCCTTATACGGACGTTCTATTTTACAACGACTCACCCCACAAATCGCTTCTGCAGTATCTAAAGCCTGCGCCCAGGTGTAAAGCTTTCCGTAAGAACTGTACTTGATAGAATCGTTGTCGTAGAATTTTCCATCTCCGTAAGCAAGGTTTTCCGCCATCCACACTTGATCACCCAGGGTAACGTATTTATAAGCCCTGCCATCACGCTTGTCTATAAAGCATGTATTCTTGTCGACCCAGAAGGCATTAGCCTCAAACCACTTGGTCGAGGAAGCCAATCGATTGGTGGAATAGGACGCACGAATAGTTTCCTTATCCTTCACAAAGACTTTCTTCTCGAAGTTTTCTTCTCTTACAACCTCGGGATCCTTCGTGAATTCAACGTAACCGATACGTTCCGTACCATCTCCACCGGGAATCGTATACATATCAACCAGTACACCATAAAAATCAGATTCTGACGAAACCCGAATAGTCACCGCATCGTTTTCGGTAAGGCTTTCATCCACCAGTTTCAAGACGGCCTTGTCAGTAACATCCATATACAGGGAATCACCGAAAGATACCGTTGCATAAAGAGCGAATCCAGCCTTGGCCATATCCTTTGATACAGTCCCTAACGTTGCATCTTTATACTGGATAAGAATGGTGTCCTTTTCATCGATGGCCAGAACACCATCATTCTTGAGGCCATTCATAAGGAATTCTCCATAGAAGTAATCTTTATATCTGTAAGCAACAGCGCTGATTTCATCGCCTTTTACCTTACTGGAGATCGTCACCTCTACGGAGTCCTTACCGCAACCTTCGTCATAGACATAGAAATGTCCCTTGGAAGCCTGGTTATATCGATCCGCATCAAACTCCACTCGGCTATCGGCATTTTTCTTCCAGTAGACTGTTACGTTTTCAAATGTCTTTTTTTCATCTTTAAAGGTATATCGCACATCAACTGTCAAAATTTTCGCAGGATCAGAATAGAAGTAGTTATCGTGATTCTTACCTTCATTCACAACAAAAAAACTTCCTTTATAAAGGCCACCTGCACCAGCAAGCTTGAGATGGGCGTCATAGGTACCGAAGCCGCCCTCATTTTCTGTATAATGACATTCATAGCCGTCGTTATAGCACAAAATCATAGATACCTGAATGGTATCCCCTTCGGCATTCTTATCGTTAACGGTAACAATCACTTCGGCACTGTCCCCGTAATACCAAGGTTTATCCAGGGAGATGAAGTCCCGTTCATTCCTGGAAGCCAGGATAAAGGCTACATTGCGTTTAATGACTCTTTCAGGGTTTTCATCCTTGTAGCTAATAACCACGTTATCCCCATCTTGCACTTTGATCGTCCTGGATCCAGAACTCTTCTGAGCGAAGAACAGCATAGCATAGTAGAAACCATCCCTAAGTTCTGCAGTCAGCACAATCCCCTTGGAATCAGAGGTACTGGTCACAGTAACTTCAACGGTTTCCTTTTTAGCCAGGATATCGTTATCGCTAATACGAATTAACAAGGAATCGGAATAACTCCATACGGTATCGCCAATTTCCACATGTTCGGCCTTATTAAAATCAATACTTGCAGTGGTACCACCATTGCTACCGGCCTGGCCATTGGTTCCATTCCAGATCGTTCCCACAAAATCCTTGCCACAGTAAATATCGATGCCCTTTTCGTCATCGCGGTATTCACCAGAACAGCTCAAGCCATCCTTACCATTCGAACCATTGATGCCATCCTTTCCATCTGCACCATCTTTACCATCAGAGCCATTGACGCCGTCCTTGCCATCAGTTCCGTTGACGCCGTCCTTGCCATCAGTACCATTGACACCATCTTTGCCATCAGCACCATCTGTACCATTGACTCCATCTTTACCATCAGAGCCATCCTCTCCATCATTGTGGTCATAGACAGGAATTTCACCAACACCATAGGTTTTCCACTCTGTATCCAAACATATCAGAAGTTCTCCTGTAGATGTAGCATAGGCCAATTCGCCTTCCCTCAACTTATCACAGGAATCAAGATCTTTTTTTGCAGAAACAACAATCAAATTCGAACGGTCCGAATTTGAATTTGCCCTAGTGCCCTTATCGTCATCACCACCGCAGGCAACAAGAGAAAAAACAAACACAGCCAAAACAGCAGCCAGCATTTTAAACTTCATATCCATGCTTCCTTCCAATTTTTCTAAAAAAATTATAGAAAGTTTTTTAATTTTGGCCCCGAAGACACATGGAAACAGGTATGATAATAACATTAGCTGCCATCAGTTGCATGGGCAGCTTTATCCAGCGAGTCAGTGGATTTGGATTTGGCATCTTTGTCATGACCGTTTTCCCCCACATTTTGCCTAGCTACGGCGAAGCAACCGCCCTTTCGGGCATGCTGGCCTGTTCCATGTCCCTGGTGGTGGCATTTCGCATGCGGAAGTACATCGTCTGGAAAGAAGTCATTCCCATTCTTGGAGTCTTTGCCGTTGCAAGTTTTTTTGCCGTAGGGGCCGTCGCAAATTTTGACGACAGGCTCCTGAAGCATATCCTTGGGACGATTCTCATTGCAATCAGCATCTACTTCTTCTTTATCAGCGAAAAGATCAAGCTGAAACCGACCCTGCTTGCGCAAGTCGGACTTGGTACGCTGTCAGGCATCATGGGTGGGCTTTTCGCCATGCAAGGGCCACCCTCGGTGCTTTACTTCCTGGCCTCCTGCGAAACAAAGGAGAAGTACATCGCCCACAGCCAGGTGTATTTTGCACTGGGAAATCTAATGATGACATTCTTCAGGGCAGGAAACGGGTTTATAACCACGTCTGTCGGAATCGCCTATGGTTGCGGAATCGTAGGCGTAATCATCGGAACGGCAATTGGCGGAAAGGTATTCAAGAAGATTCCCCACAAGATTCTAAAGAAAATCGTCTATGCGTATATGGCCATCAGCGGCATCATCGCCCTGATGGTCTAGGCCAATCTCTAATTCTTTAGGCAGCGTACAGAAAATGCCGCATCCTTGACGCTAACATAGGAGCCAATGAAGTCCTCATTGGCGTAATAGAGGTTCCAGTAACTAGCCCTAGTGGGGTCAGAATCTTCACGGTTTACCCAGAAGTTGGCTTCAGCCCCTAGAGACATGAACCTGCCATCAGCCCTACGGTAACCAGCGGGTCTAGCTTCAAAACCAATCAAATCAAGACCTCTAGAGGTGTTATCATCTTCGTCCTCATCCCACATGGTAGTCGATTTCAGGACCGTACCCACACCCCTATTGGATTCACTTGCCCTGGACTTGGCAAAATCATGTAGCTGCGTCATTTCGTCCATGGACGGCAAATGCCAGCCTTCTGGACACACACTAGCATTCCACTGGTAGAGCCTTCCAAACTTCACGCAATTTTCCGGCCGATTTTCAAAACACCAGCTACCTTCTGTTTCGTAATCCAGATTTTGAGCCATCCATGTCTGCTTACCGATCCGGACCTTCAGATAGCGCTTGTTATCACGAGCATCGCAGAGTTCACTGGGCTTTACGTCGGAGCATACAGCCGGTTCCTGCACCACGGAATCCTGTACAAGTGAATCCACGGCTGCCGTATCGGCATCAGTTACTTTGTCCTTAATTTCAACTTTACGCTCTGACGATGAGCTGAGTTTTTCCTCAGCGGGCTTTTCAGAAGCACTATTCACATCATCCATTGGAGCCTTGGAAACGCTTTTTGAAGAATCCATGACAACAGAATCAACCGCAGACGAATCAAAAACTGTCGAATCCACGGACAGAGTATCTACAGCAACAGTATCAATGGAAGAACTTGATGGTGGAGTGGAAACCATCTGCTGTTTAGACAATGGTTCCTGCTTTTCAGCATTACAACCAAAAAGGCAAAGGCCCCCAACCACCGTTAGGGCAAGTGCACAAGCACGATAGGGCCTAGAAATGAACAATTCAACCTCTTTGAAATCCATCCACCAAAATGCAATATACAATAAAAACTAGGGTGAAATACTACTGTTTCCTATTTTTATCCATATATGACAAATAACGCCCCTCCATAAGGAATTTTATAAAACGAAAAGGGCTAAAAAAACTAAATTTGGGCCACTATGAGTATTGCAATTCCCCAGCTGCCGAAAGGCACCCGCGATTTTTATCCTGAAGCACAGCGCATTCAGAACTACATCTTTGACACCTGGCGTAAAACTGCCGAAGAGTTCGCCTACGAAGAATATGAAGGCCCCATGTTTGAACACCTGGAGCTGTACACCGGAAAGTCCGGCGAGGAAATCGTAAGCCAGCTTTACAACTTTGTGGACAAGGGCGACCGCGAAATCGCCCTACGCCCCGAAATGACCCCGACACTTGCCCGCCTGGTGATCCAGAAGGCCCGCGAACTGAAAAAACCCTTCAAGTGGTTCTCCATGCCCCGCCTGTTCCGTTACGAAAAGGCCCAAAAGGGTCGTCTCCGTGAATTCTTCCAGCTGAACATGGACATCATCGGTACAGAAAGCATTTATGCCGAAGCCGACCTCATGGCAGCTATCGCAACCATGCTCCGCAAGTTCGGCTTGAAGGATGGGGAATTTGCCATTGGCGTAAGTTCCCGTAAGTTGCTGGCCACCTACCTGGACGAAATCGGTGCCCCGAACCCCGCACAGGTCTACCCCGCCTTGGACCGTCGTCTGAAAATCGGTCCCGAAGCTTTTGCAAAGGCCTTGGCAGACGCAGGCCTCACGGTCGATCAGGTGGCAAAGCTTGACGCCTTTATGAGCTGCAAGTCCATCGAGGAAGTTGCAGCCGCAGTCCATAGCGAAGCTGCTACCGCCGCTCTCGACGAAATCAAGGACCTGTTCGCCACACTGGAAGCCGCTGGTTACGGCGAATGCGTGAACCTGGACCTTTCCATTGTTCGCGGTCTCGCCTATTACACCGGCATCGTGTTCGAAGTGTTCGATAAGGGCAAATCCATGCGTGCCATCGCAGGCGGTGGACGTTACGACAGCCTTACCGAAAAGCTTGGCGGCGACCGCATTCCGGGCGTTGGCTTTGGCATGGGCGACGTGGTGCTTGCAGACCTGTTGCGCGAACACAACCTGCTCCCCAGCCCCAAGCAGAGCGTTGACTTCTACATCGCAAGTTTCACCAACGACATGAAGAAGGTCTTTGAAGCTGCCCAGATTTTCCGCGCAGGTGGTAAGACTGTTTCCCACCCGCTCTCCTCCATGAAGATGGGCAAGCAGCTGGACCAGGCAAACTACCAGGGCGCAAAGATCGTGGTTTACGTTGACGGTGACAAAGCCGCTGCAGGCGAGTTCGAATACAAGGATTTGCGCGACGGCACCATGCACGTTGGCAACGTCGAAGCCATTAAAGCAGCTCTCTAAGCCGTGAGCAATGAGCTGTGAGCTATGAGTCAAAGAAAGGCGCCATCGGCGCGATTATTTAGCTCATAACTCATGGCTGAAAACTCATTGCCACATTAGTAGCCACGCAGCGATTTTAGTCCACTATTAATTGTTAATTGATAAATGTCTCCTTTAAAAACTTTACTTAGCATTTTAAGCCTTTTCGTGGTCCTCGGCGTTATCGCCGTCATCTACCCGGAAGGTGGAGTTTCCATTGGCGATTACACCCTCCGCTACCCGAAATTAACGGATATTTTCGAGAAGGCTCCCGACGTCACAGTCCAGGACTCTGCGGACGCTGCACCCCAGGTGGATCCCGAGATTGCCCTGAAGGAAATGCTGGAAGCAACCCGTCAAAAGGAATTTTCAGAATTTTCAGACTCCCTAAAGTTTTATGAGGACTTTTTCAAGAAGGGCAAGACCCGCTTCGACCTGCCCAACAACGACCCCACCTGGTTTGACCGTTTCTTCCTGCATCTGGAACTGGCAGAACTGGACAGCAGCACAGTACACATTGTACATTACGGCGATTCCCAGTTGGAAGAGGACCGCATTTCCGCCACCATACGAGAAGACCTTCAGGATGAATTTGGCGGTGCCGGCCCCGGCATGATGCCAGCCATCATGACCGTACCTTCCCAAACCACAAGCCACTCCAACAGCGGAAACCTGGAACGTTTCATCCTCTTTGGACCGAAGGAACAGGAAGCAGATCACAACCGTTATGGCCCTCTGGCGCAGTTCGCCAAACTAGAAGGCGATGCAGCAATCACCATCCAGAAGAGGAAAGCAGGACGCAAGGATGAATTCACCCATGTGGGAGGATACAATACCGTTAAACTTCTGGTGAACAGGAATGCACGCATAAAGACCAAGCTGAATGTAAACCAGACTTTTGTTGAAGTTGTTGGAGAAAATGAAGACGGCACTCCCAAGGAGAAATCCACAACCAAGGTTGTAGAAGCCGCAGCTCCAAAAATTGACAAGTTCAACAAGCTTACAATGTACACCTGGCGCCTTCCCGACACAACGTCTCTCGCCAAACTGTACATTTCCGGTTCCGCAGAAGTCTATGCCATTTCCGCAGAAGGATCCTACGGCGTAAACGTGGATAACATCGCCATGCGAGGAAGTTCCGGAACCATTTTCCATAGAATCGACTCAGAACTTTTGGCAGAAAGCTACAAGGCCATGAACGCCCGCCTCATCATCATGGAATACGGCGGAAACATGGTTCCAGGCATGAACTCTGGCACCGTAGAATGGCTGAAGAAAGTGGTCACCCGCCAGATTCACGCCATCCAGAAGGCAAACCCAGACGCAGACATTCTATTCATCGGACCTGCGGACATGGCCAAGCAGGTGGACGGCAAATGGCAAACCTATCCGGGTCTCGCCATCACCATCAAGACTCTGCGCGAGATTGCATTAGAAAACGGAGTCGCCTACTGGGACATGCACCGAGTCATGGGCGGAAACGGATCCATGATGAAGTGGGTCGAAAAGGAGCCAGCTCTTGGCTTCACGGATCACATTCACTTCACCCGCAGAGGAGCTGCCTACATGGGCGATCTATTCTGCGCAGCGCTCCGCATGCACTACGACTACTTCAAGTTCCGCGACCGTCATAACATTAACGACGAAAAGCTAAATGACATCCACGATTTTGCAGACAGTCTAAAGAGCGATACCGCCAAAGCCGCTGCAGTGCAGGCAACTATAGACTCCATCAAGGCTCTGAACGACACGACAAAGACCGTTGAACCCACGGCAGATTCGGCAAAGGCAACGGAGGCTGCACAATGATTCGTCTGCTATCCGTCCTCTTTGTAACACTCGCCCTCACCTGCACACCGTTTGCAAAGGATCTTAAAACAGCACCCGGTGGCTACGCCCTAGACCTTGCAAAATATGATTTCATCGATTCCACATTGAATACAATTCAGTTTCCGGCAGGGAATAAAAGTTTCGAACCATTCTTCAATAAGCTGGATACCCTTGTATTCGAAAACAGAGGTCAGGTACGCATCCTTCACATTGGCGGATCACACCTGCAGGCAGACGTCATCTCCGGCAGAATTCGCGAGCACCTCGTAAAGGAATATCCGGGTGCATCTGCTGGTCGAGGTTTTGTCTTCCCCTTCTCCGCAGCAAAGACAAACACACCATCCAGCTATGCCAGCTACTACAAGGGTATCTGGGACAAGAGCAAGAATGTTCAAAAGGAGGTGACCAAGCCCCTTGGACTCTTGGGCATTGCAGTCAGCACAAGCGATCCCCGCGCAGAAATTTCCATTCTTCTGGACAAATACAATTCTGAACCAATCTGGGGAGAAACCCGCCTGCGCCTTTTCGGCTTCAGCGATAATAACGACGTGGTTCCCGTTCTCCGTGTAGATTCCACGGACATCTACGGCGTTCATGACACCACCAGCCAGAGCTACGTATTCACTAGCCCACGCCCCATTGATTCCATACAAATTCAGTTCCGCTGGATGGACAGTCTGCAGCAGGCTACCGTCGCCCAGTTCATCACGGACTCTCTTCTGCAGGATTCCATTGCAAGGGCAAACACGGACTCCACTAAGAAGGATTCCAGTGTTGCCAGGGAAACTAGCGTTAAGGACACCTCAGCAAAGGATACTGCGGCAAAGGCTGCACTGCCAAACAACGTGGCATTATTGGCAGAAGCCAATGAAGAAGCAGCCCGCGATTCCATGTTCCAAGGGGAATGCGACGTTCTGGATACAGCCTGCCTGGCTCAGGACGAGCGTAGTTCTCTGGCAAAAGCAGACTCCGTAATTGCAGATTCCACGGCATCAGATACAAGCGCCACCAAGAAAAAAGGCCGTCCCCACTTTACCTTAACCGGAATTTTGACTGAAACGGACAATCCAGGAATCAGCTACACCGGCGTCGGCATTAACGGAGCAAAGGTTCACGACTATTTTGAGGAAATCTGTCCCCAGTTCGAAAAGGAAATGGCCTACTACAAGCCAGATCTGGTTATCTTCGCCATCGGCATCAATGACGCTAACGTGGAGAATTTTAACGACAAGCAGTTTGTAGAAGATTACAGCAGGCTCATTGGACGCATCAAGAATGTGGCACCTAACGCAGCCATCATTTTCGAAACCAATAACGATATGTACCGCAAGGCAAAGAAGAAGAGATACGTGCAGCACCCCAATGGAGAAACTGCACGAAAGGCCTTCTTTACTCTTGCCGAAAAACATAAAGCCGGTGTCTGGGACAAGTTTGGCCTCATGGGAGGTCTTGGCTCCATGGCAAAGTGGGAAAAGGCTGGGCTTGCCAAATCCGACAAGGTTCATTTCAAGCTTTCTGGTTACAACCTTTTGGGCGACATGTTCTATAAGGCTCTCATCAACGCCTATGCAGAACACATTGCAAGCCTGCCTGCTCAGGAACCAGTGGAACTCCAGCCAGCTCCTGAAGCCCCCAAGGCCGACTCCACAAAAACAACTCCGGCGACAGCGAACCCCTAATTTTTGAATATCAAGATGCTCGATTACGTCATTCCCTATCTCACTAGAACGTTCTCTTTCGACCCCAATTCGCCTCTGCTGTTTACGCAGTTCTACTTCTGGGGATTCTTTGCTGTTGTCTTTGCCATCCTGACTCTAGTCCACAACCGCATCCTGTTGCGCAACACCTTCCTGTTTGCCACCAGCATGTTCTTCTACTACAAGACCAGCGGAAGCTACGTATGTATTCTCGCCTTCTGCGTTGTCGCAAACTTCTTTATCGGCAAGTGGATCGAAGCCTCCGGCGCACACTGGAAGAAAAAGCTACTGATGATTCTCGCCGTCATCATCGACCTTGCGGTTCTGTGTTACTACAAGTACGCCTACTTCTTCCTGGATGTTCTTTACGACATTTTTGGAATCGAGCTTCACGTCTACAATTTCTTTGCAGCAGCAAGCAACAGCCTGTTCGGCACCAACTCCCTGGTGGACCGCATCATCCTGCCGGTAGGTATTTCCTTCTTTACCTTCCAGGCAATGAGTTACTGCATTGACATTTTCCGCGGAAAGATCAAGGCCGTCACAAACATCCTGGATTTTGGCTTCTACCTGACATTCTTCCCCCAGCTGGTTGCAGGTCCCATTGTTCGTGCCGACAAGTTCGTTCCCCAGCTTTACAAGAAGTTCTTCCTCCCCCGCCGCGCCTTCGGCATGGCTGTATTCTGGATTCTTAACGGACTTGCAAAAAAGATTATCCTGAGCGACTACCTGGCAACGAACTTTGTGGACCGAGTTTTCGACACTCCGCTCCTGTTTACCGGATTTGAAAACCTGATTGCATTGTTTGCCTACTCCCTGCAGGTCTATGCCGACTTTTCCGGCTATACGGACATCGCCATCGGTGTAGCACTCCTGATGGGCTTCCGCCTGCCTCAGAACTTCAACAGTCCCTACAAGGCCCTCTCCCCTACGGAATTCTGGCGTCGCTGGCACATCAGCCTTTCCAGCTGGCTTCGCGACTACGTCTACATTCCCCTGGGCGGAAACCGCGGAGCAAGCATCGGAACCTACTTCTGGATTGGCTTTATCAGCCTTGTGGCCATCATCCTTTCCGGCAGCCTCTGGGTAGGCGTTGGCATTGGAGCCTTCCTCCTGTACATCGCCCTGTTTGCCTACTTCAAGCCCGAATCCCGCAAGTTCATTACCACCAACATGAACGCAATGTCTACCCAGATTATCGGAGGTTGGTGGCATGGTGCTAGCTGGAACTTTATTATCTGGGGTGGTTTGAACGGTTTTGGCCAGGTATTCAACAAGTTCTGGGTAAAGCGAGGCATTACCTTCCGAGCCTCCGCCGCCTTTATCCTGTTTGCCGCAAGCGCCATCATTTTCAAGAACTGGGGTTACCCCATTTTTGCCATTACGGCAGTGTGGTTTGGCGTCCTTTTCGCAGGCATCTACGCCGTCATGATTTTCCGCCTGTTCAGCCAGAAGACCTTCCACTGGCTCTATACCGCCTGGAACGTCACCCTGACTTTCGTATTCATCACCTTCACCCGTCTCTTCTTCCGTGCTGGCTCCAACCTGGATCCGGCAGAAGCCAACGAAGTGGCCTGGAATACAGCAAAAAACATGGTGAACCAGATGGGTACCGCCTGGCAGCTGGAAACCATCCCCACCATAGCCTGGCAGCACATGAACATTATCCTGGTATTTATCGCAGGCATGCTGATTCACTGGATTCCCAAGAAGTTCAAGAGCCGTTACCGCATTACATTTGCCAGCCTACCTGTTCCGGCAATGGTTGCCGTAACCGCAGCAATCATCTTTGTGATTTACCAATTCATGAGCGCCGACTCCTGCCCCTTCATTTATTTCCAGTTCTAAACTTCAGCACCCGCTGATAAAAACAAAAATGGCAGATGCTTTTGAAAAAAGAATAAAGCGCCAAGTTATTGGCCGGCTCCACCGTTTTCAGGCGGTAGCACCTCTCGGTTTTGAAAGCACTCTTGTCCAGGAACTGGAATATTACGGCATCGCCTCCGCGGAAAACGAAGGATTCATTCCGCCTCATGTTGCAGAAGACGGCAAGGTTGAATTCACCGCAAAAATCAGTGAAGCCTGGAAAGCTGTAGCCTACAGCCGCATCGCTAACCGAATTCTCATGGAAGTTGAATGTTTCAAGGCTGAAAATTTCAACCAGCTGGAAAAAGGCGTGGCAGGCATCCCCTGGGAACTGTACCTAGACAAAAGATGGACAGAACTAGTTCTGCATGTAACCTGCAAACACTCCCGTCTGTACCACAGTGATGCTGTCGAGGAACGCGTAAGGAACACAATCGAAAGCGCAATGGGGAAAACGGCCCCCATGGTTCCGAACGGAGATCAGGAACCTATCTCATTACAGCATCTTTATATTCGACTACAGGACGACCGCTGCACCCTATGGCTAGACCTGGCCGGAGAGGAACTTTACAAACGTGGACACGAACGTTTTGTGGCAGAAGCTCCTCTTAAGGAAACCATTGCCGCAGCAATGATATTTAAGGTTTGCAAATCCAAGGTTTCCACAAACAGCCAATGGACCATCGTCGATCCCATGGCAGGGAGCGGCACCTTCAGTCTGGAAGCAGCTTATATCGCCCAGGGACTCATTCCTGGAAAATGCAGAGATTTCGCCCTAAAACACCAGCCTGCATTCAAGGATGCTACCTGGAATTACATTCTCAAGAATTCCAATTTTGCGACAGAGGGCAACCATCCCACAATAATCACAGGAGATATATCACAGCGTCCTATAGACATCATTAAGCATAATGTTGAAAAAAGCCCTCTTTCCGAGAACATCATCAGCCCACAACTTCGAGATTTTTTCAGTTATACCGCACAGGACTTTCCAAGGGACAGCAAAGATATTGTTCTTGTATTGAATCCCCCCTACGGCAAGCGTCTCGACTATGACGCTCCCGCATTATATACAAAAATCGGCAAAAAGCTGTCAGAACTTGCTTCTGAATTAAAAAAACAGAACAGGTCATTCCATGTCGCCATACTGGAACCCAAAGGAATATCAATCAGAAAAAGTTCCTTTGGAGATACTCTATCCGATGCTGAAATCGAAGAGTTCGAAACAAGTCACGGAGGTTTTAGCCTAACCGTTCTGTTCGCACGCTTCACTAGATAAGCTTTTTGTAACATTCATACACAAAAAGAGTCCCTATTAGAACACTTTGGGAACGTTTTCATTTGACACAGGTCACCAAATCATTTTTTTACAATCAGAAAACCTCATTATAATGTATTTTCAACCTCGGTTGAACACACTAATTTGAGGTTAGGTAATGAAATCTCCTTTTTTTAAGGCCCTCGCCCTTAGCGGCGCTATGGTCGTCATTTGGAACTGTAATGCAGACACCCCCATTGCAAATGCAATGAACACAGGGTTAGTCGGTACTCAGGTTACCACAGACAGCTGGTATTTGGAAGATCAGGGTCTCCTGATTACCCCGAGTTCCGAAGGATTCCTTGTCACAACGACCGATGGCACCCCCGTTGGCGCATACAATCCCCAAACCGGAACTATTCTGGACGCTTCTGGCAACATGACCCTTACTGGTCTCGACCTGAACCAGCTCCCCAAGGTAACCACTTCAGGTACAGTCCAGTACCCTGATGGCACCGTTACAGACTTGAGCGGAAATCCGATCGAGCCCGAAATTCCTGGTGCAGATACAAACCCGGGCAATACCCTTCCTGGCACAACTAATCCGGGTACTACAACCAATCCGGGCACCGCAACCAATCCGGGTACCACAACTAATCCGGGTACTACAACTAACCCGGGTACCAGTGTAACTCCTAACAATGGACAGCAGACAAATACCGGTTCTACTCAGCCGGCCTCCTCTTCCAGCGTTAACAACAATCAGAACAATACCCAGAACAACCAGCAGCAAAACAATCAACAGCAGAACAACCAACAGTCCCAGACATCTGGCTCCATCACTGTTGTTGGTAACTTGAACCAGAATGTTGCCAAAAACGGCGATATCGGAACTGTGGTGTTCAATAACGTCACTAAGGAACCCCAGAGAGAATGGAACATCTATTTCGTGCAGGGAACCTACGATCAGAATGCAAAGACCTACACCCTCAAGGGCAAGGTTCCTGACTATCTGAGTGACGGTACAACCCTCTCCGACAAGTACACCTTCGAAGACGGTAGCTTCACATTTACCCTCACCATCGGTCAGGGCGGAAGCAACAACCAGCAGAACAACAACAACAATAATCAGTGGCAGCAGTCTTCTTCTAGCCAGCAGAACAACAACAACAATAATCAGTGGCAGCAGTCTTCTTCTAGCCAACAGCAAAACAATAACAACCAGTGGCAGCAGCAGTCCTCTTCTAGCCAGCAACAGCAGAACAATAACAACAACAATAACCAGCCTTCTTACAGTGGTAGCGCAGAACTGCCCAAGATCATTGGTAGCGAAGTCAAGTACGGCTATGCAACCCGTTATTGGGATAGTTGCAAGCCCCACTGCGCATGGGAAGGCAAGGGTGGCCCCGTGGCAAGAACCTGTAACACGGATGGTATGAGCAGGGCCAGTTCCGACGCCAAATCCGTTTGTGACCCCAATGGCACAGCAGGTACCTGCTTTGACCAGACTCCGCAAATCGTGAACGACACTATCGCTTACGCATTCGCAGCAACGCCCGGTGGCGGAAATGACTGCGGCAAGTGCTACATGCTGACCTTCAGGGGTACCGGCGCTTCTGCAACAAACACCCCCACTGATAGCCATCACAGAAAGATTAAAGGCAAGCACCTGATTGTCATGTCCAGCAACATTGGTTACGACGTTAGCCACAACCAGTTCGACCTGATGATTCCTGGTGGTGGCCCTGGAAAATTCAATGGTTGCGGCCAGATGCACATTTCTTGCGCAGGCGAACAGTACGGCGGATTCCTCGCCACTTGCAACTACGATAAGCAATGCCTCATCGACATGTGTAAGAAAGAATACTCTAACCAGAGTCTGCAGCAGGGTTGCCTGTTCCTTGCAAACTGGATGGATGCAGCAAACAACCCCGAGGTAGAATTCGTTCAGGTTGAATGCCCCGCAGCACTTAAGGCAAAATACTAATCCAGAATACACATCAACATTCTTGATTACATAGAGAAAAGTCCCGCCCTGCGGGGCTTTTCCTATTTCATTCTTTCTATATTTTCTCTGTTCAAATTTTATAGAATCGGCGCAGCCCCGCCCCGCATATACGGAACTGCGCATTTTATGAGGTAACATTATGCCGAAACTTCGTTCGTTGAAGACTATGGAAGGCCGCGAAAT
This sequence comes from Fibrobacter sp., assembly GCA_045616805.1. Classification (GTDB taxonomy): domain Bacteria; phylum Fibrobacterota; class Fibrobacteria; order Fibrobacterales; family Fibrobacteraceae; genus Fibrobacter. Next base: position 191,917 of record JAZLHK010000047.1, read on the forward strand.
GGCCGGTGCACGTGCCCTTTGGCACGCAACAGGTACCAAGGTGGAAGACTTTGGCAAGCCGGTGATTTGCGTTGTTAACAGCTATACCCAGTTCGTTCCGGGTCACGTTCATCTGAAGGACGTGGGTCAGATCGTTGCCCGCGCTATCGAAGCCGCCGGTGGTGTCGCTAAGGAAATGAGCACCATCGCTGTAGATGACGGTATCGCCATGGGTCACGACGGCATGCTTTACAGCCTCCCCTCCCGCGACCTCATTGCTGACTCTACCGAATACATGGCAAATGCACACCGCGCCGACGCCCTGGTCTGCATTTCCAACTGCGACAAGGTGACCCCGGGTATGCTCATGGCTGCAATGCGCCTGAACATTCCTGCAATCTTCGTTTCTGGCGGCCCCATGGAAGCCGGCCACGTCACCACCAAGGACGGCAAGGACCGCGCCCTGGACCTGATTGACGCCATGATCGATTCTGCAGACAACACCGTCTCCGACGAAGAAGTTGCAGCTATCGAAGCTAATGCCTGCCCCACTTGCGGTTCCTGCTCCGGCATGTTCACCGCAAACTCCATGAACTCCCTGACCGAAGCCCTGGGCCTTTCTCTCCCGGGCAACGGCACCATCGTTGCTACCCACTCCGAACGTAAGAAGCTGTTCGAAGCTGCCGGTAAGCGCATCGTGGAACTTTGCCACAAGTATTACGATGAAGGCGACGAAAGCATCCTGCCCCGTAGCATCGCTACCATGGACGCCTTCGAAAACGCCATGCGTCTGGACATCGCCATGGGCGGTTCCTCCAACACCGTGCTCCACCTGCTGGCAGTAGCCCAAGAAGCTGGCGTCAACTTCACCATGAAGGACATCAACCGCCTTTCCCTGAACACTCCTTGCATCTGTAAGGTTGCTCCCACCGTTCACAACATCCATATCGAACAGGTGAACCGCGCTGGCGGTATCATGGGCATCCTTGGCGAACTGGACCGCATGGGCCTCATCCACAAGAACGCAAAGACTGTTCACGCAGCAACCATGGGCGAAGCCCTGGATGCAAACGACATTATGCGCGGCAATGCTACCGAAGAAATCAAGCAGCGTTATCTCGCAGGTCCGGGCCGCAAGTACAACCTGGTTGCCTTCAGCCAGAGCACCTACTACGAATCCCTGGACACCGACCGCGCTACTGGCGCAATCCGCGATGGCGAACATGCCTACACCAAGGACGGCGGTCTCGCTGTTCTTTACGGCAACCTGGCTCAGGACGGCTGCATCGTGAAGACTGCTGGCGTTGATGAGTCCATCTGGAAGTTCACCGGTCCCGCTGTGGTGTTCGAATCTCAGGAAGACGCCGTCAATGGCATCCTTGGCGACAAGGTGAAAGCCGGCGACGTTGTGGTTATCCGCTACGAAGGTCCTAAGGGTGGTCCGGGCATGCAGGAAATGCTGTACCCCACTTCTTACCTGAAGAGCCGTCACCTGGGCAAGAGCTGCGCACTCCTTACCGACGGTCGCTTCTCTGGTGGTACCAGCGGTCTTTCCATCGGTCATGCGTCTCCGGAAGCTGCCAACAAGGGTAACATCGGTCTGGTGGAAACTGGTGACGTTATCGAAATCGATATCCCGAACCGCACCATCAACGTGCAGCTCACCGACGACGAACTTGCTGCTCGCCGCAAGGCAATGGAAGCTCGTGGTGAAAAGGCATGGAAGCCGGTTTCCCGCGACCGCGTGGTCTCCAAGGCTCTGCAGGCTTACGCCGCCATGGCAACAAGCGCAGACAAGGGCGCCGTTCGCGACCTCAGCTTAATCGGCGTTAAGTAAAGGAGATCCCGGCTCGGAGGCCGGGATGACATACTGGTGGCGCGGACCTCACCCGCGCACAACTTAGTTAAAAAGCCCCGGCGGTAAAACCGTCGGGGCTCTTTTCACCCATATTTTCATAGCAATGCGCTACAGCATTCGCACACGCTCACACTAAGACTGCTTGCTGGATCCGCTAAACATCTTCAGCAGTTCGTCGGCAATCTCGCCCCAGTGTTCCAGAGCAACCTTGCCAATAGCAGGGTCATACATGAGTCCAAGATTCTTCTCAATTTCCTCACGACAGAAATCAAGAGATAGGGCGTCACGATAGCAGCGCTTGCTCGTCATAGCATCAATGGAATCCGCAATGGCAATGACTCGAGCACCAATGGGAATATCCTCACCAGCAATGCCCTCCGGATATCCCTTGCCATCATAACGTTCATGATGATGCAGAACAATCTGAACCAGTTCCTGAGTATAGTTAGACTGCATCAAGATATGAGCGCCTATAACCGTATGCTGCTTAATCACGGCAAATTCTTCAGCAGTGAGCTTACCCGGCTTGCCGAGAATAGCATCGCTCACCCCCACCTTACCGATATCGTGAAGCAAGGCTGCATCGGATATCAGCTGCAATGATTTTTCAGAAAGCCCCAATGCGTTTGCCAAAAGATTGGACAGGGCCTGCACACGGTCTGAATGGTGAGCCGTATAGGAATCCTTAGCTTCCTCAATGGAAATAAGGCAAGAGACCATTTCCCTGAGATTCTTGTTTTCACCAGGTTCCATAGACCTGTGGGCCAATACCTTATTGCGGTACATATCCAGGTCAGCCCCCATCTTCCAGTCACTGATGGACTTGCATTCCCCCTTCTCATTTACCAGTCGGCATTCACCAACGGACAAAGACAGTCGGTACAAAGCGGTTTCATTGTATTCAGCAATAAACGTATCCAGTTTCTTTCGCATCTGGTACATTTCGTCCAGTTTTGCTTCAATAACAACAACAAACTCATCACCACCAATACGGAAGCTGCGGCCCTTGGGAGAGAACGCCTTGGAAATGCATTCCGCAGCAGAAACAATCAGGGCATCACCCGCAGAATGGCCAAAAGTATCGTTGGTATACTTAAGACCATTCATGTCCATCATCAACATGGTCCAGTCTGCCTTGGATTCCTTACTACCATCAATACTCTTCAGCAGTTCGTCAAAAGCCAGTCGATTTTCCAGCTTGGTCAAGGCATCTGTAGTGGCCACACCCTGCAAATGACGGTTATAAAGTTCCAGACGGCTATTGGTTTCTTCCAGTTCATAGGACGTTTCACGAATGAACGTAGCCATACGAGCTGCCAGAGGAATCTTAGAACTTCTTGCAGGCTCAACCTTTTCGGAAGAGATTTTCTCTACATTTTCAGGGACATCCCCCTCTCGCATGGCAGCAACAACAAGCGTAATGTTGTGCTGGTTCAGGAATCCATTTTCACGGACAAATTCACCATGGGAGAAGAATCCTGTTGCTCCTGCAATTTCACAAAGAGGATGAAGTTCATAGGCTGGATCGCGCTGGCTCCAGAAAGCCTTTCGAGCCGCACATGAGAATATGCGCAGCAAATCAGGATGGAATTCCCTAATCTGTTCCGCCTTTTCACGAATTTCCTCAATGATGGTCTGGGGTTCACCATAGGAAAGGCGCACCAGGGAATTTTCCTCAATGTCTGAGGACATGACAATGGAACCATCGGGATTACTCAAGGACGGAGCACGAACAATGGTTGTTCCATTGTGTTCGTACAAAAGAGGGAATTCCAGGGCATTGGTAAAGAAATTGGAATCGTTTTCAATGTTCAGGTACTTACGGTAAATTTCGTAAGCGGGAATTCCGCCCAGTTCAAAAAGGTAGCTGCCCTTGGCCTTAGTCACGTAGAACTTTCTACCTAAGGGTTTCCAACCGCTAATCTTAGTCGTCTCAATGTGGAATTCATCACCACCAAAGAACAACACGATCATTCCGTGAGGGTTGTACGGACCTTCAGAGGAGAACACGCAGGAATCTGAACTGCTGATATCTGGAGAACAGACAATACCGCCAAAGACTTGAATTTCAGAACTTAACCAGTCCAGGCCTTCGCAAAAATGGGTCGAGGACTTTTCAGAAATGGTTCTATAAATTTCAATACCCTTCACCCAGGGATTCTGACGAGTCCTTTCAACAATGGCCCTAGCAATGTCCTCGCTGGACATGTGGGACATATCGTACTGGAACAGGCGGAACTGCGTTGAAAGCTTTTCAAAAATTGTTGCTACGACAACAATCTCGCCAGCAACATTACAGTCTACCAGGTTTCCGCTGGTAGATGTGCCAAACCACGGAACCCCAGGAAAAACGCTCTCAATGACATCGCTTACTGCCGCAAGGCGATTCTGATCCAAATCAGTCGTAAGAATCTGAAAAAACAAAGTATACGCACAGTTTGCATTATACCAATCCCTAAACTCAACCAGATCATTCCTGAAGAGTATGGTGTCCTGTGCAGCAAAAACCTTTTTTTTCATAAAAAAGTAACTCGTCCTTTTTACATTTATCTTACATCAATATAAATCATAAATTACACTTTGATAAACAATTTCTATAAAAAGAACCACAAAAATACGGTTTTAAGCCTTTTTAGTGAAAAAAAATGCCCCAGCACACAGGCTGAGGCAATCAATTAAAGTTCCTTATGGTGACGCATGGCCCGAATATTCCTGGGCAAAATATCCTTGTGCCACTTCATCCATTCATCATAATATATATAGCGCCGTTCCCGCTGGCGGAAAACACGTCCATGAACAACCCGACGCCCATTGCGTTCCTCCACAGGAATAACGATATGAAGGCATTCATGGTAAACCACCCCAGCCACGGCGAAAAGAGGACAGTTGGCCGCATCGTAACCACGGCTTATGCTGATCAGGTGAAAATCCTCACCCGTAAGGGGATCCTTCCGCATGGAATGAAAACTCAATCCCCCCACCCTGTTACTCCAGGTAATGCGGCAGGTTAGCTGCCCCTCAAAATAGGTGTCATTTACCGCAGCCAGAACCTGGTCCAGATCGTGATATTTTCCCTTAGGCTTTATGGGAGGAATTCTGTTGCGACTTTCAAGGGGCGATTCTCCCCTGTCCACCAAAACCTGATCCACAACCGCCCAGAAACGGGATACCAAATCCTTTATGGTGGCCTTATTCTTCTGGGTCTTGCGGCGAACTGCATGCTCCGCCCATTCTGCAGCCAATTCACGGGCAGCAGCAAATTCAGGGGAACGCATGTAACCGGGAAGCATCACTTCGGGATGTCCAAAAAGCACACCACCCTTACAGCGAATGCTCTTTTTCAGGAGAGGATTGTACTTGAAGTTCACCAGCCCATTGGCAGAACAATCCGGAGAGGCCGCCTGTACCGCAGGAACCTTTGGAGGCTCCGGATAGTTGCCAAACAGATCCAGTTGGCCAAACATGTCCAGCTGATCATCCCCTAGCATTCGAAAAGCCCTTCGTAGACGTTCATGGCCAGCAGGCCTCCGAAATAGCTTTCCGGCAAATCCAGATCCGCGTAATGTTCAGAAATGCGGTAGATGGCCTCTTCCGCACTATCCGGCAGATAAACGATATAGCTTTCGTTCTTGTCTGTCTGCAAGGTTTCCGGCTTACAGTACATGGGATCCGTTTCGCTAAAGTACATACGGCAGGAAACAGGACGAATGGGATAAACCATGCAGTCCCCAACCTTGTTGGAGAAAGGGCAGGATTTCCACTGGGAAAAATAGTCGTGGAGAGCATGGTCCTCAGCCTCATCCTCAGAGCCCAGAGATGCAAGTTCCTTTTCGTACAAACTATCAAAAAGCCCCGAACGGAACTGGCAGGCTTCCATGACAGAAATAAAATCTTCCCGCTTGCGCAAGTTGGCGTAGAGGTGAACCAATTCAAAAGGTTCCACCGACATGGGATAGTGATGGCAGCAATTTCCACAGGCAGGCCTACACTGAATGGGCCTTGGCTGCTGCGGAAGCACTGCATCCAGGTACTGCATATACGCAGAATGGTATGCTTCTGTAAACTTAAAGATTTCAGGAAGTTGCTGCTGCAAGTTATCCGGACCAATGGCGCGTTCCCTGCCTAGTGATGCAGCCAATGCATCAAGACGATCGCATTCCGCACTGAGCAGAACACCCATCTTCATTTCGGCTCGCTTATAGGCCTTCGTGGGAAAATAATCGCGGTAAAGTTCCATTGACCCAAATATACAAACAAATAGTGTTTTTCAAGTCTAATAAAAAAACACCCCCTGAAAAAGGGTTTTCATCCCCTAGTGAGTTCAGTTTTATTACAAGATTATTATCTTTTATTTAGCTTTTTTACCATTTGAAGCACTGGAATCCTATGAAGTTGTTTAAAAATGTTTGGGTTTGTGCAACGATCCTGGCAGCAGGCATCGTTGGCTGCAACATATTCAACCCCACCGAAAGTGCAAATATCGCTTCTGGCGATGCAAAGGCGCTGACCTACGAAGGCTACCTCCACTACCAGAAGACCGAGTACACGGTTGCACGAGAATATTTTGAAAAGGCTATCGCAGCAGACTCTGCCCACTCTGAAGCCTGGTATGGCCTGGCCAAGGCCAAGCTTAACCAGCAGAACCTGAACACCATCGAATTGCTTAAGTACGTAAACGTTTCCCAGGAAACGACGACAAACCCCTTCGACCAGATGCCCGAAGATGTGCAGGCTCGTTATAGCAACGGCATCGATACGGTTCTTGATGTACTTGACGACTTCATCAAGCGAGACTCCCTGGGCAAAATGGATGGTGTGGTTACATTCAATACCTTCTCCGAAGGCTACATGATCCTGACCACAGCAAAAATGCTGCTGTCCCTGAAAAAACTGTCAAACGTGACAAATTCCTGCTCTATAGATATCAACACAGGCAAGACCCACTGCAATATGGCACAGACCCTGGCCAACTTGCCGGAACAGTGCGCAACGCTGGAGACTATGAGAAAGACGTTCCAAAGCTGCGTCAAGGATCCATCGTCCATTTCTGCCATCGCAGACCAGTTCGTGGGGTCCATCACCAGTTGGATTGACAAGGACCATAAGAGTCTCATGTACAGTACCGTATGCCAGTCCATGGCGGAAACGGCAAAGTGCTCTGATGACGATTTCACGAACCGTCACAACATTAACATTCTTGCTGCGGAAATGGGTTACAGCTACATTCAGGATGTCGATGGAGACGGCTGTCTCGATGAAGAGGTTTATGATGGCATTGACAATGATGGCGATGGTGAAATTGACGAAAATGTCCGCGACATGTCCACCACCGACGTAGACGAAGCCGCAGCAAGCAAGAAGCTGTTAGCAGGATCTAGAAAACTGAACGCAGTAATGGTTCCCAAGGCCCTCCACCGCACAGATAAATACATGAACGTGGACCTCACTCACTGTGGTGACGTAGAAAATGACGATGCCTGGACTTTCGAGACCATCAGTGCAGGCAAGCCAAACGCATTCCGCCTGAAGGCCGCAAAGAATCTCGTTTGGTATCCATCCACGGGAGGCGTTCTGACCCCCGAAGTTCTTGCCATCAAGCACGAAATCGCCCTCGACACCGTGTATAGCAATCTCAAATACCCGCTATCCGTACGTCAAGAGATTGTTGGCGGTTGCTGGAACAACTATACTGAAGCAAACTTCATTGACTGGTTCAGGAGATAGAAGGATTCATCATGAAAAACATACTGATCTTTCTTAGCTTCATAGCCCTCTTTACCACCTGCGCCTTTGCAGCCAAGGCTCCTACCCACCACTCCCTCCGAGCAGAAGCCATGGGTAACGCCCATGTGGCACTGGTGGATGACAAGGAAGCCATCTACTTCAACTATGCAGGTCTTTCCCAAATCAACCGTCTGGGCAACTATGAAAAGCGTCCTGAGCAAGGGTACTACCCGAGAAACTTCGGCGACATGCGCCTGAATCTCGGCGGTGCAGGTCCCTTTGAAACCTACTTCTCCACCTATAACGACGTGAAGAGAGTCCAGGAACTGTACCAGAGGGCTAACAAAGCTGCTCAGTCCCTAGGCCTCAGCTCCTACTCCGTCCTGATGGACACGCTTTCCTCTCATCCGGAACTGATGCACACCCTGAACTCCTACGACCACAAGAGCCTGGACATGAGCATCAAGATGGACGCAGAACTGGCATTCCACGGTATCGGTGCTGCTGCCTGGGTTGACGGAAGCATCGCTCCCTACCTGGATGGCGGCCTAGTCCTTCCCTTCATGATGGTTGACACATTCTACGTAGATGGCGTTGCTCAGATGGGTTTCGCTTACGGCTTTACTGACAATTTCTCTGCAGGTATCGGCGTGAAGATTGCCAAACGTCAGAAGGTAAATGCAATCGCTCTCGATGTTTTGAATTACTCCTCCCTGCAGGACACTCTTGAAGACCGCTACCACGATGCAACCGACAATCTTTTTGACCTGGAATCCGTCTCAGCAGGCATGGACCTTGGCGTACTCTATCAGCTGACAAGAGAATTCCGTGTGGGCGCCTCCGTCCGAGACATCTACTTCAAGGAACTGGCTGGCGACAGGATTACACCCAACGTGACCGCAGGCTTCAACTATAGCCCCCGCTTCTTTAACAAGAACGTTGGATTCGGCCGCAGATTCAATTTCGCCTGCGACTATGCCGACGCCTTCTCTGGAGAGAACAACTACAAGCCGCTCTCCCACATCAACTTCGGTGTGGAAGCGGAACAGACCTTGTTGGCCTGGCTTGGCTATAACAACGAGATCCGTGCCCTATCCGCCAGAGTATCAGCAGGTTTCAAGGGCGGCTATCCCTCTGCCGGTTTCGGTCTCGAGGTGCTCCGTCTCTTCACCCTTGAAATGGCAACCTGGGCAGAGGAACGCGGCTACTACACCGGTCAGGACGAGCACAGAACCTATATGGCTCAGATTAGCTTAGGCTTCTAGGTTCACGTCCTCCATTTTAGAAAAGTCTTCCCTCCTGCCCTGTAGGAGGGATTTCTTTTTGGCAAAAACAAATCTGGCACATTTCTCGTTGAATAGCTCTTGACAATCCACTGTACATAGTATATATTTGTGCAGTACACAATTGTTTAGTTACTATATCAGGTCAAGAGTCATGATTGAACGAGTGCACGGTTCCCTTATAGAAAAAACACCCACTTTTGTCGTTGTCGATGTAAATGGCATTGGCTACGGAGTGAACATTTCCGCATACACCGCAGGAAAACTGCCGGAAGTTAGCAACGAGGTAACCCTCCACACAAATCTTGTGGTTCGAGAAGATTCCATGACCCTGTTCGGCTTTGCCGACACCACGGAAAAGCAGGTATTCCTGATGCTGCTTGACGTTAATGGCGTGGGCCCTAAACTAGCACAGCGAATTCTCAGCGGAGTCTCCCCCGCAGATCTGCTGAACATGATAGCCAGCGACAACAAGGCTGCGCTAGGTAAAATTAAGGGGCTCGGCAAAAAGACCTGCGAACAGATGGTTCTTTCCCTTAAGGACAAGGCCGGCACCATGCTCCAGGGGTTGGGCAATGTTGAAGGTAGTGGTATCACCAGCATGGGCGCACTCACTGGTCCCAAACTGGAAGCAGTTCTCGCCCTGCATACCCTCGGCGTCAAGGATCCTACAGCAGAAAAGGCCGTGGTTAAGGCTGTAGAAATTCTCGGCGATTCTGCAGATGCAGCGGCACTCATTCCTGAAGCACTCAAGTACCTGTAATCGAGGTCATCATGGAAGATCAAAGAATCATCTCCCCGGAAAAAAGCCGGTTTGACGAGAATGACGCGGAGCGCAATCTTCGTCCTCCAAGCCTTGAAGAATTTACAGGTCAGCAAGACATCAAGGAAAGTCTATCCATCGCCATCGAAGCTGCGAAACACCGTGGCGATTCCTTGGACCATTGTCTTTTTTCTGGCCCTCCGGGTCTAGGAAAAACAACCCTTTCCAGCATTATAGCCAAGGAGATGGGCGTAAATATCCATATTACAAGCGGTCCAGTCCTTGAAAAAGCAAGCGATCTCGCCGGACTTTTGACTAGTCTACAGGAAAACGACATTCTTTTCATCGACGAAATTCATCGACTAAACCGCGTTGTGGAGGAGTACCTCTACCCCGCCATGGAAGATTTCCGTCTAGATATCATGCTGGATTCAGGCCCGGCAGCCCGAAGCGTCAATCTACCTCTAAAGCATTTTACCCTTGTAGGGGCAACCACCCGAAGCGGCCTTCTGACAGGCCCCCTTCGTGACCGTTTTGGACTTCAGTACCGACTGGAACTGTACAACGAAAAGGATATCATCAAGATTCTCCTCCGCAGCGCCAAGATTTTGGGCATTGAACTTACCGAAGACGCTGCTGCCGTACTGGGTGGGCGCTGCCGAGGAACGCCCCGTATCGCCAACCGCGTTTTACGCCGTTGCCGCGACGTGGCTCAGGTGCGAGGAACCGGAATCATTGACGTTCAGGCCGCCACAAAGACTCTGGAAATGCTAGGCATCGATAACGAAGGCCTCGACTCCACCGACCGTAAAATTCTCAGCATGATGATAGACAAGTTCAATGGTGGGCCCGTGGGTCTCGGCACTATCAGTGCAGCCATGGGCGAAGAACCTGACACTCTCGAAGAAGTCTACGAGCCGTACCTGATTCAGAAAGGCCTTATCAGCCGTACGCCTCGTGGCCGCATAGCCACCCTCAACGCCTACAGGATGCTCCACCGCGAAGTTCCTCGCAGCTACGCAGGCCAAAGCGACCAGACGGATCTCTTCGCCTAAGATTCAACCCGTTATGCCACAACAAAAAGCCTCTCCCCAACGGAGAGGCTTTTCCTTAGTTGTATTCAGGAGCAATGGTCATCACTAGATTGATTCCATGAAGACCGTGGAAACCGAACTGCACACGGAACCAATACATATCCGGCCTTCTCACGCGAACGCCGAAGCCCCAGGAATTATAGTACTGATCCTTGGACCATCCTGTTACCGTCTTTGAAATCAAACCATATTCATCAAACACGACACCGTCCACCAGGCGGTCAATGGGCCAGCGGTATTCCCCACTTAAGCCAATGATGTGATGAGCACTCCAGGGAGCGGCATAGCCGCGAAGGGGCAATCGAGCATTCATTACAGAAAACGCATTGTAGGGAGCCTCACCCTTTTCAATTTCCCAAAGATTCATCATCCTAAACTGGAAAGCAAGAACACGACGTTCAAACAAGGTATTCGCCACATTGGAGGGCTGCCAGGCTCTCAATGCATCATCTAATGAAAAGTCCAGATAGTATCTACGGTTTTCCCTTGCTTCTGCACCTGACAAATGGAAATTTGGCGCCTTCCCTAAATAGAAATAATGCTGAAAGATCGTTTCAGTCTTCATGAAATTGTGATTTGCACCATCGTCTTCGTACTGGTGCCTAATATTGTTCTCCCCATCATTAAACTCAACACCCTCATAACCACGAACAATTACATAACTTCCCGAAAGTGAAAATCTGCTGCCACGGGAAGGAGCATAGGGAAAATCCAAATTATCATAGACAAATGAAACTTCCAATGGAATCTGATCAAATTTCTGATACAGGCCTCTAGCATCAATTGGATATTTTTCGTCAATGAGAATGCTGTCAGATGCATTTTCCGGAAGACTTGCATTCTTCCATTCATAACCAGCCCTCAAGCCCATATTCCAGTTACTATTGCTGCCGAACAAAGGGAAACCAAGTCGACCATTAAGAAGAAGCGATGAATCCGGCTGAACATAGGAATGTTTCGTTTCAGGAACGACAAATGACGCATCACGATTCATGAATTTTTGAATACGAATATTTCCATATAATGGCAAACCGAATAGTTGCTGTTTAGAATAACGAGCCCCTAGCTGCCAGTCTCCATTTGCAAAATACTGAGGATCAAGAACCAGATAATCTCGACTCATGAAAATACTGCGATGACGATACGTAAATCCAAGTAAGGTTGACGCACCGGGTTTCAGATTCATCGTCGGATAGATGAGAATATTATTCCGTTCTCCGAAAGTTACAAGCTCTACGGACTTGTCCATCACTCCGTTTTCCACAATGTAATTCACAGGTGCAGATACCGGATAAATGGCAACCGAGAAAATGGGCTGAAGAATATGGACAAAAGGCCATGAGATAACATCTACAACACTAAATCCGGAGGATTCCCTTGAGCTAACATTTTCCGACGTAGTGACGCCATCTGATTGCTCAGCCGTCAGTGAATCTCCAGAAGTTTCTTCTGCAAGGGCTTGCAAATTAAGTAGCACTAGGCACAGAACAAGAATGACGAGCGAAAAAGATGTATTTCGCGCCATCCATGCATTTTTGAGCCCATTCAAACTTATCATACTACCCAATTACACCATTTGACAAATCAACAGCGAGCAATAAATCTCTTTTGCATATTTTGCGACCACAAGCCACTGTCCAAATAACGTCAATACTAATTTATAATTATATTATGAATGATGTTTTCCCTTGTTGCAAAAATTGCCAAAAGTCTGGCCCGATACCCGGTTACAATCCTGGTTGTATGCCTGATTCTTGCAATTCTGAGCATCATTCCCATCAGCAATTTGCGATGGGAACTGCAGCTGCAGGACATTTTGACATCCCGCGAAGATGTTTCCGCCAGCTACCGCGATATCGAGAAAGCTTTTGGCGGCATGGGAAGCCTTACTGTAGTCATCCAGTCCGAAGACAGCCTTAAAAATTACCATACGGCAAAATCTCTGGCTCAAGCTCTACGACAGGACTCACTTGTCCACTTTGTAGAATTTGAGACTGATATAGAATTCTACCGTAAACATAGCCTGCTGTACATGTCCATGAGCGATCTGGACTCCATCGAGAACCGACTTGCCGCACTGAAGACAAAACTGATCCTGGAGCAGAATCCCCTCTTTGTGGATCTTGCGTCTGAAACGGATTCACTGAAGAACGAATCTTTGACGGTTTTGCCCGACAGTGCCGGTACAGAAAAAATAGTCCACGAAGATAATTTCAATCTGGACGACATCGAAGAAAAATACCTAAAAGTTCTTTCCCGGACTCACGCCAGTGCTGACGGCACCATCCGGGTCATAGATGTCTACCCCAGGAATTCCCTTTCGGATTTAAGTGCAGCAAGAGCGCTCCTTTCCAAAGTGAAGAAATTCCTTTCTGATAGGGACGTTAATGTTGAATTCACCGGCAAAGTGTACGACACGGTTCAAACAGGAAGGACCATCCTGCCCGAGGCAAAAATCGCCGGCGGTATTGCCGCACTTCTAATACTACTCCTTTTCATTCTCCATTTCTATAGACAGCCACAGCTTATTCTTGTCGCCTCCGTTTCTGCAGGACTCCCCGTTCTCTACACGTTGGCACTGGCAGGTCTTCTCTTCGGAAGAATCAATCTTCTAACCATCCTCCTGTCCCTGTTCCTGCCCGGCCTTGCCTGTCAAAATATCATCCATATCCTGAACCGCTATTTCATTGAAAGGAATGACAAACTGGGCCCCCAGCTATGTATTGAAAGCGCCATTCTTGGAGTTGGCCCCTACACGGCAGCGGCTGCGGCAATTGTTGCAGCTCTGTTCCTTTCCGTCTACCACATTCCTGTTGCAGGCCTCCAGGAGCTGAGCATTCTCGGCGCCATCGGCAGTATCATCAACTGGATTATCAGCACCCAGTTAACATCGTCCCTGCTGCAGGTATTCCAGCGCAGGAAACCATTTACGGTAAATTCGTTCCGCTTCCAGAGGGAATACAACATTAGGCCCATGCCCTACCGCCAGAACAAGATTTTCATTGCGGTTATTTCCATCATCAGCTTTATGGGGCTTGTCTATGGACTATACTCCCTAAAGTTCTTCTACGATTTCGACAGGATGGAAATCCAGCACAAGCACAACAAGGCCGATGAGCTTATCAAGGAAACCGGATTCCCTCAGTACGAACCCGTGATTGTAATGCTGCCTAACCCGGAAGCTGGCGAAGATCTTCTGGAAAATAGCGACGAACTGCGTAAGCGCGGAATGATACCAACCATCGACCGCATTTACACACTGGCACAGTTCACGCCCAAAAACCAGGAAGCAAAAAAAAGGAAACTGACAGAAATCAAGGAACTGTTCTCGGACAACATTCTCCAGAATCTCGATTCCATCAATTTGCACAATGTGTCCAGACTGAACGAAGCACTTTATAGAATCGACTTCGACGAAAGCGAGGTTCCTGAAGATCTTCTGCACAAGTTCAGCGACATTAACGGAAATACGGGAAGGTTCGCCTTCATCACCTTCAATATCAATCCAAGGAACGGCCTGGAATGCAGGCGTCTCAACAGGGACTTGCAAAAATTCGAAGGAATTGAAAAAGGAACCTACAGGATTTCAGGTATTCCGATTCTTCGAGCCATCTTCCTGGACCAAATTCTTAGCAATCTGCACAAGTCTATTTTTGCAGGCATTTTCCTGATCTGGTTCATCCTGCTGTTCTACTACAATCGTCTTAGCCGCGCAATATTCACAATTCTCCCGACAGCCTTTGCCATGGGATGGCTTGTACTGGCCCTGAAGATTTTCGGCATCGAGCTTTCCGCCTACAACTCCATGGCATTTATTATCCTGCTCGGCATCAGCGTCGATGGATCTCTGGAACTTTGGACCGCCTACTATGAGAAAATTGGCGGAAACGCACTCAACATACTCCAGAAGAAAGCATTCTCTGTGGGTACAGGCCAAATTGCCTCCATGATTGGGGCATATGGTCTACTCATCACCTCCCATCCGGGACTTAAGAGCATCGGCATCATTTGCGTTGTTGGCTACTTCTGCATCAGCGCAGCTCAATTCTTCATCTTCCCCCTTATCGCAGGGTCTCTGGATAACTATCGTTTGAAAAAACAGCAAAAGGCAGAAAACAAATGACACGCCCCCTTTCTACTAGAACACAAAATATTGCAGCATCCCTCACCGTGGCAATCGACACCCTGGCAAAACAGATGATTGCCGACGGCAAGGATGTGGTCAGCCTTGGCGCAGGCGAACCGGACTTCCCCACACCGGAACCTATTCGAGCCGCAGCCTGCAAGGCTATCAACGACGGCAAGACTCGCTACACCGCACCGGTAGGCATTCTCGAGGTTCGTAAGGCGGTCTGTGAAAAACTGGAACGTGAAAATCATTTGCACTACAAGCCTGAACAGATTATCATGACCAGCGGCGCAAAGCATGCCGTATTCAATTCCCTGGCAGCCCTCATTAATCCAGGCGATGAAGTCATCATTCCCGCCCCCTACTGGGTAACTTATCCGGAACTGGTAAAATGGCTAGGAGGCACTCCGGTATTCGTCCAGGGAACCCGCGAAAACGATTTTAAGATTACGGCCGCACAGCTGAAGGCCGCCTGTACGGAACGTTCCAAGGCAATCCTTCTGAACAATCCCTGCAACCCCACAGGATCAGTCTATAGCAAGCAGGAGCTGGCAGAACTTTCCAAGGTCATTATCGAAAACGACATGTACTGCATTTCTGACGAAGTGTACGAATATTTCGTTTACGACAAGGAATTTACGAGTGCCGCTGAATTTGAGGGCATGGCCGAGCGCACCATTGTCATTAACGGATTTTCCAAGTCCCATTGCATGACCGGCTGGCGTATCGGCTACAATGCCGCCCCCGCTGAAATAGCAAAGATCATCGGCAAGATCCAGGGGCAGGCAACCCACCATCCCAGCAACGTCGCTCAGTACGCAGCACTTGCCGCATTGAACATGGGAATGGAACAGGTGGACATTATGCGAGCAGCCTTCCTGAAGCGTCGCAACTACATGCTGGAACGCACTTCTAAAATCTTGACTTCCCCGGCCAAGGCTCCCGATGGAGCATTCTACCTGTTCGCCCCTGTTCAGGACTTTTACGGGAAGAAAACCCCTGACGGAAAGACTATCGGCGGTTCTGTAGAACTTTGTCAGTATTTGCTGGAATCCCAAGGTCTCGCCATTGTACCGGGAGCAGCCTTCGGCGATGACAGCTGCGTCCGTTTCTCCTACGCCGCCAGCGATGAAACCCTGGCCAGGGCATGTGACCGTTTTGAAAAGGGTTTGGCAGCACTGAAGTAACGCCTAACAAGCAACACGGACACCTGGCAGAACATGTTCCATCTCATAACTCCTGAGGCAGGAAAGCCGTTTACCATAGGACGCAGGGAAAGCAATGACCTGCGCTTTGGGGATGTTTTTGTTTCTCGAGAACACGCCGTTATAGACAAGAGAACAGACGGATGGTACCTGAAAAGCCTGACTGCCAACAGCGTCACTCTGCTAAACGATGAAAATGTACAGGAGTCCATTCTAGGTGACGGAGACATTATCGTCATCGGAGTTCGCAGGCTCCGCGTGAACTTGCGTGGCGAAGAACTTTCCTTGCTGTTGCTTGACCTGAACCAGGAAGTAGAAACCGTTGAACTGAAGGAGGAATGGACCTCCTGCGGAACATTCAAGGCAAAGCTATCTTCCTGTAACGACGAAAGCAGAAGTGCAGAAATCCAGTGTGGCAAAAAAGTTCTCCTAAAAAACGGAGACGTTGCCCGGATCGGAGATAACGAAGTAGCCCTACGAGACGGAAACCTGATGGTAACCAAGGTGACTGCAGGTTTCGATGTCTGCGTAAAGAATCTGGATGTATTTGCCGGAAAGAAGCAGTTGCTTCACGACATCAACTTCCAGTTACCCGCAGGCGAAATTCTCGCCATTATCGGCCGTTCCGGACAGGGCAAGTCTACCCTGCTCCGCCTACTGGAAGGCACCAACCGAAAGGGAAACGAAAGCGAGGTTCTCATCGGCGGTCTGGATTACCGCCAAAAGGAAATCCGCCAGCGCATTTCAATCATGCAGCAGGAACCAGCCCTGAGAAAGGACCTTACCGTACAGGAGACCATCCTGCACGGAGCAAGAATTTCCCTAGACAAGACTGAATATGCGGCAACCGCCATGGAGCGGTTCGAAAAGTTCTGCGAACTTTTTGGGCTGAGCGAGCGCAAGCTGAACCGCGTGCAAACGCTCAGCGGCGGAGAACTCCGCCGAACCGCCCTTGCCGCAGAACTGATGGCAAACCCGGGTCTCATCATCCTGGACGAACCCTTAAGCGGTCTGGACCCCTACAACTCGAAGATTCTCTGCACCCACCTGAAGCAGTTAGCGTTCCTCGGCCACACAGTCATCCTCACCACCCACAGTTATGAAGCACTGAAAATTGCAAACAAGGTTCTGGTGCTACACAGAGGCGGTCAAGGTTACTATGGCAGCCCCCAGGGAGCCTACCGCTACTTCAAGACAACGGATCCAGAGGCAATCCTCTCCAGCCTGGACGACGAAACTTCCACCCGTTGGAAGGAATCCGGAGAATCAACCGGCGTAGAGAATTCCCGTAAATATGCAGAAGTCATCTTTCCAAAGGTGAAGCGCAAGGGAAGTTTCTTCTATAGCCTATCCATTACCCTAAAACAGTGGGGACGGGACAGAGGAAAATTGGCAGCGCTCCTCTTGCAACCTATTATCATCGGGTTTCTCTTCTCACAAATATTCAGTGCCCAAAGCTCCCTCTGGACTGTCGCCTTCGCATTAATCCTTTGCGCCAACTGGTTCGCCCTATCCCTATCCATTCGGGAAGTGGTCCAGGAAAAGGATATTTTCCGCAATGAATTTCGCAAGGGACTAGGAGTACTTTCTGTTCTTGCAGGCAAAATTATCCTGCCCTCTGTATCGGCATTCCTGCAGATTGCTATCGTCTACGCCTTTGTATCCGTCCGCATGACCATCCATCCAGACATTCCCATGCTGGCGGCTGTCTTTGGCTGCACCGTTTTGCCGGCAGTAGGGATAGGACTTCTGGTTAGCGCCCTCAGCAAGAATCCAGGACAGGCAAACGCCTTCCTCCCCTTGCTCATTATTCCCCAAGTAGCCCTGGCCGGAGCTCTCGTGCCCCTTGACCAGATGCAGGCTATCGGCAAGGCTTTGTCCACAGTAATCTGGTCACGCTACAACCAGAGTTCCCTGCTGAACCTTTTCCTGGACCGAGCAGATGACGTGCTCAACAAGCCGAGCGCTTTGGCGCTT
This sequence comes from Fibrobacter sp., assembly GCA_045616805.1. Taxonomy (GTDB): domain Bacteria; phylum Fibrobacterota; class Fibrobacteria; order Fibrobacterales; family Fibrobacteraceae; genus Fibrobacter. The sequence goes on from JAZLHK010000047.1 coordinate 209,929, forward strand.
GCTCTGTTATTTTTTATAATTACTGCAATAATTTTACACCGGTCTAAAAAAGCAAGATGACAGATCACGCAGAAAATTTTCCTCGCCCATTTAACGAGAACTATGACTTAATTGGAAAACTGGGCAAGGGCGGCATGGGCTTTGTCTATAAGGCCCTCGACAAGAAACTCAAGCGAGAAGTGGCCTTCAAGCTACTGGACGCCTCCGCCGACGAGGAAGCCATCCAGAGATTCTACCTGGAAGCCCAGGCCATGAAGGAACTGGACCACCAGAATATCGTGCACGTTTTCGACTTCGGTAAGCAGGACAACCAGCTGTTTATTGCCATGACCTACGTACAGGGCTACTCCCTGTCCGACGTTCTCCAGCGCAAGAGCCAGCTCCCCTTCGAAGCCATTGAAGTGATCATCCGTCAAATTGCCCGCGGTCTCCTCTACGCCCACAGCAAGGGAATCGTCCACCGAGACGTAAAGCCATCCAACATCATGCTAACCCGAGACAACCGCGTGTATGTCATGGACTTCGGCATTTCCTACATCCAGGAACTGGAACAGAATCGCCTGACCAAGACCGGCATGACCATGGGAACCCCGGAATACATGAGCCCGGAACAGTGCCATGGCGACGAAGTCACCCTTCAGTCTGACATCTACAGCATGGGCGTCATTCTTTACGAAATGACCTGCGGACGTCTCCCCTTCAACGGAAGCCGCCCCGTAGAAATCGCCCTGAAGCATGTGCAGGAACAACCGCCTGATCCCAAGCAGTTCCGCCCGGACATGCCCAAGGGTCTTGCAGAACTGATCCTCAAGTGCCTCAAGAAAAAGCTGAACGAGCGCTTCCACGACATGCAGGAATTCCTGGATGCCTGTGACCAGGTGTTCCCGCCAAAGGATTCCCGCAATGGTGCACGCCTTACGGGCAAGCGCCATTCCCTTCTGCGCCACGGAACCATATCCATCGCAGAAGCAGCCACCCGCCTCCCCTCCCAGGCCAATGCACTCCGTCGCAAACTTACAGCTTTGGCCATCTCCCTGTTCCCCCTGATCATCCTTCTCCTGGTGCTTTTGATGCTGACCCACAAGCCCGAGAAAACCCTTCATGAAATTGAATGGGACGATGCGCTGGGTAACTTCGAGACAAAGGCCCTGGAAGCAGAAATCTCTGGAGGCTATCCCCTAAAGAACCTTACGGATGGGGACCTGAAAACTGCCTGGCTCTACACGATGCCCCAAAAGCCACAGAACCCCGTACTGACACTGTACTTTGATGATCCCACCCTGGTAACCCACATGGGCATTGCAGTCGGTTACCAAAAGTCTGTAGACGATCTCTTTGGAGACAGATTCCGCCTGTTCAAGAAGCCAAAGATCCTGACCCTTGAAACCAAGGACGGCTACAAGCAGAAGATTCGCCTTGAGAACATCAAGGGCATGCAGTACCCGGTCGTCCAGCCCATGGAAACAACGGAAATCAAGATTTACCTGGAAGACGTTTACGAAGGCGAGCAGCCGGACTTCGCCATTTCAGAAATCCGTCTGTTGGGAATGGAACTTTAGTTACCAACTACCTGCATAGTTTTAGGCCGCATAAGCGTCCAAAGACAATCTTATTGAGAGCACGCGATGATTCGCGTGTTCTTTTTTTACTCTCTTAAAAGGACAAAAAATGGAAAAACAGAACAGCAAACTCAACAACAAACCAGGCAACAAGCCTAAGGGCAACTTTATTGAAACCATGGCCGCAGCCTACCTTAAGCGTAACGGCTTCGAAATTCTTGATCGAAACTACGCCTATCGCGGAGGCGAACTGGACATTGTCGCAAAAGAAGGCAACACAATCGTCTTTGTGGAAGTGAAATCCGTGTGGAATAACCAGCAGGGAAACCCAGCCGCGAGAGTCAACCACACAAAGCAAAGAAAAATCTGGCAAACGGCCTGTCACTATCTGGCCACACAGAAGGAAAAAGCCCCTCACGGGTTTGAACAGCCTTGCAGATTCGATGTTCTTAGCGCAAGGGTATACCAGAAGCCGCTAACATTCAGCCACATCAAAAACGCCTTTGAAGGAAACCAGGTCATTCCAAGTTGTTAGAATTTGCCATAAAATAAAAGAAATATTTTCATTCTATTTATTTATATTTCGCAAAAAAGAACGTTATTGAAAATAACGGAAATCGGAACATAAAATGCGATTCGAAGTACATCCAGATAATCCGCAAGCACGCATCGTTAAGCTTGCCGCAGCCGCCCTCGAGGACGACGCTCTTGTCTTGTACCCTACGGAATCTGGCTACGCCATCGGCTGTAACGCAGAATCCCCGAAGGCAATCCACAAGCTGTATGCCCTGAAGAAGCCCATGAAGAAGTTTTTCATGGCGCTGATCATTCCCGATATCCGTGCAGCCACGGATTACGCCCGCATTGACAATTTCGCATTTAACGTCATGAAGCCACGTGTTCCTGGCCCCTACACCTTCATTCTGCCGGCAGACCCACACATTGCCCGCCGTCTTGATGTGAAGCGTCCGGAAATCGGCGTGAGAATGCCAACCCACCCCTTCTTCAAGGAACTGTTCCAGCACTTTGACAAGCCTATCCTGAGTACGGCAGCAAAGCTGAGCGAAGAGGACATTTACGACCCTGACGTGCTCTGGAAAACCTTTGAACACTCCGTAGAAATGATGGTGGATTGCGGTCCCATCGACATCAACCCCACCAACATCATCAGCCTGGTGAACCACGAAGTGGAAGTCATCCGAGGCGAGCTTCTGGATCCGTAACCAGAACTACTTTCCCAGACAAACTTCTAAACAAGAAATTCAAAGGCCCGATACTCTCGGGCCTTTTTACTTCAGAAAAATCTTCTAGAAGAAAATCCAAACAGCAATCCAGAATACCATCAGGCAGAATTCCATCTCCCTGGATATTTTGGAAAGCAAGGTGCTGCAGGCCGCCATGCTGGCAATGGCCGTAATACGAGTCCAGGGCATGTCCAGTCCATGATAGAAAAGGGTTATTCCACCAAAAAGCTCAACCCACAGCCAAAAGACCTGAGCAAGAACCAGATACTTTCTGCGCTTATTCCGTAGAGAGGTTGTGGAACAGCAAAGACAAAGTCCAAGCATTCTAAAAGGATAATGTTCCAGGGCAGGGTCCTGCATATCCCCCGCAAGGAACGTGAATGTTCCAGCCATCAGGAGGAAGCCCACCAGCAGCAAGGTTTCCCGCAAAACCAAAAAGCGGTTATCGCGAATTTCCTTCCACAGGAACATGGCAAAAGCAACCGACAGAAGACAGGCATGAGAGTTCATCAAAGGAGTCATTTATCCACCTCCTTTGATTCTCTTGGCTCACTCAATTTAGAGGAATCATTCAATTTGCCTCGTTCATTCACTTCCGCCAGATGTCGCATATACTTCACAAGGCCACGGGCATCCTCGTCACTAATACGGTTGCTGTAGGCACTCATATTGGTGCGCCCCTTCAGAATCACTTGGACCAGGGAATCCTCTCCAATAGAATCTACTCGAGCCAGATCCAATTTTTGCGGCATGGGATAGAATTCACGAACAAACTTTTCGTTGAATCTTCCATCATTTCCATGGCAAGCTGCACAGCGGGCATTCCACAGCAAGCCAATTCCCTGCTCGCTTCGTCCCTCATCACTCAACACTTCCATGGAGATTTCCTGGTCCGACGGTTCTGATTTACCGCCACCATAGAAGAAGCCGAACAGAGCGGCAGCCACAACAATCACACCTGCACACAAAAAAGAAGACACCCTATGGATTTTTAAGATTGGCCTTCCGCAAAGGATCAACCCGGCAACAAAGGCGATAATCGGCCCCACCATAGGGAAATAATTGGCAAAGGCCAAATCCACACTTGTCAATCCGCTCTGGTCAAAGGCCCAGACACCATACAGCGTAGCTACAAGAAACCCGCACAGAACAGGGAAACGCAGCATCTTGTATTCGGGGGTTGTAAAGGGCGTGAAATATTGTTTTTCATCAATAATTTCTTCTGAAGAATTTTTCGGGGACACATCCCCCATCAGGATTTCATCATTTTCCAGAAGCTTCGAAAATTGCTTGCGCAGGCCAAAAAAGAACAACAGGAAAATTCCAAGGCCAAGGGACAACAATCCCAAATCAACCAGACCAAAGTTCAAGCGTCCCTGTATGTCAATAATGTCAGGAGAAACAAGATAAATCCGTTCCAGCAAAAGCCCCAATAAAATAGACAGGCAAATAAGGGCCCGCCCGTTTCGTGATTCCCGAACACCTTCCACCCACATCAGCTGGGGCAGAAGTGCCGCAAAAACAAAGACAGATATACTCCATTCGCCCTTGAGTACAAAATTCCAGACCCAGAACAGCACCATAAATAAGGAACCAGCCATCATCAACTTTTCAAGAAGTTGCACTCGGTAATTTTCGACGGTCAGCAGTAAGTTCACAAGAGCGATTCCAGAGAATATGGCTCCAACAATAAAATACAGCGGAAAGAATGCTCCACGCCATTCAGGAACAAAGGCGTTGGCAAAATCAAGGCTCACGATGGTATGGACCCAAAGAACCAGCGGGAACAAAAGCCAGGCCATGGGTTTATGGATGGCTTTTAGAGATTCATTTCTTTCAAGTAAATGTGTTCCAAAATACAAAAGCGAAAGAATTCCATAAACCGCTATACAGCAGAAATCCCACACCAGTGGAGAACGAAGGTTTGCAAAATCTCCACGCCCATCAGCAAAGGGGACAACCATATAAAAGTTTTCCAGTATTCCCAAATGCATCAGCGGGAAAATGCAGGCAATCGCAAGACATACCAAGGTGGACATTTCTGCAAGCAGGGCAGTCCGTCGATCCAGATGGACTCCCAGAGCAAGAAAAACTGCAGAAAGAAGGGTTCCTGCATGGGCCAGGCCAATCCAGAACACAAACAGACTGATGGGCGTTCCCCAGAAGGTCCGTTCGTCAGTAAACCAGGCAGCAGGGCCATTCCATAAGGAATACCCCAGAGCCGCAAGCCCCGGCAAAAACAGGAGAAATCCTATGGAACGCAGCAGGCGAAACATTAACGGCGCCCCTGCATGTAAACCACAGACGGATTAAAGGCAGCAATGCACGACGGAGCATACAGGACACGATTCTTAGCCACCTTCACCAATTCACCTTCGCTATCGCCCCAATTGCCAAATATGATGGCACTCCTGGGGCAGGCTTCTGCGCAAGCTGTTTTTACCTGTCGGCCTCGCCATTCCGAAGCCCCCGGATTTTCAGTTTTAAAGCGAAGGCGATCATCCTGCAGTCGCTGCAGGCACATGGAACATTTTTCCATGACGCCCTTGGGACGCACAGGAACTGCGGCGTTAAACTTTCGGGAAAGTCCCTGCTGTCCTGCATCGTTATAGTTAAACTTTCGAGCATGCATGGGGCAATTGGCTCCACAGAAACGAGAACCGGTACAACGCTTATACATCATGGTACTGAGACCGTCTGCCGTATGAGCCGCAGCACCTGTAGGGCAAACCTTTTCGCAGGGCGCATCAGCACAATGGGCGCACATAAAGGGAATACCACCCAGCAGCTGAATCCAATGCATAAAGCGATTCCTGGCAGCATCCTCTTCAGGAACAAGCGGAATATTATTTTCCATATTGCAGGCTAGAACACACTTGCCACAACCATTGCAGGCATCCAGATCAATAGCCATACCAAAACGGTTGCGTCCAGAGCATACCGGCATTGGCACGCGTTTCAGGTCAAATGCCTGACCAGCCTGGGCTATGGCCCTACGGACCTCTGCCTCAAAATCGCTGAAAGACGGAATTTTCTTTCCATCACCGATAACGTCGCCTTCCCTGCAGCCAAAAAGGGCAAATCCGGCGGCCATCACGGAGCACATTTTCAAAAACTCGCGTCTATCCATAAACTACCTGTGGCAGGCGGCACATTCTGTTGAAGCCCGCTTTAAATTTTTTGAGAGATCAGTCTCGCCCCGGTGACACAGCAAGCAGGATTTCATGTTGAAGGACTCTCCCCCATAGACGTTTCTTGAAGCACCACTGTGGCAATCGGAGCAGGTCACACCAGCTGCGGCATGGACTCCATGATGAAACACAACGTGTTCGGGCAAAACTGATTTATGCTTCCACGGATTCACCGGAGCATCCACAAGCGCTGAATCCAATTTTTCAATTCCCGGTTTTTCTGTCAGGGGCAGTCGATGACAGTCCATACAGTCAGCCTTTGACGGCATATAGGCACGAGCCATGGAGCGAGAACCAGTATGACACTTAGTGCAATCCAGGCCCAGAGAATCCCCATGCAGGGAATGATCAAAAGGAATATCACCGGAAGCAGACACTCCAAAGCCGGTCATTCCCATTCGCTCATCTACAGGTTTCTGACTATAGAAGAAATCCGCCATGAAGAACGCAAAAACCACACAGAAAAAGACCGCTACGATTTTCACTTAGGCCTCGTAGGATCATCTTCGTGCTTCAAAATGTAAAGAAGCCAGGCGGTCATCATCCTAGCCTGAGGTTCCGTCAAGGGCGAGATATCCATGGCAGGCCACTCATCGGGATGTCTCGGCGTGGGATGCATCAGATACCTCACCATTTCTTCTGGAGATTTTTCATACTGAGCAACGTTGTCGCGCATAGGAGGAGCCGCAAATTTTCGGCCCCATCGGTGACAGGCCTTGCACTCGTTGTCATAGTATTCCCGGGCATTATTCTTCAGTTCCGGAGTTACCTCAGGCAACGCAAAATCAAGTGCAAACAACGCACCCGTCAAGGCAAAAACTCCCACCAGGATCTTAAATCGAATACCCATTATAATGAGAAATATACCTAAAAAAACAATCTTATTTCTACGACACTCGGCTTTTTCTATCTTTCAACTCATGGGAATCATTGAAATCATCGTCATCGCCATTGTAGAAGCCATGGATTGCTTTGCAGTAGCAATCGCTACAGGGCTGAGCAAATCAGGAATTCCCTATTCCAGGGCAATGATCCAATCCGTCTCCTTCGGTGTTTTCCAGGGAGGCATGACCTTACTCGGTTATTTTCTGGGCAACTTTGCAGAACGTTGGTTCAACTCCATCGGCACCCCCATAGCCTGCGCCATCCTTTGCATTCTCGGTGGCCGCATGATCTGGGGTGCAACTCACGAAAACGATGATGAAGCGGCGAAAACGTCAGGCAAGAATTTAACCATTGCCAATATTCTTTTAATGTCCATTGCTACCAGCATCGACGCCTTTGCCGTAGGCATATCCTTTGCATTTATCAACGCCAACATGGTCACTGCAACAACTGCCATCGCTATCGCCAGTTTTGTCATGGGCGTTATCGGTTACGAGATTGGCCGTCATGCTGCCAAGCAATTCAAGACAAAGATTCCAGAAATCATTGCAGGCATTATCTTAATTGGAATCGGCGTAAAAATGCTATTCTAAACTTTCGTCTATAAATGGATTTACAGGGCAAACCCTATGGATCAGAAAGAACTTGACCGCACAAGATATTTTGAACTGAAGAAACAGCTGGAAGAAGCCAGCCGCCTTTACTACAAGGAAGGCGTCTCCCCCATGAGCGACCAGGACTTTGACTTTGGCCTCAAGGAAATGGAGGCTCTGGAAAAGAAATATCCTGAACTGGGCGGGACTAATTCTCTCACCAAAAATGTCGGCAGCGATTTAACCAACGACTTTGCCAAGGTAAGCCACGCCGTTCCCATGCTCAGTATTTCCAATGTGTACAGCGCCGAGGAAATGCAGGAATTCATCGAATCCGCCGAGAACGGTCTGGAAGAAATCGGCGACGCCTCAGACCTTGAACCTCAAGCCTCGAACCTCGAGTCTGGAACCTCGAGCCTGGAACCTCGAGCCTCCAAATGGATCTGCGAGCGTAAAATTGATGGCGTAAGCCTCAGCATCGTCTACGAAAATGGTCGTTTAAAGCAGGCTGTAACCCGTGGCGACGGAGCCCAGGGGGACGATGTCACCTTGAATGCATTGACGATTTCGGACATTCCCGAATACTTTGACGCAAAGAAACTGAAAATCGATCCGTCAGAAATCCCTCAGGGAACCTTTGAAGTCCGAGGCGAAGTGTACATGGAACGAGAAGCCTTCGAACGATTGAACGAGCAGCTCATTCTTGAAGGCAAGAAGATTTTCCAGAACTGCCGCAACACGGTTTCCGGTTCCCTAAAGCTGAAGAGTGTGAACGAATGCAAGACTCGCCCCATGCGATTCTTTGCATACCACATTCCACAGAGCAGCAATGCAACGCACCAGCAGAATCTGGAACAGTTGAAAAAGTTGGGTTTTAACACTAACGAGTTCTGGACCGCCGACAATGCAAGCGAAATCATGAAGATTTCCGAGAAAATTGGTGCAGGGCGAGACGAATTGCCCTTTGACATCGACGGCATGGTAGTGAAGCTGAACAATCTTTCTCAGCAAAGAGCCCTGGGCTCCACCAGCAAGAGCCCCCGCTGGGCCATTGCCTACAAGTTCAAGGCAGAGCGAGCCTACACGCCGCTTCTCTCCGTGGAATTCCAGGTTGGTCGAACTGGTGCTGTCACCCCTGTAGCCAATTTGGCCCCGGTCCGTCTTGCAGGCACCACCGTCAAGCGCGCCACCCTCCACAACTTCGACGAGGTGGCCCGTCTGGACCTGCACTTTGGCGATACCGTCGGCGTAGAGAAGGGCGGCGAAATCATTCCAAAGATTACCGATGTTAAAAAGGAACTGCGCCCCATTGGAGCAGAACCTGTTACCGCCCCCGCCAACTGCCCTGAATGTGGCACTCCCCTCACCCATGTGGATGGAGAAGTGATCCTCCGCTGCGAAAACCTTCACTGCAAGGCTCAGGTGCAATGTCTCTTCGAGCACTTCGTCAGCCGCGAAGCCATGAACATAGAGAACCTGGGACCTTCGCTCCTGGCAAGTCTCATTGCAACAGGAAAAATCAAGCGCATCCCCGACCTTTACCGTCTCACGCAAGAAGACCTGGAAAGCCAGGAACGCATGGCAAAGAAGAGCGCCAAGAACGTATTCGACGCCATCCAGGCCAGCAAGGAACGCAGTCTGGAAAATCTTCTCCATGGCCTTGGCATCCGCTTCGTAGGACGCACCAGCGCCCGTAACTTTGCTAAGCACTTCCGCACCCTGGAAGCCATCCGCACCGCCCCCGTGGAAGAACTTTTGAAGGTGCAGGATGCTGGCCTTGTCATCGCCAATTCCGTTTACGAATTCTTCCATACGGAAATGTACACCAACGAGGTGGACGAACTGATTGCGCTTGGCTGCCCCACGGAATTCAAGGGCGTGGTAAAGACGCTTTTTTCCGGACAAACAGCAGTCATTACCGGAACCCTCCCCAATATGGACCGCGATGAAGCACGTAAACTCATTGAAGAGAACGGAGGCAAGGTCAGCGGTTCCGTCAGCAAGAAAACAAGCTGGGTCCTGGCAGGCGAAGCTGCCGGCAGCAAGCTGACCAAGGCAAACGAATTGGGCATTCCCGTTCACGACGAAGCCTGGCTTTTGGCTCAAATTGAAGCGGGAAACGGAGAAGAAAACGAAGATGTAACGTCCAAAGAGACAGCAAAAGAGACAATAAAGGAGAAACCCGCAGGCAATTCTCCCACGGGTCAACTAAGCCTATTCTAGGTTTCACTCCCTCTATTTATGGTGCAGCCGGAGTTAGCGGAGTCAAGCTGGAAGGCATCCCATTCGCAGCCTTGGAACTCTTGTTCTTGATACATCTCAACGAGAAAGAGGCGTTGTCAAAATCTTCTGCATTGAGGAAATCGTCCTTGTTGTTCACAAGGTACCAATAGGCACCACCCATTCCATCACCACCTGCGGCAGCCCAAAAATAAGTACTGGAACCCAGTTCAGAATAGTCTTCGCCATAGCGGTTTCCAGAAGGTAGGGCATTGAAGCCACTGGCAGCCGTAATTCCGGCAGATCCACTAGCCCATCCTTCCTTGTTCTTCAGGGCGGAACCAATGCCGCCCTTCTGCAGGACAAGGGCATTTTCACCGAGAGCAGTCCATTCTTCATTGGTGGGCACATGCCATCCATCGGGACAAACCCCCTGATGTTCCGGTTGGATTCCCCCTGCTGAAGAATTGTCGATATAATCCTGAGGCAAGTTCATAGCTACAGTCCAGGTGTAAAGACGACCGTAGGAACGGCAGCGATCATCATTATTCTGGTAACAGAAACTGCCGGGTGCAGCATAACGCAGATTTTCCGCCATCCACACATCTTCACCAACAGCAACCGTCTTATAGCGGGCCTGGTCTCGCCTATCAAAAATGGACGTGCTATCATAGAATTCATCTTCATCGGGAGGGTCCATAATGCAGCGGACGTAATAGGCTTCAAGCTTCTTCGCAGAATCCAGAATGAACTTATCATCGTCATAGGAAAGCTTACGCACCACAGCCGACAGGGAATCCGTTTCCGTTCCCGTCCAGAATCCGGTCAGCTGACCTACGCCTTCATAAACCAGTTCCGACTTCCATTTCATATCCACCACACAGGAATCCGTATAAACCGTATCCACTCCGGCGGAGTCATTTTCCACCAAGTTCATTATCTTGGTACAGTTCATCTTGGGTGAAGAATACTTATAGGCACCTAACGCTTCCGCATTAAAGCCAAATCCATTTTCGCCAGGAAGAGAATTGTCGCTTTCATCCCAACCGCTACGAGAACGCAGGTTGACGCCTACACCTACACCGCCATCAATTTCCTTCAGGTACTCTTCCAGGCGGTTATAATCACGTACGGTAGGAACATGCCAGCCATTGGGGCAAACACCCTTGGGGCGCACCTTGGACACAGAATCCCTAGCAACAGTCGTCATGAACTTTTCAGACAGTTTCATAACGGCAGGCCAGGTATAAAGGCGACCATACTTAACGCAGTTGGCCTCATTGTCATTGTAGCAATAGCTACCAGGAACCTTTACGTCGTAGTTGTTTGCCATCCAGACCTGATCACCAATATGAACAGTTTGCACGGTGCGGCCCTGAATCTTCACTTCCTTTGCGACAACCTTCGGCGGTGGCGGAGCCGGTTCCTTGATCTTGTACAGTTTGTCTTCAACACAACGAACTGACGCGCCCAATTCCTTACCTTCCACTACACGGTCAAAATCACCGGAATCATAACGCAGCTGCCAAAGGCTTGCTCCATAGGCATCAAATTCGGAGGCCGACCAGAATTGGGCTCCCTCGCCCATTCCCATGTAGACGCCTTCATAATCACGTTCACCGGCCGCAATTGCATGGAAACCAAATTCATCATTGCCAAAAGGCAGACGATATTCCCTGTTCCAGCCTTCCGATGTTTTCAAGCTGGTACCGGCGCTTCCTGCCTTTCCCTTTCTTGTGACAAAAGATCTCATTTTCATGAAATCCCTATTGGTGGGCAAGTGCCATCCCGTGGGACAAACATCATGGACTCCTTTATTTCGGTCTCCCACACGACGGGTATTAAAAAATTCCACTAAGCGCACGGATGCGGCCCATGTATACAAGCGCCCATAGCGGTCACAGTTGTAATCCTTATTATCGTAGCAATAAGTACCCTTCAGCTTAAACCGAAGGTTTTCAGCCATCCAGCGCTGGTCACCAATCTGGACGGTTCGATAAACTTCCTTATCACGGGGATCGCGAAAATCGCGCATTCTCAAGTAGGCAAAGGACGGCACAGCCAAAGTAAACAGCAACAAAAGCGAAATAAGTTTTTTCATTTTTTACCCGATACTCTACGGATGAAAATAACATTTTTTCGAATGGCACAAAAAAAGTCCGGCATTTCTGCCGGACTTTTTCGCTTATTTTATATAGAATCAGCTATTTGAGGCCAAATTCACTGCCGTCCATGCCATAGAAGCGAACGTCATCCAGCCAGATTTCCAACGGTTCATCTTCAACGACTTCTCCATAAGCGGAGCCGTTGCTAAACTGAAGATTCAGAACGTCATCATTATGTTCCATCCATTCTGCACCGAGCTTTTCAAGTTCGGACCAAGGACTGGGAGCCCATTCATCATACCAAATGGTGTACTGTTTCCACTCAGAAGTAAGCGTGATTTCTGTGCTGAAGGTGCCCCAGTTTTCCACACAGCAGGTATCAGCATAATCAGACTTCCATGCGACCTTGAAAGAACCTTCACCCTTAGCCCAGAAAGAAAGTGCCTTCAAATTAGCAAAGTTAATTCGTTTGTCCTCTCCATCGAAGTTGGTGCCAAAACCAGCCCAGGGATAGGATTCACCATTCAAATTGATGTGCACATACAGACCACGGCCTTCGTGACCATTTTCGGTAATCATTCGTTCAAAATTTGTCTTTTCGTAGTTAAGTGTAGTATCAGCAACCATCGAACTCGTCACAAGGGTGTCACCATTTTCAAAAGTCATGGTTGTGGTATTGATTGCATAAGCATACCAACGACCCTTTGCAGAATCCACCGGATTTCCCTTAGACTTTTCAATCTTAGCAGAAAGAGCTGTCACATTAATAGTCTCATCTTCATTGCTATCAAAATCATCCAGCAAGGTGTATACAAGAGTGTCAAGGTTCGGATACACAGCTTCATCAATCTTGATTGTCGGATGGAGAAGGGCGCGCATTAGGTAATCCTTCCATTCATCCTTCCTTTCATCATAGACACCAAAGCCACTGCAGAATTCCCAGTATGCCGTAGCAAAGCCAAGGTTATGAGCCAGCGTAGAGACAAATGTTGTCCAAGTTTCACGAGATTCGTCATCAGCCATTTCATAGGCACCAAATTCGCCCAGATATACAGGAACGTTGTGTTCATCTGACCATTCCTTCATAGCATTGAAGGCGTTCTTCACAGCACGCATTTCGCCAAAGGAGGCTGTCCACTTGGTTCCCTTGGGATACTGAGGATCCACGAAGGTAGCTCCCTGATGGGTGAAAGCAAACGGATCATAGTAGTGGAAGGTTACCACCAGATTTGAATCGTTTTCTGGCAAGGAGAGATACTTAATGGTACTGTAGGAATTATAGTTCGTTGTACCAACCATCACCACACGACCAGGATCAGCTTCACGAACAATGGAAATGATTTTTCCTGCAAGCTCATTCCAGACAGGCACAGTCAAGGCACCACGGGGCTCATTCAGGGTTTCCACCACGAGTGAATCCAGAGAATAGTTCTTGACTCGTTCCATCATCTGTCTATATACGCTCAAAAGACAAGGAATTTCAGGCTCAGCCTTTTCGTAAATGGCATCCCAGTGATGAGCATTAAGCACAACAATCATGCCATTCTTTATGGCGTTATCAACTGCCCAGAAAACCTGGTCCATCCAGCCTTCATCAACGACACACTCCTCGCCCTCTCCAGAAACGTGTTCTTCCCAGCTTACGGGAATACGCATGTTAGTAAAGCCAGAATCGCCCAAGGCCTTAAAGTTTTCAGGCACAATGGTTTCATTCCATGCACTAGTATAGGATTCCGGATCAAATCCTTTAAATCCCTTATCCGGAGCCTCAAAGACATTACCCAAGTTGATACCAGCACCCATGTTCTTGATGATGCTGTGAGCACGGGCCTTCACCTCTTCATTTCTTACAGAAGAAGAACTTTCATCTTCTGTAGATGAAGAAGATTCTTCGCCTGCCGGATCGGCGCTTGGCTTCGTGGATGAATCAGAGTCGTCACTGGAGCATGCATAGAAGGATGTTGCCAGCAATCCAGTAAGAGCGACTTTTCCTAATGTCTTAAAGAAATCCATATTGACCTCATTTTTGTATTTACCATAAAATATTCTATTTCAAAAACAAGATTACACACATAAATTTTATTTCCGTTTCCACTGGTATACAGCAAAATCTTGCCACAAAAAAAGAACTCATCTTGCGATGAGTTCCCTTAGTACCCCCAAGCGGACTCGAACCGCTGTTGCGGGAATGAGAATCCCGAGTCCTAGGCCACTAGACGATGGGGGCCAATTGTACCGCCTTTTTCAAGGCAGCACAAATATATAAAATTTTTAGTCTCTGTAGAAGAGGTCCAGGTTATTTACAACCGGAGTTGCAGCTTCCATGCTGTTTACGTATTCGTTGAACACGGTCATGGAGCCGAAACGAACGTTATTGTCGGTTTCATCCTTCACGGCAGCCTTCACAGCATCTTCTTCAGCGGACTTCTTGGACTTGACCTTGATCATGACAGCGCCCTGTTCGGTTTCAACCACCGGTCCCCATTCGCCAACCTGCTGACCAGCGAGAACCTTGGCAAGGTTCGGGTTTGCGTAGCCGAAGCCAGCAACATAACCGTCAACAGAAGTGCTCTTGGATTCCATAGAAACCTTCTCGATAGCAGGTGCAGCAGAATCAGCAGGAGTCCAGGCCTTAACCTGTGCGGCCACGGAATTCAGGTAAGCAGCAGCGGCAGAGGCAGCCTTCTTCTGGGAAAGGTTCTTGGCAATGGCGTCGTAATGAACGCGAATGTCACGATCACCAGCCTTGAGATCAGCAACCTTGGCAGCAAGAGCTACCCACCTGCTGTTCTTCAGCACCGGAGAGGTCGGACCAACATCGTCGGAAAGATTTTCGTTGGGCCAGGCATAGGAGGAAAGACCCTTCAGGTAACCGGTAGCGGCAATGTTGTCGTTACGGCCAAGCCAAGCGGATTCAGCAACTTCAAGGCCAACTTCCTTAGCAGCATCTGCAAAGGACTTGCCTGCTTCAACATTGGACTTCACACCAGTGAGAATCTGTTCAAGGCTATCGATGGTTTCGGAAGAAGCATTAACAATAAGAAGAATATGGCCGACCTTTGCGGTAACAGCACCGGTAGAATCGGTGGTCTTGCCATAGCTCTTGATGATGTGGTAACCGAACTGGCTCTTCACCGGTTCAGAGATAGCACCGGAATCCAGAGCGAGGGCAGCCTTTTCAAATTCAGGAACGAAAACGCCACGGCCAGCTTCCTGGTCCAGCATACCACCATTTTCTGCGCTACCCGGATCTTCGGAAGAAATGCGAGCCATGTCTTCGAAGTTTGCGGTAGAAGAAGTGTCTGCCAGCTGGTAGTAGAGAGTCATTGCATATTCACGAATACGAGCGTCATCGCCTTCAGTTGCAGCTACCGGGAGAACCACGTACTGGAACTTGGCCATATCCTTTTCAACGAAGAAACTGTCCTTGTGAGCATTGAAGTAGCCCTTCACCATGGCGCTGTCAATGGTGCTTGCATCAACTGCGAAGTCGGAACCGGCAGCATAGGCAACATCAATTTCATATTCACCCATACGGCGTTCCACAGCCCACTTGGCTTCCAGGGAAGTCGGATGAACAGAGGCAGCAACGAGAGTCTGCAGCTGACGGGCCGGAATGGTGTTCACCTTCAGATCTTCTTCGAAGTTCAGCATCACATTCCACTTGAATGCATCCGGAGTTTCCAGCCAGGCGTCATATTCGGCCTTGTTGAAAACGGTGTCCACCAGGAACTTCGGCAGAGTAGCGATGTAAGCCTGAGAGCGCTGCATCAGGTCTTCCTGGCTGGTAGCCTGACGCTGGATAGCGGAAAGACGGGCCTGGGCTTCCTGCACCACACGTGCACGAACGGCATCGGGATTGCGCTTAAATTCGCTCTTGAGTTCGGCGACCGAGGCTGCCAGTCCGGCCTTTTCGAACTGTTCGCTCAGGAGGAGCTGACGGACGAAAGAGCGGAAAACTTCAGAACGGAGCTGAGTGTACTGTTCGTCTTCCAGGTGCTGACCCTGATACTGATTCTGAACGATATTCTTAATGCGAGAATCGAATTCTGCATAGGAAACCTTCTTTTCGTTCACAACACCTACCGGGTAACTCTGAGCGGTCTTCGGTACACGGTCCATGGCCAGAAGACCAACAACGATGCCCGCGGCAAAGATTACAATGATCCACTTGGCTTTTTCATTAATCCACGTTAACATAGAGATGACTCCATTAAAATTTGTCGGCGTGAAATTTAATAAAAAAACATGCAACGAAATTAAAATATTCGCAATTATAGCCGTTCTAGGCTATTTTTTCTATTTATTGAAGGTAGTTTATTAAAAAAGTGCGTCATTCTCAACGGAGCAGCACCATGTATGACATTTTGATCCTAGGCGCAGGCATTTCTGGCTTAAGCGCCGCCCTCCACGCAGCGGAACAGGGACTTTCCGTGGTCATCCTCACCAAGGGGGCCAAACCGGACGGTTCATCGAACTATGCACAGGGTGGTATCGCAACCGTTACCGAGAAAACAGACAAGTTCAAGTTTCATATCGACGACACTCTGGAAGCCGGCGCTGGCCTCTGCAAGAAGGAACCAGTGAATATTCTCACCAAGAGCGGCCCCGCCACCATCAAGCAGCTGGTAAAATGGGGCGTCCAGTTCACGCCAAATCCGGCAAACCAGTCCGAATTCGACCTTCACCTGGAAGGTGGCCACAGCCACCACCGCATCCTCCACGCCGCAGACCTCACTGGCAAGGAAATCATGCGAGCCCTCCTTTGCGAGCTCCACAAGCAGAAGAACATCGAATATCTGGAAAACTGCTACATCATGGACCTGATCTGCAAAGGCGAAGGCAAGGAAAAGCGCTGCGTCGGCGCAAAGATCATTCACCAGAAGACAGGCGAAGTCGAAAATATTTTTGCAAAGTCCACAGTCCTTTCCACCGGTGGTGCTGGACGCATCTGGCAGTACACCGTTTGTCCGCCGGATAGCTGCGGCGACGGCATGGCCATCGCAGCCCGTGCTGGAGCAGCCCTGCAGGATATTGAATTCATGCAGTTCCACCCCACCAGCCTGTACGCACCGCAGCTGAAGAAGCCGTTCCTGATTTCCGAAGCGGTCCGCGGCTTTGGCGGCATCCTGAAAAACCAGAAGGGCGAAGAATTCATGAACCAGGTTCACCCGCTTCACTCCCTGGCCCCCCGCGACATTGTCGCCCGCGCCATCCACAAGGAAATGCAGCGCCTGGGCAAGCCCAACATGTTTATCGACCTGACCGGCCACACCCCGAAAGACATCAAGAGCCACTTCCCCAACATCTACGCCAAGTGCATGGAAGTTGGCGTGGACATGACCAAGGAATGGATCCCCGTCGTACCCGCAGCACACTACATGTGCGGTGGAGTCCTGGTAGACACCTGGTCACGTACCGAAATCAAGGGACTCTATGCCTGTGGTGAAGTGGCCGCTACCGGCGTCCACGGAGCAAACCGTCTGGCCTCCAACTCCCTGCTCGAGAGCGTGGTCTACGCCATCCGCGCAGTAGATGACATCAAGAACAGCGGCATCCTGAAGGACAAGATTTCTGCAACCAAGAGTTCCAAAAAGGAAACCGTCAGCTTCACAAAGGCTGCCTACTGGCGCAAGCGCAAGAAGGCTCTGCAAGACATTATGTGGACCCACTGTGGTATCGTACGCACAACTGCAGGCCTGAATCAGGGTCTCAAGGCCGTGATTGAAATGGAAGCCGATCTCGAGGCCGCCATCAAGAACAAGGAAACAGCAAACATCCATTTCCTTGAATTCCAGAACGCCCTTCAGGTTTCCAAGATGATTCTTATTGCAGCCCTCCGCCGTAAGGAATCCCGTGGTCTCCACTACATCCTGGACTACCCCAATCCGGACCCCAGAACCAAGCACCAGAGCATCTACCTGAGCGACAAGAAGTAATTCACCCATGGCAGACGAAAAGACAAGCGTATCCCGTAAAAAGGCAAAGGGCGATGCCCTTCCCAAACGAATTGGACTTTACACTCCAACCCAGTTCCTGGGTCATGGAGCCATGGGTAACGTCTATCTCTGCCACGACGAATCCTTGAACCGTATGGTAGTTGTGAAGCAGATGGTTCCATCCCTTTACA
Organism: Fibrobacter sp.; assembly: GCA_045616805.1. Taxonomy (GTDB): domain Bacteria; phylum Fibrobacterota; class Fibrobacteria; order Fibrobacterales; family Fibrobacteraceae; genus Fibrobacter. The sequence goes on from JAZLHK010000047.1 coordinate 227,856, forward strand.
ACCAGGATGCCTTCCTGGAGCGTTTTGAACGGGAAGCAAAGATTCTCGCCAAGATGAACCATCCGGCAATCGTCCATCCCTACGCCCTCTGGCAGGAAACTAACGGACAGTACTCCCTGGCCATGGAATTCGTCTACGGAAAGAGCCTTCGCGACCTGCTGGACAAGAACCCAACCCCTCCATACTGGGTCATGATGGAGATTCTTTTCCACATGTCATCGGCCCTGGCGGAAGCACACCGCTATGGCGTAGTACACCGCGACGTAAAGCCGGGTAATATCATGCTCGACAAGGATGGCCGAGTCCGACTGCTTGACTTTGGCATCGCCCACATGGAAGACGACCAGGATCTCACTGAAGAATTTTCCCAGTTGGGCACAGCCTCCTACATGAGTCCAGAACAGATTAAGGACTCCAAGAATGTTGGAGCCAGTTCCGACGTGTTCTCTCTGGGTATTATCGCCAGCGAAATGATTCTTGGAGAAAATCCGTTCCGCGGAACAAGTCTTGCAGAGACCTTCAACAACATCCAGAAGAAAAAACCTTCCATGAAGGCCTTTGGCGACAAAGTTCCCAAGGAATTCGCCAAGTTCGTCCTCTCCATGCTGGAAAAGGATCCGAGAAAGCGCCCCCTGGCAAATGACGTTGCCGAGTTTTTCTCCAGGTCCATGCGTCGCTATCCAAGGGACCTCCGCCCCTACATGGTGGAATGGGCCAACGCAGCCCTGAACGAAACCGAATCCAGTTTCGTTCCTGCCGAATATACCGAAAAGAAAAAATTATCCTTTAAGGCAGGCCTGATTGCAGGCGCAGTCGTTTCTGCCGCCGTCGCAATAGCCATCCACTTTATCTAGGAATCTATGATCTGGATTGACATCGTTTGCCTCGTTTGCGTTGCTATCTTCACGCTGATTGGTATCTGGCGCGGGATTCTCCGCAGCATTTTCAAGTTTCTTGCCTGGGCCGGAGCTCTGGTGGGAGCCTACCTTGCGCAAAGCCTTTTGGCAGAAACCATTGCCACCAACCTGGAATTAAGTGGCTTCACGGTCAAGCTTGTCTGCATCTGCATTGGATTTCTCATTCCGTTCCTGGCATTTTCCTTTGTGGGTCATGTGGTCCACAAGGCTATTTCCGACACAGCCGTAAACGGAGTCAATCGTGCATTCGGCGCTCTCCTTGGACTACTCAAGGCAGTCCTCATCTGTTTCGTATTCCTCTCCATCCTACACATTCTCCCTGTTTCCGGAGGGCTGAAGGACGCCCGCAACGAATCCGTGTCCTACGCACTTTATAAGGGTTCCCTGGAAATGATGGGCTTTTCCTCCGAAGAAATTGACTTGGTAGGTGTTGCCGAAAAGAAAGCGGAAGAACTGTCAAAGGAAATTACGGACAAGGCTGTAGAAAAGGCAAAGGACGCCGCCGCACAGGCTGCAGAAGAAGCCAAGGAAAAGGCAGCGGAATCTGCAAAGCTGGCTATTGAAGGCGCCAAGGAGAAAGCCCTGAACGCAGTCGATGGGGCAAAGGATAAGGCTAATGCTGTTGTGGATTCTGCTAAGCAAGTCCCCGCAACAATCAAGAAGTAGTTAAACAGATTGATTATCTCAAAAAATCCGACCTCTTACGGTCGGATTTTTTTCGTTTTGTACTTCGTTTTTACTTCGTCACCAGAGCCTTAGCACAGGCTGCAGCTTCGTGCAGGATATCCTCTTCCCCATCCACATGGTGATTTTCCATAAGGAACTTACCGTTGCAAATGACGGAATGGATAACTCGGCTATCAGCAGAATAAACCCAGTTACTGATGAGGTCATGGCAAGGAACCATTCTTTCGTTGTTCAAATCCACGAGAATTGCATCAGCCAGCTTGCCCTCAACGATTTCGCCAGCATCGATGCGATAGGCGCGGGCAGTATTTACCGTAGCCAGTTTCAGGGCATCCTTTGCAGACAATGCTTCTGCACCAGCAGTTCCCTTGGCTAGCAGGGAAAGGACCTTCAGTTCCTCACCCATATCAAGATTGTTGTTGGAAGACGCACCGTCAGTTCCAAGAGCCACATGAACTCCGGCCTTAAGCATGGCTGAAACCTGAGGAATGCCACTACCTAGTTTGAGGTTAGAACATGGATTCAGCACTGCAGTAGCACCTGCTGCAGCAAACTTTTTCATGTCGGCTTCATTGAAATGTACGCAGTGGGCAGCAATGAAGCGGTCGTTCAAGGCTCCGCACTTTTCCATCAAATCCACGGGAGTCATGCCATACTGCTTCAGGCAGTTTTCCACCTCCCCCGCCGTTTCGGACAGATGAATATGCAACAAATAATTTTCTTCACGGGCAACATCTGCACAACGCCTCAGAACATTTTCGCTGACCGTATAGATGGCGTGAGGCATTACCGTTAACTGCACTCGCTCAGATTCGCCAGTATGATTTTTCAGGAACTTGAAACTATCCTCCATCACTGCGGGAGGAGTCAAGGCATCTGCAATAGTCACGCCAATAACAGCACGGACGCCCATTTCTTCCACCACCTTCATGGTCTGTTCACGGTTCCAGTACATGTCAGAAAAGAAAACCGTTCCAGACTTGATCATTTCAAGAATAGCCAGACGGCTGCCGACTTCAATATCCTTTGGAGTAAGTTTTGCCTCTGCAGGCCAGATATACTGGGTCAGCCACTTATTCAATTCCATATCATCGGCATAGCCTCTCAGAAGAGTCATTGCCGCATGGTTATGTCCGTTATAAAAGGGCGGAAGAATTGCCAGGCCAGAGCAGTCTTTTACTGTCACATTTCCCAGACAATCTTCCTGTATACAATCGCAAATTTGTTTAAAACGATTATTCTCAATTAAAACATCTCTGGTTGCTGTAGCCCCATTGTCCAGAGTCATCACAACATTTTTCAATAGAATCCTATTCATACCCGCTAAAATAGTTCTTTTTTACAACATTTTTTTGAAATTACGTAACTCTTTTCCCCCTTTATCTATGTATACTTAATTGTATGAATAACGATAATCTTGAGACACTACCCATTTCCAGATCTGAATTTTCTCAGTTGGAAATTTTTAGGAATGTATCGTTCGAAAGCCTTGCAGGTTACCTGCTCAGCTGTGAAACCATCTATGCTGAACCCGGCGAAAAGCTTATTGACCCGGACAACCCACAGCGCCGCCTGCTGATCCTTCTGGATGGAATGCTGGAAGTTCACATGAACGCCAAGGGTGGCTCCTTCACAGATTCCATCGGTCCAGGCCATTGTGCCGGCGAAATGTCCGTTTTTGACAACATCAAGCCCAGCGCCCTAGTGGTTGCCAAGGTCAAGAGCAGGCTTCTCGTCATCCAGCCCAATGTTGCCATGGAAATGATTGAGGCTTCACACAAGCTGTGTCTCAACTTTTTGCACATCCTAAGCCAGCGCATTCGCAACAACAACCAGGTCGTTTGCGAAGAACAGTTCCATATCCAGTGCATTGAAGAATACGCAAAGGTTGATCCAATGACAGGCCTTCACAACCGTCGTTGGCTCGAGGAAATGTACACCCGCGAAATCAACCGCAGCAATGTTGGCGACTTCAAGCTGACCGCGTTCATGCTGGACATCGACCACTTCAAGAACGTCAATGACACTTACGGTCACTTGGCTGGCGACCAGGTTCTCATTTCCGTCGCACAGGCCCTCGTCAAGTGCCTTCGTCCTTCCGACATGCCTGTTCGTTACGGCGGCGAAGAATTCAGCGTTTTCCTGCCTGGAACCACTTCAGAAAACGCAAGAATCATAGCAGAACGAATCCGTTCCAGCATAGAGAACATGAGCATCGTCCTCCATTCCGGCAAGGTCATTCAGGTAACCGTCAGCATCGGATTTGCAGAACGAGTTCAGGACGACACAGTCACAAGCATTATTGAACGTGCCGACCAGGCACTTTATCACGCCAAGGAAAACGGTCGCAACCGCGCCTGTCTCAACCTGGGTTCCGCCGGACTTTTCCTGTTCTAGGGAATCATTTTCAACAAATAAAAGGCCTCGCCATCTACGTTAATGGCGAGGCTTTTTGTGTTTCAGAAAGCTTTACTTCACATTCACACGCTGAATTTGATTTCCGATGCGGACCCAAAGGAAAGACCAGCAAAAAGCAAGACAATAAAAAGTATATAATGAAACAAATTCATCACACCACCACTAACCTTCATCTTTAACAAAAGAATTCAATTGTACCAACAAAAAAGACGAAAAACGCACTGTCTTTCCAGCGAGTTCTCCTATTACAACATCAAATTCCGCTCTTTTGCAAAAATCACTTTTCTTCAAGTAAAAGTTTCACCTTTTGAGCAAACTTTTCCAGAGACGGGTCGCGGGCGCCCATGAGCAAGATGGTGTCGCCGGGCTTGGCGTCAGCCACCATGGCGGCGGCGCATTCATCACGCTTTTCGATGTAGATGGCGTCGGAGCCCTTGGCAACGAGATCGGCGGCCAGGTCGCCTGCGGAAATATCGCGGACAACGGTGCCACCGGCATAGTAGATTTCACTGAAGTACATGCGGTCGGTAACTGCTGCGGACTTATCGCAGGCAGAATCTGCGCCAGCGACGCATTCCTTGCCAGCTGCATCAGCAAAACTTGCGCCAGGGTTGCGCAATGCCTTGTTGATGAATTCCACCAGGTCGTTGCGCAAGAATCGCGTGGGGCCAAATCCGTGAGGCTGGAACCATGCAAGTACGCGGCCAGAGGTAAAACCCTGAGCGCTCTTGATGCTTGCAGAAATCTTTGCAGGATTATGGGCGAAGTCATCCACCAAAGTCACGCCATTGAAGGTGCCAAGAATCTGATGACGGCGGAACACGCCCGGGAAAGAGCTGAGGGCGTCCGCGCAAGTCCTAAGACTTACGCCGGCCTGCAACGCGGCAGCGGTTGCAGCCAGGGCATTTTCCATATTGTGGCGGCCCGGCAGCGGTACCGTAAACTTCACCAGTTCATTGTTGTGACGGCAGCGGAAAATAATGGCCGGGCCATCCGTGCAGAAGTCAATGCCCTGGACGCCCACATAGCTTTCGGTGCCGAAGTCGTTCAAGCGATTCTGGCTGAAAGGCTTCGCCAGCGGGTGAGCGTCATTCACAATCAAGGTCTTGCCGTTATTCAAAATGTTGTCGCGGAACTTGCCGAAAATTTCCTGCAGTTCGCTCATTTCCTTGTGGTCCTTGTCCACATTCAGGATGAGGCCAACTTCAGGTTCGTAACGGACCAGCGTTCCATCGCTTTCGTCGGCTTCAACAACAAGCCATTCGCCCTTGCCACTGACAGCATTTCCGATCTTGCCTTCCTTCTGGAGGTTCACAAGGCCAGCGCCAGTCATTACAGAAGGCTGCAATCCGGCGTACTGCAAAATGTGGTAAATCATAGCGGTGACAGTAGATTTTCCGCTGGTGCCACTAACCGCAATGGTCTTTGCTTCCTTGGAAATCTTGGCCAGCATTTCGCTGCGGTGCATCACCTTCACACCAAGTTCCTTGGCACGCTTCAGGTCCGGATTGGAATCTTCGATGGCAGTGCTCACCACCACCGCAGACAAGTCGGCGGAAATACCGGAACCATCCTGGGCGAAGCACTTGATACCGCACTCCTCCAGCTGTTCCATAACCCGGGGCTTCTCGCAGTTGCCTGCAAGATATTCACCAAACTGACGATCAGAACCGCGAACTTCAACACCGCGGCCCACCAAGTACTGACCGATGGCACTCATGCCAACACCAGCAACACCGATAAAGAAATAAGAAGACATTTTCTGCAACGAGCCCGCCCTAAAGGGCTTTGAGAAATGAGTACGCTCGTAATACTCGCTTTGAGTTTGTTAATACCAATATATTATTATGCCTAGGAGGCTCAAAGCCCAGCTCCGCTGGGCGACCTCACCTCTCACAGCTCACTACTACAATAAATTCGGATCAATTGTGGGTTCGTAACCGGGTTCCACGAAGTCCTCGGCGGAGATGCCCTTCTTACGAGCAGCCTTTCTCTGCTTGATAAGCTTACGTTCGGCGGCAATGGCCTTACGACGGGCAGCATTTTCCTTCTTTTCAAGAAGGCGCTGGGCACGAGTCTTACGTTCCTTGTAAGGGCAAGCCTCTTCCGGAGTAATGGCCAGGACTTCATCACTTTCATATTCGTCGATGAATTCAATTCCGTCATCTTCAAAACGCATTTCCGGATCCAGTTCATGGAAAGCGTCTTCATCCTCATTGAAGTTGGGCGCATCTTCCGGACAGTTCTTCTTCAGAAGTTTCAGCACCTGTTCAAAAGGTTTTTCCAGAGGAACCTTGAACTTCATTTTCTTGCCCGTGGTCGGGTGAATCAGTTCAATTTTCACAGCCTGCAGCAACTGGGCGGGTGCAATTTCCAGAACCTTTTCCGCATATTCGCGCATCAAGGGAGACACGCGGTTCACACAACCCTCACGACCATCGTACAGGGGATCGCCCACCACAGGGTGACCCATGTAACGGCTATGAACACGGATCTGATGAGTACGGCCAGATTCCAGTTGCAGTTCCAGCAATGTGGCGAAGTTAAAGAAATTCTTTGCGGTATAGTGAGTACGGCTTTCCTTGCCACCCTTCACCACAGCCATCTTCAGACGATTCTTGGGATTACGACCAATAGGAGCATCGATGGTGCCTTCCAGGTCACGAACGTGGCCCCACACCAACGCGTTATAGGTGCGGTGCAACGTGCGGGTTTCCAGCTGATGAGCCAGATGACGGTGAGCGTTATCGTTCTTTGCCACCACCATAAGGCCCGGGGTGTCCTTATCCAGACGATGGACAATACCCGGACGGAGATTGCCGTTCACGGTAGAAAGATTTTCCTTGAAGTGATACAGCAGGCCATTGGCCAGGGTACCATCCTTCACACCGTTACCCGGATGAACCACCAGGTTGCGGGGTTTATTGATCACCACAATGTCGTCGTCTTCGTAAACGATGTCCAGAGGAATTTCCTGAGGTTCCAGGGTGCTGGCTTCCTTTTCGGGAATTTCACCACAGACCACCACCATACCGGTTTCCACGCGGAAGTTCTTGGGAGTGGCAACCCCACCCACCTTCACTTCGCCGGCAGCAATCATCTTCTGCACGTCGGTGCGGGACACATTTTCCAGAACGCCAACAAGGAACTTGTCGATGCGTTCGCCATTCTTCTTTTCGTCTACAAGATAATTCATAATAGCTTCGAGGTCGCTTCGCTCTGAGTCTTGAGCTCGGTCGTTCCACTTCCTTTGAGGTTATTTTGTTTCTGCGCCCTTCGTTTCCTTGGCAACCTTATCCTCTTCCTTAATCTGCTTATGCAGTTTACGTAAAATGACCGGAGAGAGGATTACAAAGGCTACACCAACGGTCACAAAGGAATCTGCCACATTAAACGTGGGAAAACGGGTCATAATAAAGTCGGGAAAATCGCAATCGATAAAGTCCACCACCATCTGCAAGCGCATACGGTCAATGAAATTACCGATGGCACCACCGATAATCATCACCACGCCCAAGCGACTCAGATAGTCCCGCTTGTCGATACTCTTGTAGAACCAGCCCAGGACAAATGCAGCCACAATGGAAATCAGCAAGAAGAAAAGCCAGGGCGGCAGAAAAGGCATCAGGTCCTGAGGGCGGCTGCTAAAGGCAGCTCCCTTGTTGAACACCAACTGAAAACGGGCCAATTCTCCGATGACGTTAACGACTTCATGGTTGGGCGCACCAGTCTCATTGGTAAAACGGGCTAGAGCCCACAGCTTCGTCAGCTGGTCTGCAATAATGCTGAAGACAATCAAGCCAATATGGAAGGGCAATTTATTATAGAACTTCATACAATTCTTTTTCCTAGATTCTTCGACTTCGTGCTACGCACTCCGCTCAGAATGACACACTCGGTTTAACCTCTTCAAACTTTTCTTCAATCCACTTGTCGCTGTAGAAATGCTTCATGGTGGACTTCACAATCTGCTTCACGGTGTCGCGGGTAATTTTCACCTTCTTGTCGTTTGCAAAAATAGCGGATCCATCACCAATGAGCTTCATGTTCTCCGCAGCCATGAACAGCGGCCACAGGCAGAACAATCGGGTTCGCATCTTGATGTTTGGAATCAGCTTAGTATAGGCAATAGCATCTTCCAGGTGCTTCCAGGTTTTCTGGACCAGTTCTGCCATCACAGCGGAACGGCGGGCATTAAAGTCCGCAACATCCTCAGGAGAGCCAGAAGGTTCATCAAACATGTAATAGGAATGAGCAAAGCCATGACGACGGCAGATTTCTTCGGGAATGAAACATACGCGACGTTCAGAATCTTCGCGGCAGTCCTTCACGATGTTTGCCACCTGCAAAGCCAAGCCGAAGCTCACATCCAGTTTCTGCATTTCTGCCTTACGGGCGTCGTTAATCCAGCAGGTATCGGCAGCAAACAAATGTGTCAAGAGCTTTCCAACAATACCGGCCACATAGTAGCAGTACTCATCCAGTTCATCCACAGATTCAAGCGTGAACCAGCCGGAACTGAGAGCTTCTTCCTGACGAAGGGCAAACTTGGCCATGCCGCCGCACATTTCAATCGTCACATCACGAACGGGAGCAGCATACACTTCCGGCAATTCCTTCAACAGCGGGACCACCACATGGGTATGCATGCACAAGTTCATGTAGGGATGTTCAGACTTGCGCCAGCTTTCGGGCAAGGCATTTTCGAAGGCCTCGACAGCATCTTCATGAAGTTCCGGAGTACGGAAAATATTGGCGAACAGGTCAAGGATTACTTCCTTTTCAGAAGCCTTCATCTCAGGATCGTCTTCCACCGTATCCGCAATACGCAAGTACAGATAGGCAAGCAGAATGCTCTTATGCAGCCTACCTTTCAGCACATTGATATTCAGTGCAAAAGTACGGGAAACCTGCAGAAGAATTTCCTCTGCATAAGTCCAGGCCTTCTTGCCATCCAGCACGGCCTCGCCCATTCCAACTTGATCAAGAATATTAGACATAGGTGATCTCGGCTAAAATGTCGGGAGGAATCTTTTTCGTCTTGGCCATGGCGTTCACGTATTTCCAGAGCCGACCATGGGCTTCCGCATTTCTCAGTTTCTTGGTAAAGCTCCAGATGGTTCGGTTATGAACATCCGCCTCGTTGTGGAAAGTTCCCTTTTTTTCAGTCTCGTAGCGGACCTTGCGGTACTCCAGGAAGTAAGCCGACTGGTACAGCGCAGATACACGACCAACCGCAATCCTATAAAGAACAACGGCAAGAACCAGGAACACAACAATGGAGACAAATCCGTAAAGCGGGTCGCAAATGTCCAGGGTTTCAATGCACCAGCAAATGGAATAGCCCGAAAGTACTGACGATACCAGGGAGAAAGCAAAATTTTCCATGCGGAGAGCGGTCAGGGCAGAGGGATTTTTTGAATACTTTTCAGGAACAACAGCCCATTTCTTTCCCTTTTTCATCATTTTCTTGAGAAGAAGCGCAGAAGAAAATCGCCAAAACCAAAAATAGAGCCCGACCCAGAGCAGGAGTGGTATCCAGGCCACATAAACATACCAAGAGAAAAATTCCATAACAGGCAAAATTTAGAAAAAAACGGCGTTTTTATCTGAATAGCCAAGATAATGGAAGACACAAACTGCCACAACTCCCAGCCCAACTCGTAAACTTTAGTTTACATCTATTTTATTTTGCCATAATTCTCCAAAAACTTATCAACAACCACACCTAGTTTTACTAGATTTGTGCACCTAATTGTTGATAGATTTTGGTTATCCCCGTTGGGACAAGGATAGAATGATGCAAGTTGAATGGGAAAGATGCTTAAATTACCTTCGCGGAATGCTCTCCGATTCCGTGTATAAGACTTATTTTGCCGCCACCCGTCTCGTCAGCCAGACCGTTGGACACGCAGTCATCTCCATTCCCTCCGGACTCGACGTTTCCGTATACTCCGCCTACAAGGAACTGATTCGCCTGGCATGGAAGGAAACTTCTCATAGCGACTCCCCCATGGAATTTGAATTCCAGACGCAAGAGATTGCTCCTCAACAAGTTACGCAACAGAGCGAAAATACTTTCAAGGACTTCATCAAGCCCAGCGTTCCTCTGTCCGGCAGTTTCCGTTTTGAAAACTTCGTGCCCGGCGACAAGGCTCAGCTTGCGTTCAATGCAGCACTGGCAGTCGCCCGTAATCCCGACGGCACTCAGTACAACCCGCTGTTCATTTATGGTTCCAGCGGCCTGGGCAAGACTCACCTTCTGCAGGCCATCGGCAACTACATCCTGGAAGAAGACCCGAACAAGCGCGTGTGCTACCTGACCAGCGAAGACTTTTCCCAGCAGTACCTGAAGTGCCTCCGCGAAAGCCGCGTCACCGAGATGAGCGACTTCTACCGTAACGAAGTGGACATTCTCCTCATCGACGACATCCAGAACTGGACTGGCAAGTACGAAACCCAGAATGAATTTTTCCTGATCTTTAACGCCCTCCATCAGGCAGGCAAGCAGATCGTTCTCACCTCCGATGCTCCGGCTGTGGAAGTGAAGAATCTTTCCGACCGTCTGGTGAGCCGTTTTGCATGGGGCCTCACCGTCGACATCCAGCCCCCTGACGTAGAAACCCGCGAAGCAATTCTCCACAAGAAGGCCGAGGAACGTCACCTGGAAATCAGCGACGAAGTGCTCCACTTCCTGGCAGAAAAGATTGCAAGCAACGTCCGTTGCCTGGAAAGTGCCATCATCAAGCTGACACTTCAGTCCAGCCTCATGAACCACGACATCGACATGGGCATTGCCCAGAAGGTCGTGGCAGAAATCGCCCCCACCCTCCGTCGCCGAGTCAGCCTGGACGCCGTACTCCACGCCGTCTCCAAGCACTACGAAGTTCCCGAAGCAAAGCTTACGGAACCGGGCCGTGGCACCAAGGAAATTTCCAAGGCTCGCCAGGTGGCCATGTTCCTCATGCGCGAATGTTCCTCCATCAGCCTCCAGAGCATCGGTTCCCGCTTCGGCGGCAAGGATCACTCCACCGTGGTTCACGCAATCAAGAGCGTCAAGAAGGAAATGGAAACAGATTCCAGTTTTGCACGCCTCATCGAAGGCCTGAAGAATTCCATTCACGACTAACGTCGTGATTACTTCATACCTCGGTCATGTCAAAACCTTGTTTTGCCGCGACTCTCGATTTATCGGTAATTCACGACTAACGTCGTGATTACCTCGAGTTCAAAAAAAGTCCCCAGAACGGGGACTTTTATTTTTTCCAACAGCCAGCACGAGCAAATTCAATTTTTAAATCAGAGCCCTTGTAATCATTGGCACAACGTCGAGCTTACGGCTCAAGCGACGACTGCAATACACAACGCCCTTTCGTTTCGACGGTCCAAAAGTCTTTTCGGCAAGCAACTTCGCCCGCACCGAAGATGATCCATCAACGCCAGCATAAAGCATGTACGTCTTGTCTTCAAAACCTAAACGGCAAAATGCCATCTGGTTATTTGTAGTAGCAGCAACAGAAGGCATCACAGCCAGCATCCTGTCGGCAAATTCATCCACATGGGCAACGTCACGGCAGTCCAGGCTTCCCAGGCTGAACATCACTCCGCCAATCACATAGTCCTTGGCATCGGAATTGAAAATTTCCTCGTCCGTCATGGAGCTAAAATCGTGGGCAGCCTCCACCATGCCAGAGTAAATCTTGTTCACCTCTTCTCGGGCTGCCGGCAAATCCAAGGACCAGGCACCAGCAAGAATGTTCAGGAGATCCTCATAGACAGCACGGTCCACATCAGTCACAGTCACCTTCATCAGATTCAACGTATCCGAAAGGATTCCCGCAAAAAGAACTTTTGCAACATCAACCGAGATTTCAACACCAAGCTCCCTGAAGCTAGTGTATACAATACTGCAGGTGGATCCCACGGGCATATACTTGGCGTACAGAAGTTTGGATTCCGCAACATCGCCGATTCCATGATGATCGATAATCTGCAGAATGCGCGCCTCCCTGGCTCCATCGACGGCCTGGGCGTAATCGCTATGGTCAACAAGAATCAGGCGAACAGGATCTTCGGTAGAAGTAGACCTATCGCGCAGATCCTGCGCAGAACACACCTCTGTCGGCAGGTCTATTCCAAAGGCCTTTGCCGCAAAGGCAGTTTCGTTATTGGCCTTCCCCGCCATCTTGGCAACAGCATTATGCCCAAGTGCTTCCATAAGCTTTGCATAGGCCAGGGCCGCCATGACGGAATCCCCATCAGAAGACTTATGACCAACAACAAATACGGGAGCGGTCCCCCAATCCAAAGAACCAATGGCCTTACGGTATAAATTCATACGACACGCCTCTTTCTTCAAATGATAAAAAAAGTGACCCACCGGCAAAGCCGGTGGTTCTTCATATACGGGCGTAGCCCTAGGATACTAGCCGCGTGCAAGGGCACGCACGGAAATCTGCCACCTGCGGGAGTCCTTACTTGGCCGCCCGTAAACGGGCACTACCTGCCGAACATAGATATTTGTTCGCCCAACTTATCCTCTTCCAACTGTTGTCGAATATACGCCTTTATCCGTTCGGTGTTTTTACCTGTCGTGTCAACATAGTAGCCTCGGCACCAAAACTCCCGATTCCGGAACCGGTTTTTCAGTTCTTGGATCGTATCGTACAATTCCAGGCTGCTCTTTCCCTTCAGGTACCCCATAAAACTCGATACCGAAAGTTTCGGAGGTATGGCGACAAGCATGTGAATATGGTCGGGGCAAATTTCCGCTTCCAAAATTTCTACACCCTTCCACCCACAAAGCTTTCTAAGTATTCGTCCCACAATTTCCCTTTTCTGGGTATAGAGGATTTTCCTCCTGAACTCCGGTGCGAACACAATA
>JAZLHK010000048.1:0-3930 GCA_045616805.1 Fibrobacter sp.
AAACTTCGGTATGGAATTCGCCATTATTGGCAGAAACTGCTTTATTCATACTTTCCTCCAGTCGCTACAGGCTAAAAAAAGCGACGGTTTGATTGGTGTTCTTTTGTTCACTACTAAATTTATACAAAAATTTGGGCGCGGTCAAGGCGGGGCGGGAAAAAATTTCACTTTGCAAACTATAGGCGACAGGGGGCGATGTTTTGAGCGTTGCCCTGGCGGGCCGGCCCCTTGCGCTATACAAAAACGCCTTGGTCATGGCGAATATGTAAACACATTCGCCGCGACACTCGGCTCGTTTTTATTTCGTTCAGCCTCGCGCGACCTGCGACTGCACAAGGCAAGCGCCGCGCGAGTCCGACCCCATACAGGCGGCGGGGTCCCCTAAAGGGGCCCATGGCCCACAAGAGCAAAGCTCTAAGTGGCTGCAGCCCTAACGCGAAAGCAGGGCGAAACGGCTCTTGACGCAAATGCGAGACTGCGCCTCTTTTACAGGGCCTTGATTTCTTCGGGAGTGAGGCCAGAAACAGAAGCAATTTCGGCCAAAGTAAGTTTCCCCTGATCACGCAAGGCCTTGGCAAGTTCCTTAGTCTTGGCAGCGGCCGCTTCATCGCGTTCCTCTTCAAGCATTGCTTCAAAAGTCATGTAGTCGCTCCTTGTCTTGGGGTCCTTGTGATAGAAGTCCACCCTGTTCTTGATGGCCTTCGTTGCTGTCGATGTCGCTTCATCGGTGGCGAAATACTTCAGGTAGTCGCGAACGGCTTCGTCGGTTACCGATTCGTACTTGCTAAAATTACAAAAAATTTTATAAGTGAGGTCGCCCAAGGTCAGGGAATGGTCGTTCTTTTCGCGGTTCTCGAACTCGTAAATGGGGCGATCCTTGCCGAAAATATCCTTGGGGCAGAGGAAGACGATATACTGTTCCTTCAGCTCCTTGTACCGATGGGAACTGCCGAGCGTTTCCGTGTCGCAGACACCCTGGTAGTAGCGGGCGCGGAGCGGAAGTTCCTTGGTATCGACCATCTGCATCTCTAAGTCAAATACGCGGCCGATGCCGTTGCCGTCTTCCTTGACCATGATGTCGAAGCGGATGCACTTTTTGTTGGGATTGCTTTGCTGGAAGGCCTCGCCGACGACGCTGACTTTCTCGATATCGACCTTCAAAAGGGCCTTGAGAAACGGCTTGGCGATTTCCTCGTCGCTGAAGACTTTCACGAACATGAAGTTGTCCCTGATGGTCAACTCCTCGATGGGCTTGATCTTTCTATCCATTTTTCCTCCAGTCGCTACAGGCTTGAAAAGCGACGGCTTGATTCATCTAATAAACGGGCGGCACTCGCCGCGAAAACAATGCACCTGCTCGCGACTTTACGCGATAGTGTTCTTTTGTTCACTATTAAATTTATACAAAAGTTTTGGCGGTGTCAAGGCCGGGCGAGAATTTTTTTTGCTTTGTAGTTTGAGGGCGTTGCCCTGGCGGGCCGGCCCTCTTGCGCTATAAAAAGGCCGAGCTGGAAAAATCCAGTTCGGTCTTTTTGTCGTTCAGCCGCTTCGCGTCCGAACCCATACGGGCTGCGGGGCCTAACGCGAACCCAATGCGGAACGGCGGAAGGCATTTTCTTGAATGTCTTGTTGTTGAAGTTTCGTGAGGTTTAGGGGCTGGTGGCGTTTGCCGTGGCTGCCCTGGATATTCAGAAAAAGCAGCTGTTTAAAGATTTCCATCCATCATCAAACGAGGTTCGAGAGCCTCAATTTTGAAGTTACTTGCATTCAGTTTTTTCTTCTGCTGTTTTTTAGACATATCTACTCTTTGTTGATGAATTAATTATTTAGACAAAAAAAGTTTTATTTAGACATTACACATCGAACCGTAAATCCATGTGATTTATTATAAGAACCTTTTCTAACGGTTGTCATAGATAGACCTGTAAAAGATCCACTCGCGTTTTGTGAATCCGAGAAAGATTCTTCTGGATAGAACCAATAAATTCCTTTATCTAAATTTTTGTATTTATACTCCCAGTTATACCCACTACATACAAGGCTAAAACCTGTTTCATTATATCCTCCACAACCAAACGTCGACCGCAAGCCCTCTATTCCATGTGTGTTTCCATTGCTATTCAAAATGATATAGAAATCATTATAAGTCAAAATGCGCCAATTCTCTGGGCAAATTCCCCGATGATTCGATGGGTCATATCTATCCGAACAATCCATATTGTTACACGCGCTAGGTAGTTGCATCATTTCCGCCCACTGGTAAAGGCCTCCATAGCGGTCACAATTGGTGGTATCATCATTGTAGCAATAGCGTTCAATCACTTTATCATCAGTCTGGTCTTGCGTTCCTAACACGTCAACGCCAATATTCAAATTTTCCGCCATAACGGTCACAGAGGCTGCATTTCCACTAGTATCTTTACCCGTAATCGTTATATAATAGTAACTGCGCCCATTACGCTCATCCGTAAACTGGTGATAGGCATCTTCACCAACTTTATAAGCTCCCGCAAGAGTAAGAGAATGGTCAAAAGGAACATACTCCCCACTACTGCTAGACTTAGCCACAGACGAAGAAGACTGTTTTACGGAAGAACTGCTGCTAGACTTGACACTTGATGAGGAGTTCACCGAGGAACTGGACTTAGCCGAACTGCTGCTGAATTTTTCCGAGGAACTACTAGATTCCCGATCGGGGTCGGAAATGACAGAAGAGGATGACGCCCCATCGGCTGGGGCACTGCCCTTGACGCTACTGCTAGATCCTTCGCTATCGCTCAGGATGACGCTTGAGGAGGAACCCGGAACAGAAAAGGACGAGTCACCGTTGACGCTGGAGGAGGATTCATCGTCCTCAACAGCGGAACTTAGTGCGCTGTTTTCGCTTGGAACACTGGTAGAGTTAGAGTCGTCACCGCAGGCGTTAAAGGTGAACAGCGCAAAAGCGACCGCGCTGGTGAGTGTGATTTTTTTGAAAGTGTTCATGTTAAAACTCTGTTAAATGTTTCTATGCAAATCTTGCGCTGTTGAAGGATGCCGATTTTGCAGTCATCACGAGCAAATTTTCCTTGCTGACTTTTTAGACATATCGACCTCAACGGTTGTATAACGCAAAGCAGTCTCTGTCTAGGCTCCGATTGAATTATTCATCCATTACGCAACGGACTGAAAAACCATGCGTTTTAAAAGTGTTTGAAATAGGGATGCCGGTTGCTAGAGTGTATTGATACGATGCCTTAGATTTCTCTGCATAATTTTCTGGATTTTCTTCAGGGTAATGCCAATAAGTGGCGTCATTTATGTCCCTAAAGGAACCATTCCAATTGACGCCAGCCCCAACAAGGCTATACCCTGTGGTATTGTAGCCACCAAAACCATATGCAGAACGGGTTCCTTCAACACCATGGGTATTTCCATCGGCATGAACAACAATATAAAAGTCATTGTATGTAAGCAATCGCCATCCATCGGGGCATATTCCCTTGTGATGATATGTTATAGTATCATATTGATCCCGACAATCTTTTTGGTTACAATCGCTAGGCAATTGCATCATTTCTGCCCACTGGTAAAGTCCACCATAGCGGTCACAATTTGTCGTATCATTATTATAGCAATACCGCTCTATCTTATCATTATCTTCCTGATTTTTCCTTCCACGGACCATTTCGCCAATATTCAAGTTTTCTGCCATAACTTTAATCGTAGCTTTTCGACCGGCAGTATCTTTTCCGCTTATCTGTATATAGTAATACTCTCGATTATTTCGTCCATGGACAAACTTCACATAATCACCTTTACGCCAATGTGTTCCATCAAAAGGCTCTGTCCTATCAAACGGCACATATTCGCTACTACTCGAAACAACTGATGAAGAAGACTTCGCAGAAGAGCTACTGTTTGATTTGACACTTGATGAGGATTTCACCA